>JAFKJY010000061.1 GCA_017305835.1 Hyphomicrobiales bacterium
TTCCGCTTCCGTCCGCGTCGTCTCCCTCAGCTCCGCGACCGTCTCGCCCGTCACCGGCGTCCGCACCCCGAACCCGCCGCCCGACAACGCCCCACCATCAACCCCCAGCCCGACAACAAGATCACGCACCTCGATCAAAACGCTCATCGCAAAACTCCATCTGCCTCAATGGCCGCGACGCCCGCTGCCCCGAGCAACCGGGGCACTCATGTCGAGCTGCGGCCTCGTTTCGTCACGCGAAGGCCGGAAGCCGGCCGCGCACCGCCTCGCTGGAGGCGATGAGATCCAGCGCGCCCCAGCCGACGGATTTGAAGACGGTCGGCCGGCCCGGCTGCCGCTCGTAGTGGAAGCGCCGCGACAGCTCCACCAGGTCCGCCTCGATGCAATCTTTCGCCACGACGCCTTCCGCGATCGGCCGGAGGATGTCGCCGGCCTCCTGCATGACCGCCTCCCTGCTGTCCGCGAACACCCGCGCCCTCGCGATCAGCGCCGATTCCGCTTCCTGCATGTTCGGCGCGTAGCTTCCCATCAGGTTCACATGGGCGGTGTCGGCGACCCATTCGGAGCGCAGGATCGGCCGCTCGGCCGAGGTGGCGCAGACGACGATGTCGGCCCCGCGCACGGCCTCTTCCGCCGCCGCCGACGTGGAAACCTCGATCCCCATGTCGGCGAGCGCGGAGGCTGCCTGCCTCGCCGCCTCGTCCCGCCTTCCCCAGATGACGACCTCCCGGACCAGCCCGGTGTCGACATGGGCCTGCACGATGTGGGGGGCGAGCCCGCCGGTGCCCAGCATGGCGAGCCGGCCCGGGCCGGGCGCCGAAAACAGCCTTGTCGCCAGCGCGCAGATCGCCGCCGTCCTGCGGAAGGTCAGTTCCGTGCCGTCGATGACGGCGAGCGGCCGGCCGTTGTTTCCGGCGAACAGCACGTAGCTCGAATGGACGCCGGGCATCGCCCGCGCGCTGTTGCCGGGGAAGATCGTCACCAGCTTGACGCCGATCGGGCCGTCGTCCGTCCAGGCCGGCATCGTCAGCAGCTCGTTGCCGCCGCCCGCCACCTGGAACGAGCTCCTGGACGGGCAGGAAATGTCGCCGGAGAGATCGCGCAGCAGGACGTCGATCAGCCGGTCGTAGGGCAGCAGCCGCCTCAGCTCGGCCGCATCGAGATAGATGATGTCTTCCCTGGCTTTCATCCGCATGCCCGTCGGCTGATTTCCCCGCCCGCAACCGCGGCCGGCATGTTTCAGTGGCGCATGGCGGGGCGAAAGGCAAGAACGATAGATTACAATCCGATATGGATTTCCACTTTCGTAATCTAATCCGGTTGCGCTCTACTAAAGGAAACGATACCGTTCGATGGCTGGAGGCGGCGACGCGGCTGGCGCGACAGACCGGAGGTGGGGCCTCGAAAACGGCTCCCGACACAGGGGCAATGCGTTGACGGGCGCGCGTATTCTCTTTTCCAGCATCCGGAAGGTCTACCGGCGGGACGTCGCCCTCAGCAGCTTCTCGCTGGCCATCGAAGCCGGCGAGTTCGTCACCCTTCTCGGCCCGAGCGGCTCGGGCAAGACGACCGCGCTCAACATCCTCGCCGGCTTCACCGCCGCCTCGGGCGGAACGCTGGGGGTCGACGGGAAATCCATCCTCGACCTGCCTCCCGAGAAGCGGGAGATCGGCATGGTCTTCCAGGGATACTCGCTGTTTCCGCACATGACGGTGGCGCAGAACGTCGCGTTCCCGCTCGCGCTGCGGCGGGTGGCCAAGAGCGAGATCGCCCGCCGGGTCGGCGAGGCGCTGGAGATGGTCCGGCTCGGCTCCTTCGGCGCGCGCATGCCGAACGAGCTTTCGGGCGGACAGCGGCAGCGCGTGGCCTTCGCCCGCGCGGTCGTGTTCCGGCCGCGCGTGCTGCTGATGGACGAGCCGCTCGGTGCGCTCGACCTCAAGCTGCGCGAGGCCATGCAACTGGAGATCAAGCGGTATCACGCCGAGCTCGGCTGCACCGTCATTTTCGTCACGCACGACCAGGGAGAGGCGCTGGCGCTCTCCGACCGGATCGCGGTCATGACCGACGGCGAGATCGCCCAGGTCGGCACGCCGGCGGAGATCTACGACAGGCCCGACAGCCAGTACGTCGCCGAGTTCGTCGGGCGGATCAACGTCTTCCCCGGGCAGAGGCGGCCGGGGAACCGGATCGAGATCCCGGATCTCGGCCTGACCGCCGCATTGCCGGATACGGTTGCCGGCGCGGCCGCCGAGACGGTCAACATGTGCGTCCGCCCCGAGGACGTCGAGATCGTGGGGCCGGCCGATGCGTCCGGCATGCTGGCTTGCGACGCGACGGTCGAGGAAGCCTATTTCCTCGGCGACACGGTTTCCTATTCCGTCGCGCTCGCCGCCGGCCGCCGCATCACCGTCGAGCACCAGCGGCGCGCCTCGACCCCGATCATGCCCGCCGGCAGCCGCTTGCGGCTGGGCATACGCATGTCCAGCGCCCACTACTTTCCGGCGGTCTGAATGAGCACCGGGCCAGCCAGCGTGTCGGGCGGTGCGCGGTGGCGGTCCTGGCGCATCGTTTCCATGCGGTCCGAAGGGTCGAGCGCCTGGCTGCTGGCTCCGGCCGCTTTGCTGCTGGCCGTCTGCTTCGTCGCGCCGATCCTCGTCGTCTTCCGCTGGAGCTTCTTCGCGGACGGGCCGACGCTCGAATTCTATCGCGAGATATTCGGCTCGACGCTCTACAGGACCATCCTGGCGCGGACGCTGGTCTTCTCGCTCGTCGCCGCCGTGCTGAGCGTGGTCATCGGCTATCCCGCCGCCTATTTCCTCGCCACCCGTCCGGTCCGCACGCGCATGAACTGGCTGGCGGTCGTGCTCCTGCCCCTGTGGGTGAGCTCGCTCATCCGCACCTATTCCTGGCTGATCCTGCTCGGGCGCGAGGGGCCGGCCAACATGGCGCTGATGGCGCTGGGCCTGACCGACCAGCCCATCCAGTTCCTCTACGGCCGCGGCATCGTCTACGCCGCGATGGTGCAGGTGCTGCTGCCGATGGCGGTCACCATCATGTATGCGGGCATGCTCAGCATCGAGCAGACCTTCATCAAGGCCGCGCGCATCCTCGGCGCGTCGCCGGCCTACGCGTTCCGCAAGGTATTCCTGCCGCTGAGCGCTTCGGGCATCACCAACGCGCTCGTCATCTGCTTCGTCCTGTCCCTCGGTTTCTTCATCACGCCCAACCTGCTCGGCGGGCCGCGCGAGGCGATGATCTCGAACATGATCGACCGGGCCGTCAACGAATCCCTCGAATGGAACCTGGCGGCCGCGCTCGGCGTCGTCCTCCTGCTGGTCGGAATCGCCGTCGCCGGCATCCTCGCCTTCGCGATCCGGCTGCTCACCTCCCCCGGGAGGATGCCGCGATGACCACGATACGCGAGGCCGGCTCGTCGCGGATGCTGCACCTGGGGTTCGCGCTGATCCTCCTGTTCCTGCTGGTGCCGCTGCTCGTCATCATCCCGATGTCGTTCAGCGAGACGCGATACCTGGCTTTCCCGCCGGTCGGCTTCAGCCTCAAATGGTATGGCGCCTTCTTCCAGAACCCGCGCTGGATCGGCGCGCTCGGCTGGAGCGTCGGGGTCGCGATCTGCGCGGCGCTCGTGGCGGTTCCGGCCGGCGTCTGCGCCGCGCTCTATTTGCGTCACCGCAGCGGCGCGGTCGTCAACGTTGTGCTGGGCGCGCTGCTCGGCGCGCAGATCGTCCCGACCATCATCCTCGCGCTCGGCATAAGGCTGGTGACGGCGCCATTCACCGGCTCGCTTCCCGTCGTCGTGGTGACGCTGGCGCACGCGACGCTGGCGCTGCCCTTCGTGGTGGCCACGGTGCTGCCGGTTCTCAACAAGCTCGACGTGTCGGTGGAGAAGGCCGCGCGCATGTGCGGCGCGACCCCGGTGCAGGCCTTCAGGCACATCACCATCCCCGCGATCCGTCCCGCCCTCGTCGGCGCCTTCGTCTTCTCCTTCTTCGTCTCCTTCGACGAGCTGATGATCGCGCTCTTCACCTTCCAGACCATCGAGACCCTGCCCGTGCGGATCTGGGGCGAGGTCCGCCAGGAACTGACCCCCGTCATCGCTGCCGCGACGAGCATGCTGATTGCCGCCACAACGGCGGCCGTGATCGTCGGGCAGGCCCATATCGTCCGCGCGAGCAGCCGGCTGGCAGACAAATGAGAGAAGCACCATGACACCCCTGCAAGACCTGAAAGTCCTCGACCTCACCCGCGTGCTGGCCGGCCCCAACGCCACGCAGATGCTGGCCGATTTCGGCGCCACGATCTGGAAGGTGGAGGCGCTCTACGGCGACGAGGCCCGCACCTGGGGCGAGGCCGCCTTCGCGCAGTTCAACCGCGGCAAGATGAGCATCGCCGTCAACATCGCCGAGCCGCGCGGCCAGGAGCTGATCAGGCAGCTCGCCCGCAAGGCCGACGTCTTCACCGAGAACTTCAAGGTCGGCAATCTCGCCCGCTTCGGGCTGGGCGCCGACGACCTTCTGGAGATCAACCCGCGCCTGATCTGCGCCTCGATCACGGGCTTCGGCCAGACCGGCCCGCGCAGCCGCCTCCCCGGTTACGACATGATCGCCCAGGCCTACAGCGGCATGATGAGCCTGACCGGCGAGCGCGACGGCGGGCCGCTGCGGCTCGGCGTACCGCTGGTCGACCTGATGACCGGCCACTACGCCACGCTCGGCATCCTCTTCGCGATCCTGCATCGCAACCAGACCGGCAAGGGCCAGAAGATCGACGTCAGCCTCTACGACGTCGCGCTGAGCGCGAACGCGTCGGCCTCGTCCTATCTCAACGGCGGCTACGTCACCCGCCGCTACGGCGCCGCGCATTCGTCCTTCGCGCCTTGCCAGCTCTACGCCGCCGCGGGCGGGCCGGTGATGATCGCGATCGGCAACGACCTGCAGTTCCGCCGCCTGTGCGAGGCGATCGGCCTGGCGCATCTGGCCGACGACCCGAAATTCGCGACGAACGCGGACAGGGTGGCGAACAAGGCCGAGCTCAACGCGCTCTTGGAGCCGGTGTTCGCACGCACGCCCCGCGACGAGCTGATCGCCCTGCTCGAGGACGGGCAGGTTCCTGTCGGTCCCGTCTACGACATCGACGAGGTCTACGACGATCCGCAGGCGGTGGCGCGCGGCGCGGTGCAGGACGACGACGGCGCCGCCGTGCGCGTGCTCGCCAACCCGCTGCGCTTCATGACGGACTCGCCGCCCCGGCGCCACAGCTTCGTTCCCCGCCGCGGCGAGCACACGCGCACCCTGCTGCGCGAGCAGCTCGGCATGCCGGAGGCCGAGATCGACGGCCTGATCCGGGACAAGGTTCTCTTCGACGGAGAATGATCGAGACCCGCCAGAGGGGCTCTGACGGGGAACATTTGGCAAGACAACAAGGAGGATAGCATGTTTCGACTGATACTCGGCACGACCAGCCTCGCGCTCCTGCTCGGCGGGACCGCGATGGCCGACACCGTCCGCGTCGCCAACTACGGCGGCTCGTTCGGCGACGCCATGAACAAGATCTGCCTGGAGCCGTTCAACAACAGCGGCTCCGGCCACACCGCCGAGCAGGTGGTGACCGACAACATGCTGGCGCAGCTCAAGATCCAGCAGGACACCAAGAACGTGGTGTGGGACATCGCGCCCGGCGCCGAGGGTGAGGCCTACATCACGGCCAAGACCAATGGCTGGCTGGAGACGTTCGACTGGGCCGCGCTCGACCCGGACGGCAAGCTGCCGGCCGTCGCCAAGCCCGACCACGGCATCGCCTCGTCGGCCTACAGCAGCACGCTCGGCATCCGCACCGACAAGCTGCCGCAGGGCAAGGAGATGAAGAGCTGGGCCGACTTCTGGAACGTGGCGGAGTTCCCGGGGCCGCGCTCGCTGCGCAACTCGCCGGTCGAGAACCTCGAATTCGCGTTGATGGCCGACGGCGTCCCCGCCAAGGAGGTCTACGGCGTCCTGCGGTCGGAAGGCGGCGTCGACCGCGCGTTCAAGAAGCTCGGCGAGATCAAGCCGTCGATCGTGCAGTGGTGGACCAGCGCCCAGCAGCCGGTCCAGGGCCTCGCCTCGGGCGAGCTGAGCTTCGCCACCTCCTTCAACGGCCGCATCGCGAACCTGAAGAAGGACAACGTCCCGGTGAAGATCATGTGGGACGGGGCGTCGCTGAACACCTCGCCGATCACCATTCCGGCGGGCGCGCCGAACAAGGAAGGCGCGCTGGCCTTCATCAAGTTCTGCTATCTCGACCCGGCGCGGATGGTCGAGCTGTCGCGCGCCACCGGCACCGGTAGCCTCCTTCCGGAGGTGGTGAAGCAGTTCTCCGCCGAAGAGCAGGCCGACATGCCGACCGCCGAGCAGAACCTCGCCGTCCAGCTCGTGATCGACCCGCAGTTCTGGTACGAGAACCGCGCCAAGATCCAGAAGCGCTGGGAAGAGTGGATGCTCCAGTAGCAGGCCGACGTCGGCTGCCGGGACGGGCAAGTCCATCCCGGCAGCCGCTCCGGCCGCCCGCTTCGTCCGGCGGCCCGGTTCCGAACCTCGGTGCAGATCTTGCAGAATCCGGTCATCATTACGGCCTCCATCTCCGGCGGCATACACAGCCCGACGATGCTCGCCTCGATCCCGCGCGACCCCGAGGCGATCGCCGAAGCGGCGCTGAAGGCGGTCGACGCCGGCGCGTCGGTGGTCAGCATCCACGGGCGGATCGCGCCCGAGGGCAGGCCGGGCGGATCGGCGGGCCTCGGCGCGGCCGTCGCGAAGATCCGGCGCGAGAGCGGCGCGATCGTCCAGCTTTCCGCTGCCTCCTCCGAGCCGACCCGGGAGCGGATCGAGGCGATCGCGGCGCTGAAGCCGGACCTCGCCGCCGTTCCCCTCGGCAGCCAGGACAAATGGCTGCACCAGTACGTGGCCGCCTATCCCGCCTGGAAATACGAATGGGAGCGCGAGGCGCTGGAGAGGACGCGCGGCTCGGTCTTCGTCGTGACCCATGACGACATCGTCGGCTACGCCGAAGCCTGCAGGACGCACGGCGTGGCGCCGCTTCTCGAATTCTCGGACGCCTCGCATCTGGCGCATGCTGACACGCTGCGCGCCGAAGGAGTCTTCTCCGGCTTCCAGCGTGCGCACCTCAATCTCGGCGCCGGGATCGGCCGCAGGATCGACGACCTTCTTTCGGCGGGCCAGGCCCTGCAACGGACGTTCGGCGACGGTTTCGCCTGGTCGGTGAGCGGCGCCGGCGTGGCGCAGATGGGCATCGCCGCGCAGGGCGCGCTGATGGGTGCCCATGTGCGCGTTGGGCTCGACGAGAGCGTCAACGTGCTGCCGGGCCAGCCGGCGCATGGCGGCGCGGCCGACGCGGTGCGGCACGTCGCGCTGCTCTTGAAGCAGCTCGGCCTGCCGGTCGCTTCGCCGGCGCAGGCGCGGGAGATCCTGCGGCTCTGAGAGCCGCCGCGCGCCGCGCCCGCGGCCGGCTACCAGTCAAGCACCCGAAAGGTCCGGCAATGCCCACCCTGCGCGATTCCCACGGCCTCTGGGCGATGACCGCGCCCGAGGCCCCTCGCACGCCCGTCCTCACCGGGCGCCTCAGTGCGGACGTGGCCGTGGTCGGCGCCGGCTATGCCGGGCTTTCGGCGGCCCTGCATCTGGCCGGGCGCGGCATCGACGTGGTGGTCGTCGAGGCTGCCGAGGCCGGATTTGGCGGCGCCGGACGAAATGTGGGGCTGATCAACGGCGGCATGTGGGTGATGCCCGACGATCTCATGCGCCTGCTGGGCGAGCCATACGGCTCCAGATGCCTGGGCCTACTGTCCGAGGCGCCGCTGCTCGTCCGTGAGATCATCGAGGACAACGCGATCGACTGCGAGCTGCGCAAGGACGGCACGCTGCATCTCGCGGCCGGCGCGGCGGGCCTCGTAGAATTGCGCGAGCGCCACCGCCAGTGGACGGCGCTCGGCGCTCCCGTCGAGCTGCTTTCCAGGGAGGAGACCGCGCGCCGGACGGGCTCCCCGGCCTATGAGGGCGCCCTGTTCGACCCCCGCGCGGGCACGCTCCAGCCGCTCGCCTATGCCCGCGGCCTCGCGCGCGCCGCCATCGCCGCGGGCGCGGACCTGTTCACCGGCAGCCCCGTCGTCGCGATCGAACCGGACGGCGCCCGCTGGCGGCTGCTGACGCCGGGCGGCAGCGTGTCGGCCGACTGGGTCGTGGTGGCCACCGACGCCTATTCGACCGGGCCGTGGAAGGTCGTGCGCGACGAGCAGGTCCATCTGCCCTACTTCAACTTCGCGACCGAGCCGCTTCCCGCGGCCGTCCGCCGGTCCATCCTCCCGGCCGGCGAGGGATGCTGGGACACCAACACCATCCTGTCGTCGTTCAGGATGGACGCGGCGGGCCGGCTGGTGTTCGGCAGCTTCGGCGCCCTGCGCAACAGCGGCCGCGCGATCCATCGCGCCTGGGCCATGCGTTCGCTGCGCAGGCTGTTCCCGCAACTGCGCGACGTCCGGTTCCAGTCGGGCTGGTACGGGAGCATCGGCATGACCAGCGACGCGGTGCCGCGCTTCCACAGGTTCGCCGAGAGGGTGGTCGGCTTCTCGGGCTACAACGGCCGCGGCATCGCTCCGGGCACCGTCTTCGGCAAGGTTCTGGCCGGCCACGTCGCCGGCGAGATCGCCGACGCCGGCCTCCCGCTCCCGGTCACCCTCCCCGCCTCGCGCCCGTTCAGGGCGCTGCGGGAAGCCTACTACGAAGCCGGCGCGCAGATGGCCCACTTCGCGGGCGCGCGAGCCGGATAGCGAGGAAGCCTCGCGGAGAATCCGCGAGGCGCGACCAGTCCTTCATCGGATTCGTCAGGGTTGGCGTTGCCGCGCCGTCGAAGCAGCGGCAATCATTGTCTTCGCATCATTCGCAGCGGCCACTTGCGCGAAGATCGGACTTGCATAGTCGGAGCTCCGCGTATTAGCTCAGTCATACATTGAAATTCTGTATTACTGCATGAAACGGTGAGCCTCCCATCATGACGCGTGCGGTGCATCGGGCTCTCGATCTGCTCGAAACGGTGCGTGACGCCAGCGAGCCGGTGTCGCTAACCGAGCTCGCCAACGCGGCCGGCATCGACAAGGCCACCGCCAAGCGCATCGCCGCCGACCTCGTCAAGCGCCACTATCTCGAATACCTCACCGGTGTGAAGCGCTACACGCTCGGTTTCTCGGCGCTGAAGCTCGGCAGCCGCTCCCTGGGACCTGATTCCTCGGCGCAGAAGACGATGCGCTATCTCGAGGATCTGCGCGACAAGACGCTGCAGACTGTGGCGCTGTGCGCCCGCTCCGGACAGCACTACGTGGTCACGCTGGAGCTGCTCAGCCTCGAGCCGATCAAGTTCTCGCGCGGGGTGGGCGCCACCTTCGCGCTCGTCGAGGACGCGCCGGGCGCCGCCATCCTCGCCTTCGACAATATCGGCAATGGCGGCAGCTTCCGCTTCTCGCCGGACGAGGCCGACGCCGGCTACGCCTATTCCTGCAGCAACACGCTGCCGCGCGTCGCTTCGGTGGCCGCGCCCATCCTGCGGTCGGGCCAGATGCCGTCGGCGGTCTGTCTATCCTGGGTGCTGGACCGCTCCGACAACGACGACATGGTGCGACGGCGCTATGGCGCGCAGGTGGTCGCCTGCGCGCAGCGGCTGGCGCACATCTGAATTCCGGCAAAGGGGAACGCCATGGACGCTCGCACGCGCTACAGCCGCTGGCTGCCGGAGCTGGAGGAGCTGGTGGCGATACCGAGCGTCGGCGTCGACCCGGCGCATGCCACCGACATGGAGGCGGCGCTGGCATGGCTGGAGCCGCGCTTTTCCGCGCTCGGAGCCGCCACCCGCATCGTCCGCTCGCCCGGCGAGCAGGTGCTGCTCGCCGACCTGCCGGCTCAGATCCGCCCCGAAACGGCCCCGACGCTGCTCGTCTACGGGCATTTCGACGTGCAGCCGGCCGGCGACCTCTCCTTGTGGGAGAGCCCGCCTTTCCGCTCCGAAATCCGCGGCGAGTGGCTCTACGGCCGCGGCGTCGTCGACGACAAGGGCCATCTCGTCATGTATCTCGAGGCGGTCCGCGCTGTGCTCGCCCATGGCGCGCTCGCCATCAACATCCGCTTCCTGATCGATGGCGCGGAGGAGCGGGCCGGCACGCTGGCGCTCGACTGCATGCGGCAGATGGAGCCGCGGCCCGACGGCTGCCTGATCTTCGACGGGCCGATGATCGCGCGCGGCCGCCCGGCCTTCTACATCGCGACGCGCGGCACGCTCGCTTATCACCTGCATGTGCGCACCGGCGAGCGCGACCTGCATTCGGGGCAGTTCGGCGGCGCCGCGCTCAACGCCATCGAGGCGCTGATGGCCATCCTCGCGGCGGCGCGGCGCGGGCCTGACGGCCGCCTGCCGGCGCCGCTGCGCGCCGGCGCGCAGCCGCTGCCGCCTCCGGTGGAGGAAACGCTGCACCTCCTGCCCGAGCCGCTGGTCTATCTTGCCGAGCAGGGCACGCATCCGGCCGATGCCCTCGTCGGCGCCGACATGTACCACCGGCTGTGGGCCGAACCGAGCTTCGAGGTCAACGCCATCGGCTCGGGCCAGCCGGCGCTGCGCCACATGTCGATCCCGTGCGAGGCCGAGGCGGCCGTCTCGCTGCGGCTGGCGCCCGGCCAGAAGGCGGACGCGGTCGCGGCTGCGTTCGAAGCGCTGCTGGCCGCCGCCGCACCGGCCGGCGCCAGCCTCACCCTCACCAGACGCGGCGCCAGCGACCCCGCGGTGCTGCGGCGCGACGGCGTGCTGCTCGAGGCGGCGGCCGATGCCTTCGCGACCGAGTTCGGGACGCGCCCGCTGCTCATTCAGGCAGGCGGCTCGCTGCCGCTGCTGACCTTGCTCGGTGAGCTCGGCATTCCCACCGTGATGACCGGCCTCGACCTGCCGGAGGGCAACATCCACGCGCCGAACGAGCGCCTGCTGCTCGAGCATCTTGAGCACGGCACCGCGATCCTCGAGACCCTGTTCAGCAACAAAAGTTTCACTAGATAAAACAAACTTTTGTCTGTTGACATATTTCTGCGGCCCGTGTCACAAATGTGGGATAGATGGGCGCGCCTCCCGGCTGGCTATTCTGGCCATGCTCCGCCGCGCTGCCTGCGGGGTTAGCCGCCGATGTTTCTGGCCAGCATGTCATCGCGGGAGATCGCGGATCGGGTCGCCGCCGGCGCCACCACCGCGGTTCTCGTGGCCGGCTCGATCGAGCAGCACGGCCCGCATCTGCCCTGCGACGCCGACGCGACATACGGCGCCGAGATGGGCCGGCGGCTGGCCGAAGCGCTGGGCAGCGCGCTCGTCGCGCCGGTGGTGACGCCGGGCTGCTCCGACCACCATGTCGGCTTCGCCGGGACCTTCACGATCACGCCCGAGCTGCTCGTCGCGCTGGTCGAGGCGCGGTTGCGCGACCTTTCCCGCATGGGCTTTCGCGAGGTGGTGCTCACCTCTTCTCATGGCGGCAATTTCCGGCCGCTGCAGGCGGCATTGCCGCAGCTCTCCGCGCTCGCCGATGGCCTGCGGCTGCGGCTGACGCCGGTGCTGGTGCTGGAGGATTTCATCGCGGCGCTGGTCAGGGCGCCCAGGGCGCGCGGCCTCGACCAGAAGCTGCCGGCCGTGCAGGCCGACCTGGTCGAGACCTCAATCATGCTGCGCCTGCGGCCCGACCAGGTTCGCATGGACCTCGCCGAGCCGGGCGGACTTACGGACTTCACGCTCGACGAGCTGCTCGAACGCGGGCTGGCGGCGGTCACCCACAACGGCGTCGTCGGCGATCCGCGCGCGGCGACCGCCGAGCTCGGCGAGGCAATCCTGAACGATCTGCGGGACTATCTTGTCTCCGGCGTCAACCAATGGAGGCAAAGCGCATGATCAAGGGCGCTGAGGTCATCGCCAGGCAGCTTTCGATCCAGCCCGGCGAGAACATCTCGATCGTCGTCGACGAGGGCACCGACCCGCGGGTCGGCGCGATCCTGCTCGAAGGGGCGCTCGCCAACGGCGCCGACGCTACGCTCACCCGCGTGCGCGGCCGCACGATGAACGGCGAGAACCTGCCGCCGCAGGTGGTTGCGGCGCTGCGGGTGTCGGATGTCGCCATCCTGTCCACCACGACGTGGTCGGCGAGCCATTCGGCCGGCGTCATCTCGGCGATCGAGAGCGGCCTGCGGGTGCTCAGCATGCCGGGCGTCACCTACGACATGTTCCACGAAGGAGCGATGACCGCCGACTATGACGAGGTCGAGCGCCTCTCCATCGTCTGGGGCGAGCGCTTCATGCGCGGCGGCCAGATCCGCATCACCGCCGCCAGGGGCACCGACCTCACCGCCAGCCTCGGCGGCTGGACGCGCGGCCCCTTCCTCGACATCGGCAAGCCGCCGGCATCGGGCGGGCTGTGCAACATCCCCGGCGGCGAGGTCGCCTTCGCGCCCATCGAGGGCACGGCGCAGGGCGTGGTCGTGGCCGACGTCATGCTCAGCACCTCCAGGGGCAGCCTTGCCGAACCGGTCGAGCTGACCATCGCCGACGGCGTCGTCACCAGGGTGCGCGGCGGCGCGGCGGCGCGCGAGTTCGAGGCGGCGCTGGAACGCCACGGCGACAGCGCCCGCGTCGTCGCCGAGGTGGCGATCGGCACCAACGCTTCCGCCCGTTTCGTAGGCGTCGTCATCGAGGACGAGAAGAAGCTGGGCACCGCCCATGTCGGCTTCGGCCACGCGGTCGGGCTGGGCGGCAAGAACATGAGCTCCATGCACGCCGACGCCATCGTCGACAAGGCGACGCTCAGCATAGACGGCGTGCAGCTCATCAAGGATGGCATGGTCATGCCGGAAGGGCAGGCCAGGGAGCGCCTGGCCGGCTTCGCCGGCCGGGGCGGCCGCTACCGGCGCCGGGACGCCCAGACCCGCGTCACCGGCGGCCGGCTGGAGCGCTCCTGGCTCGACATCGCCGGCGAGACCCGCTGGATGCAGGTGGGCGACGACGAGGCGGCGCGGCTGGTCGCCGGTCTCGACCGGCTGCCGCTGTCGGCTGCGCCGGGCAGCGACGAAGCCCGCCAGCTCGATCTGCTGGCGCTCTACGGGCTCGTGGAGCCCGACGGATCGCAGCCATGACCGGCGACGGCGATCTCAGGGGCGGATATCTGAGGCAGGATCGCCTGAGCCTCGCCGCGGCCGCCGTGATCGTCGTCGACATGACAAACGACTTCTGCCACGCCGACGGGGTCTATGCGCGGCACGGGGCCGACTGCGCGCCGCTGCGCGCGCTCCTGCCCGACATCTCCGCGGTCATGGCCGCGGCGCGCTCGGCCGGGCGGCCGGTGGTGCTGTGCTCGCAGTTCATCTTCCGCGACGCGGCGGGCAATGCCGTGGCCTCGCCCGGCATGGTGGCGGCGCGGCCCTGGCTCGGGGCGGAGGGGCTGGCCCCCGGAAGCTGGGGCACGCGCATCGTCGACGGCCTGCCGACGCCCGACTTCACCATCGACAAGCCGCGTGCCTCCGGTTTCTTCGCCACCTCGCTCGACCTTCTCCTGCGCGGGCTCGGCGTCGACACCGTGATCCTGCTCGGCGGCTACACCAACCAGTGCATCGAGGCCACCGCACGCGACGCCTGGGCGCTCGACTACAGGGTGGTGCTGCCGCCGGACGGCACCGCCTGCTTCGATCCGGCGCTGCACGAGGCCACGCTGACCACGCTCGCCCCTCTCACCACCCAGCGGGGCGCCGCCGCCATCGTGGCCGGCTTCGCAGCCATGCCGTCATTCCGGAACTCACCCGATCAAGGAGCAAGACATGCATAGGTTACGTCAAACCGCCGCGGCGCTTGCGGCAATCGTCACCTTCGCCACCGTCGGCACGGCCGCGGCGGCTCCGACGCCCGGCGAGCTCAAGGTCGGCGTGGTCGCCGACATCAGCACGCTCGACCCGCAGCTCATGACCAACATCACCGACGCCTCGGTGTCGCAGAACATCAACGAAGGGCTGGTGCGCTTCAAGCTCGGCAACTTCGAGATCGAGCCGCTGCTGGCCAAGAGTTGGTCGGTCAGCCAGGACGGCCTCACCTGGACCTTCGAGCTGGTCGACAACGCCACGTTCCACAAGGGCTACGGGCCGCTCACCGCCGACGACGTGGTGTTCACCTTCGAGCGGTTGACCGGCGACGCGCTGAAGGCGCCGAACCGCCGGCTGATCGGGTCCTTCGCGTCGATCAGCGCGACCAGCCCTCATGCCGTCGAGATCAAGCTCAGCGCGCCGGACCCATCGCTGCTGGTCAAGCTCGCCCAGCGCGCCACCGCAATCGTCAGCAAGAAGGCGGTCGAGGAGAAGGGTGCCGGCTTCGCGCTCGACCCGATCGGCACCGGGCCGTACCAGTTCGACAGCCGCGTCACCGGCCAGTCGGTGCTGCTGGTAAAGAACCCCGACTATTGGGGCACGCCGGCCACGCTCGACAAGGTCACCTACACGCCGGTGCCCGACTCCACCACGCTGCAGCTCGCCTTCGAGGCCGGTGACCTCGACATGATCCCGGTCGAGGACAGCGTGAAGCTCGCCGAATACGAGGCCAATCCGGAGCTTACGGTGCAGGCCGTGCCCGGCCTGTGGACCCGCTTCATCGGCTTCAAGGACACGGTGGCGCCGTTCGACAACCCCAAGGTGCGCGAGGCCATCACATACGCGATCGACCGTGAGAACATGGTCGACAACCTGTTCAAGGGGCTCTCCACCCTCGCCGACGGCATCTTCGCGCCGGCGGTTCTGCACCGCACGCCGGTGGTGAAGTACAGCTACGACCCCGAGAAGGCCAAGGCGCTGCTCGTCGAGGCCGGTCTTGCCGACGGCTTCTCGGTCGACATGATGGTGCCCAACACGGCCCGCTTCATCGACCCGGCCACCGCCGTGCAGGCCGACCTCGCCAAGGTCGGCATCAAGATCAACGTGGTGCCGGTCGAGCTCAACACCTTCATCACCACGCTCTCCAGCGAGCAGGGCTATCCGATGTACCTGCTCGCCCGCGGCCAGGACCCGACGCCGGACCGCGTGATCGGGCTGTGGTTCCTCTCCTCCAGCATCCCGACCACCAACTGGGCGCGCATCAGCGATCCCGAGATCGACGCCTGGGTCAAGCAGGGCCTGTCGACCATGGACGAGGCCGTGCGTGCCGACGTGTTCGCCAAGGCGCAGGAGAAGTTCTTCGCCTACAACGGCTACTATTTCATCGATCACGAGAATTCGATCACCGTCCACCACAACTGGGTGAAGAACTTCGTCAACGATGCGCGCAATTCGATCCGCATCGACAAGGTGACCATCGAGCCCTAGGAGGGATCGAGGCGCGGCCGTCACGCAGGACGGTCGGCCGCGCCGGCTGCGACGTGAAAGGTGCAGGCGGAGTGTTGGCACGATTGGCCCTCAAGCGGTTGCTGGCCGCGATACCGACCCTCTTCGGCGCCATCGTCGTCGTGTTCTTCGTGGTGCAGCTCATCCCGGGCGATCCGGTCCGCGTCATGCTCGGCGAGAACGCCTCTGCCGCGGAGGTGGAGGAGGTGCGCACCGCGCTCGGCCTCAACGACCCGCTGCCGGTGCAGTTCCTGCGCTTCGCCGGCCGCTACGCCACCGGCGATCTCGGCGTCTCCATCTTCAGCCGCCAGCCCGTCGCCGGCGAGATCGCGCAGCGGCTCGCCCCGACGGTGCAGCTCGCGCTCGGCGGCGTTCTGGTCGCCATCGTGCTGGGCGTGCCGATGGGCGTGCTCGCCGCGGCACGCCGCGGCACGCTCGTGGACCATCTGTGCCTCGGCGCCTCCACGCTCGGCGTCACCGTGCCCAATTTCCTCATCGGCATCCTGCTCTCCTTCGCCTTCGCCTCCAAGCTCGGCTGGTTTCCCACGCTGGGAGCGGGTACGGGCGGATTCTGGAGCACGCTCAACGCGCTGGTTCTGCCCTCGCTCACGCTCGGGCTCGCCGGCATGGCGCTGGTGGCGCGCATGACGCGCTCGGCGATGATCGAGGCGCTCGGCGAGGACTATGTCCGGACCGCCAACGCCAAGGGCCTGTCGCAGCGGCGCGTCGTCTACTGGCACGCGCTCCGCAACGCCGCCATCCCCATCGTCACGATCGTCGGTCTGAACTTCGGCCATCTGCTCGGCGGCACGGTCGTGGTCGAGCTGATCTTCGCGCGGCCGGGTCTCGGCAAGCTGCTGCTGGACGCATTGCTGGCGCGCGACTACCCGGTCGTCCAGGGCGTGTGCTTCCTCATCGCGGTGCTGTTCATCCTCGTCAACCTGATCGTCGACCTGCTGCAGCCGCTGCTCGACCCGCGGGTGCAGCCGTGAACGCGCTCGCCGTGCTGCGCCGGCATCCTTCGATCGCCATCGGTGGCGTTATCGTGCTCGTCGTGTTCGCCGCCGCCCTGCTGGCGCCGTGGCTGTCGCCGCACGATCCGGCAGCACAGAACCTCGTGGCGCGGCTGCGGCCGCCGGGTACGGCCGAGCACCTGCTCGGCACCGACCGCTACGGCCGCGACGTGCTGTCGCGCGTGCTCTACGGGGCGCGCGTATCGCTCATAGTCGGGCCCGCCTCGGTGTTGATCGCGTCGATCCTCGGGCTGACGCTGGGGCTCGCGGCCGGCTATGTCGGCCGCAAGACCGACATGCTGATCGGCCGCGTCTTCGACGTCATGCTCGCCTTCCCGAGCATCCTGCTGGCGCTGGCGATCGTGGCCGCGCTCGGTCCCTCGCTCGGCAACATGATCCTGGCCATCGGCCTGTCGATGACGCCGACCTTCGGGCGTGTCATCCGCAGCGCGGTGATCGGCGTGCGCGCCCGCGACTACGTCGCATCGGCGCGGGCGCTCGGCGCCGGCCACCTGTTCACCATCGCCGTCCATGTGCTGCCCAACATCCTGTCCGCCGTGCTCGTCGTGTCGACGGTCGCCGTGGCGAGCGCCATCCTGGTGGAGGCGACGATGAGCTTCCTCGGCCTCGGCGTGCCGCCGCCCACCGCCACCTGGGGCTCGATGGTCGCCGAGGGCAAGGGCATGTTCCTCACCGCGCCGTGGATCGTCATCTCGGCCGGCCTGCCGATCACCGTCACGGTGTTCGGCTTCAGCCTGCTTGGCGACGGCATCCGCGACTGGCTGGACCCGCGCAGCGGATGACGACGCCCGCCCCCCTTCTCAGCGTGCGCGACCTGACGGTCGAATTCCGGCGCGACCGCTCGTGGCTGCGGGCGCTGCACGGCGTCTCCTTCGACGTGTTCGAGGGCGAGACGGTCGGCGTCGTCGGCGAATCCGGCTCGGGCAAGAGCGTCACCGTGCAGTCGCTGATGGGGCTGCTGCCGGCGCGCTCGAGCCGGCTTGCAGCCGGCAGCGCGGTCTTTGCCGGACGCGACATCCTGCGCCTTCCGCGGCGCGAGCTGAGGCGCATCCGCGGCAAGGACATCGCGATGGTGTTCCAGGACCCGATGAGCTCGCTCAACCCGGTCTTCACCGTCGGCTACCAGATCGCGGAGGCGATCCGCGAGCACAATCCCGGCCTTTCGCGCGAGACGCTGCGGGAGCGCACCCTCGCCGTGCTGTCGCGGGTCGAGCTGCCGCATCCGGCGCAGGCCTTCTCCACCTTCCCGTTCCAGTTCTCGGGCGGGATGCGCCAGCGCGCCATGATCGCCATGGCCATCGCCAACGCGCCGCGGCTGCTGATCGCCGACGAGCCCACCACCGCACTCGACGTCACCATCCAGGCGCAGGTCATGCAGGTGCTGCAGCAGGCGCGGGGCACCGGCAGCGCCATGCTGCTCATCACCCACGACATGGGGCTGGTCGCCGAGGCGACCGACCGCGTGATCGTCATGTATGCCGGCCGCGTGATCGAGACGGGCACGACCGCCGAGGTGTTCGCGGCGCCGCGCCATCCCTATACGCGCGGCCTGCTCGCCAGCCGGCCGAAGCTCGCCGCCGCAGGCGGGCGCCTGACCCCGATCCCCGGGTCGCCGCCCAACATCGCCAGCCTGCCCGGCGGCTGCGCCTTCCACCCGCGCTGCGCGCTCCACGAGCGCCACCGCGACCCCATCTGCGTCGACACGGTGCCGGCGCTGCTGCCACGCGAAGGTGCGGGCCTCGTCGCCTGCCACCTGACCCACCTCCTGGGATCGGCGCAGCGGGAAATGGAAACGACATGAACGACGCCGCGACCACGCCGATCCTCGAGGTGCGCCATCTGGTGAAGCACTTCGACCGCCCTCGTGGTCTGTTCCGACGGGTCGCTCCGCCGCTGCGCGCCGTCGACGACGTCAGCTTCGACATCAAGGCCGGCGAGGCGCTCGGGCTGGTCGGCGAATCCGGCTGCGGCAAGTCGACCACCGGGCGCGCCATCCTGCGGCTGATCGAGCCGACCAGCGGCGAAATCCGCTTCCAGGGCGAGGACGTCACCGGGCTCGATGCGGCCGCGCTCCGGCGCCTCAGGCGCGACATGCAGATCGTCTTCCAGGATCCCTACGGCTCGCTCGATCCGAAGATGACGGTGCGCCGGTTGATCGCCGAGCCGCTGCGCATCCACCGCATCGGCAGCGCCGCCGAGCGTCGGCGGCGCGTTTCGGAGCTGCTCGACCTTGTCGGGCTCACCGAGGAGCACGGCGATCGCCACCCGCACGAGTTCTCCGGCGGCCAGCGCCAGCGCGTCGGCATCGCGCGGGCGCTGGCGCTGGAGCCGAAGCTGCTGGTGCTCGACGAGCCGGTGTCGGCGCTCGACATCTCCATACAGGCACAGATCCTCAACCTGCTGATCGACCTTCGCGACCGGCTGGGCATCGCCTTCCTCTTCATCTCCCACGACCTCGCCGTGGTCCGCTACGTCTGCGAGCGAGTGGTGGTGATGTATCTCGGCGTCATCGTCGAAATCGGTGATCGCGCCGCCATCTTCGACCGCCCGGCGCACCCCTACACGCAGGCGCTGCTGTCGAGCGTGCCGAATCCAGATCCGGCCTCGCGCGGGCAGTCGCGCCGCATCGTGCTCGAGGGCGACCAGCCCAGTGCCGCCAATCCGCCGTCCGGCTGCCGCTTCCGCACGCGCTGCTGGAAGGCGACGAGCCGCTGCAGCGAGGAGACGCCGCCGCTGCGCCGGCTCGCCGACGGCCATCTCGCCGCGTGCCACTATGCGGAGGTCTGAGTTCGACATCGCCGTCGTGGGCGGCGGCATCGTCGGCGCGGCGATCGCCTTCGGCGCCGCCGGCCCCGGCCGCCGCATCGTCATGCTCGACGAGGGCGACGTGGCGCTGCGGGCCTCGCGCGGCAATTTCGCGCTGGTGTGGGTGCACGGCAAGGGCCTCGGCCGGCCCGATTATGCGCGCTGGTCGGCGCGCGCGGTGCGCCGCTGGCGCAGCTTCGCCGACGACCTCGCCGCCGAGACCGGCACCGACGTCGGGCTCGAACAGCGCGGCGGCCTGCTGCTCTTCCTCGACGGGGAGGGGCTCACGACGCAGGCCGCTGCCTGCCGTCGCATCGCCGACGACCTCGGAGCCGACGCCTTCCCGGTCGAGGTGCTCGACCACGCGGCTACGGCGAGGCTGCTGCCGGCCATCGGGCCCGAGGTGGTCGGCGCCACCTTCTGCCCGCTCGACGGCCATGTGAACGTGCTGCGCCTGTTCGGCGCGCTGCATGAGGGCTGCCGCCGGCGCGGCGTCGACTATCGGCCCGGCGCGAAGGTGGCCGCCATCTCGCGCGAGCCCGGCGGCGGCTATCGCCTCGACACGGCGGCCGGCACGGTCGCGGCGGCCCGCGTGGTGCTCGCCGCCGGGCTCGGCAATGGGCGGCTGGCGCCCATGCTGGGACTGTCGGCGCCGGTGCTGCCGGAGCGCGGGCAGATACTGGTCACCGAGCGCACCGGCCGCCTGCTCGACTACCCGACCGGCACGGTTCGCCAGACCGATGAGGGCAGCGTCATGATCGGCGCGTCGAAGGAGCGCGTCGGCTTCGACACGGGCACGGAGACGGAGGTGCTGGCCGAGCTGGCGGCGAGCGCGGTGCGCATGTTTCCCGCGCTTGCCTCGCTCGCCGTGGTGCGGAGCTGGGGCGCGCTGCGCGTGATGACGCCGGACGGCCTGCCGATCTACGCCGTGGACCCGAGCGGCACGGCCTTCCTGGCGACATGCCACAGCGGCATCACGCTTGCCTCGGTGCATGCCGGGGAGATCGCGGCGGCGGTCGCCGGCGGAACGCTGCCGGATGTCTTCGCGCAGTTCTCGCCCGAACGGTTCGCCGATGTTCAGGCGGCTTGATCCGAAGCCCGCCGGAGCGGTGACGCTGACCATAGACGGTCGCGTCGTGGCCGCGGCGCCCGGCGACAGCGTGATGGGCGCCATGCTGCTCGCCGATACGCCCGCCGCCGGGCGTTCGCCCGCCGACGGCAGCCCGCGCGCGCCCTATTGCGGCATGGGCGTCTGCTTCGAGTGCCTCGTCACGATCGACGGCGGCCCGCGGCGGCAGGCCTGCCTCACGCCGGTGCGCGACGGGATGGTGGTCACCACGGGGATCGCCGATGATTGACCTCCTGGTTATCGGCGCCGGCCCGGCCGGGCTGGCCGCGACGGCAGAGGCAGCGGCGGCCGGTCTCTCCGTCGTGCTGGTCGACGAGAACGCCGCGCCGGGCGGCCAGATCTATCGTGGCCTCGAAGGGGCCGATCCGGCGCGCATCGCCCTGCTCGGCAAGGCCTATCGCGCCGGGCGCCCGCTGATCGAAGCCATGCGACGCGCTCCCGCCACGCTGATGCTGCGCACGACCGTCTGGTCGATCGAGCGGCGAGGCGAAGGCTTTCGCGTCGGCGTGGCGGAGGCCGGCGCCGGCGGGCAACGGCGCATGCAGGAGCTTGCTGCGCGCCGCGTGCTGATCGCGACCGGCGCGCTGGAGCGGCCCTTTCCCATCCCGGGATGGACGCTGCCGGGAGTGATGACGGCGGGAGCCGCCCAGACCCTCCTCAAGGCCAGCGGTGCGGTGCCAGAAGGCCCGACCGTGATCGCGGGCAGCGGGCCGCTGCTGTTCCTCCTCGCCGCGCAATACCGACGCGCCGGCGTGCCGATCGACCGGCTGCTCCTGACCACTCCGGCCGCCAATCTCGGCGCTGCCCTGCCGCGCGCAGCCGCCTTCCTGGCATCGCCCTATGCCGGCAAGGGTCTCGGGCTCCTCGCCGGCCTCGCCGGCCGGGTGCGGACGGTGCGCGGCGTGACTGGGCTCGCTGCGGAGGGTGACGGCGCGCTTGGAGCCGTCAGCTACGTTGCCGGCGGACGGGAGCATCACGTGCCGGCGCGCACCTTGCTGCTGCATCAGGGCGTGGTCCCGCAGGCCAGCCTCGCCATGGCCGCCGGCTGCGAGCATGGCTGGAATCCCGAGCGCCTCGCCTTCGAGCCGACACGCGACGCCTTCGGCGAGAGCTCCGTGCCCGGCCTCTACATCGCCGGGGACTGTGCCGGTATCGGCGGGGCGGAAGCGGCCGCGCTGGAGGGCCGCATTGCCGCCCGTCGCATCGCGACGGCGCTTGCCGGCGCGACCGAGGCCGACCCGACGGCAGCCGCGCTGCGGCGAAACCTTCGCCACGCATTGCGCGGCCGTGCTTTCCTCGACCGGCTCTACCGTCCGCCTGACGCGTTGCGAGTGCCGGAGGGCGACGTGCTCGTCTGCCGCTGCGAAAGCGTCACCGCGGCCGCGGTCCGCGCCGCCTGCGCGCGCGGCGCGACCGGGCCGAACCAGGTGAAGGCTTTCACCCGCGCCGGCATGGGGCCGTGCCAGGGGCGGCTGTGCGGGCTGACGGTGGCCGAGATCGTCGCCGAGGCGACGGGGCAACCGATGGAAGCCGTAGGCCATTCGAGGCTGCGCTTTCCGAGCAAGCCGGTGACGCTGGGCGAACTCGCCACGCTGCACGCGCCGCCCCAAGGCGGCCGCAGCCGGCACGGACGACTGTTCTAGCTCGGCGTTCAGCCAGCTGCTCGCCGAAGGTTGCGAGATCCGGTCGGAGAAGGTGCCGCGCGCCAGCCGCGATGGCCGCGTCGAACTGGCGACGGTTCTCGACTTCCTGCGCCTCGGCGATACACTGGTGGTGACCCGGCGAGACCGGCTGGGCACCGGGCTCGACCCGCACTTGTCGACGCGCGGCGAGATGGGCCATCTGATCTGGTGCTGGACGTGGTGGCGCAGATGATCGGCCATGGCTGGCAACGCCACCCTATCCTGCAAGCCTGCCGCTCAGGCACCGCGGCGCAGCCCTTGCGCGATCATGGCGAAACACGTTCTGAGATAGGCCGGGCGGTCGGGGCCTCCCGACCAGGGGGGGCCGTTTTCGTCCTTGAGGGGGACCGCGCCGAAGACGACGTCCATCAGCATGCGGGCGGCGACGTCCGCGTCCGGCAGGGAGATTCGCGACCGGGCGGCCTGCCGTTCGAGCCAGTCGCGCAGCAGCCGGCGGCTTGGCTCGCCGCCGAACGCGTGGACGAGGGGAAGCAGCTCGGGAAACTGCCTGCTCTCGGCCATGAAGACCGCCATCAGGCCGGTTCGGGCCTTGTCCAGATCGGGATCGATGTCGATCAGGAAGATGCGCGCCAGGGCCTCTTCCAGCGGCAGGTCGTCATAGTCGCCGGGCAGGGCGATCATCGTCGTGCGATGCAGCGCCACGACCGCGGCGAACAGTTCCGTCTTGCCGGGGAAGAGCCGGTAGACCGTGCGCTTGGACATGCGGCAGGCGGCCGCGACGTCCTGCATCGTCGTGCCGCCATAGCCCTTCTCGACGAAGAGCTGCCACGCCTTCTCCGCGAGCATGCGCCGCTGCTCCTCGTCCGACGCGGCCTTCGGCCGCCCCCGTCCGCGTGACTTGGCCGCCGCGATGCGGCCATCCCTTGCCTGCGAGGCTCCGCTCACCGATCCTCACGTCCCCGATTGACATCCTCGACGATCCGGAAATATGGAAACCGGAAGGTTTTGTAAATATCCACGGCTCGCGCGACGATGCGGGCCAGACAGGCGGCGGACATGCGTCGGACCACAGGTGCCCTGGGAATCCTCGTGCTGGCGGCGGTGCTGGCGGCCTGCAATGCGCAGAATGGCGGCGGAGCGGGCGCTCCGCCCGGCGCCGGCGGCCCCGGCGCGGCCGGTCCCGTCGAGGTCGGCACGATCGAGATGAAGGCGCAGGCGGTGCCGCAGACGGCCGAGCTGCCGGGGCGGGTGCTGGCGTCGGCGACCGCCGAGATCCGCCCGCAGGTCAACGGCGTCGTGCGCAGCATCGACTTCGAGGAGGGGCGCCCGGTGAAGGCCGGCGCCGTGCTCTTCCACCTCGACGACCGGAGCTTCAGGGCGGCCTATGCGGCGTCGGCCGCCGCACTGTCGAAGGCGGAGGCCAGCCAGGCCGGGGCGCAGGCGACGTTCGACCGGCAGCAGAAGCTGGCCAGCACCAACGCGGTGAGCCAGCAGGCGCTCGACGAGGCCCGGACGGCCATGCTGCAGGCCAATGCCGACGTCGAGGCGGCGAAGGCGGACCTGCAGGCCGCGCAGATCAATCTCGACAACACCCAGATCACGGCGCCGATCGACGGCTTCATCGGCACGGCGGCGGTCAGCGTCGGCTCGCTGGTCACCCAGAACCAGACGACGGCGATGGCCACGATCCGCAAGATCGACCCGGTCAACGTCGATCTGGTCGACACCAGCGCCAACCTGCTGCGCATCCGCGAGCAGGTGTCGGCCGGCAAGCTCGGCCGGCCCGAGCAGGGTCCGCCGAAGGCCAGGCTGACGCTGGAGAACGGCGCGGCCTACGGCTCGACCGGCACGGTGTCGATCTTCACCGTCGACGTCAGCGAGAGCACCGGGACCTTCACCATCCGCGCGAGCTTCCCCAACGGCGACGGCATCCTGCTGCCGGGCATGTTCGTGCGGGCGTCGGTCGATCTCGGCGAGATGCCCCACGCTTTCCTCGTTCCGCAAAGGGCCGTGCAGCGCAGCGCCACCGGCGAGCCGATCGCCTATGTGGTCTCGGCCGAGGGCAAGGCCGAGGAGCGGAAGCTCGTCACTTCCGGCGCGCGCGGCAACGACTGGATCGTCACCGAGGGGATCGCCGACGGCGACAGGCTGATCGTCGACGGCTTCCAGAAATTCTCCGCCGGCGCGACGGTGTCGCCCGTCGCCGCCACGATCGACGCGGACGGCGTCGTGGAGCAGACGCTCCAGCCGGCCGCCGCGCCGGCCGGCGCGGAGGCGACGAAATGACCACGTCGCTTCGCCGCAACGCGGTCGCGAGCTTCTTCATCGGCCGCCCCGTCTTCGCCATCGTGCTCGCCATCGCCACGCTGCTGGCGGGCGTGATGGGCATCTGGTCGCTGTCGATCTCGCAATATCCCGACATCGCGCCCGTCACCGTGCGCATCGGCGCGACCTATGCCGGCGCCACCGCCGAGGCCGTCGAGAACTCGGTCACCACCAAGATCGAGAGCGCCATGACGGGCCTCGACGGCCTGCTCTACATGGAATCCTCCTCGAGCAGCGGCTCGGCGTCCGTCTCGCTGACCTTCGACAGCAGCGTCAATGCCGAGCTGGCGCAGGTCGAGGTGCAGAACAAGCTGTCGCGGGTCGAGGCGCAGTTGCCCGAGGCGGTGCAGCGGCAGGGCGTCACCGTCTCCCGCTCGCCCTCGGGCATCCTGATGATCGGCAACATCATCTCGCGCGACGGCCGCTACACCTCGTCCGAGCTGGCCGACATCATGTCGAGCCGCATCGAGGACCGCATCGAGCGCATCGACGGTGTCGGCGCCGTCCAGGCGTTCGGCAGCGGCTATGCCATGCGCGTCTGGCTCGATCCCGACGCGATGCAGAAATACCAGCTCGTGCCGTCCGACATCACCGCCGCGATCCAGACGCAGAACGCGCAGGTCGCCGCCGGCGCCATCGGCGCCACGCCGGTGGTGCAGGGCCAGCAGATCAAGGCCAACATCATCGCGCAGACGCAGATGACCTCGGCCGACGAGTTCAGGAAGATCATCCTCAAGACCGCGAGCAGCGGCGCCGTCGTGCGGCTCGGCGACGTCGCCCGCGTCGAGATCGGCCTGACGCGCTACGGCCAGAGCTCGACCTACAACGGCATGCCGGCGGCCGGCTTCGGCGTCCAGCTCGCGAGCGGCGCCAACGCGATTTCGGTGGCCGATGCCGTGCATGCCGAGCTCGACGGCCTCGCCGGCTCGCTGCCGCAGGGCGTCGAGATCGCCTATTCCTACGAGACGACGCCGTTCGTGGAGCTTTCCATCGAGAAGGTGGTGGAGACCCTCATCGAGGCGGTGGTGCTGGTCTTCCTCGTCCTGCTGCTGTTCCTGCAGAACCTGCGCGCGACGATCATCCCGATGATCGCCGTGCCGGTCGTGCTGCTCGGCACGTTCGGCGTGCTCGCCGCGCTCGGCTACTCGATCAACATGCTCACCATGTTCGCCATGGTGCTGGCCATCGGCCTGCTCGTCGACGACGCCATCGTGGTGGTCGAGAACGTCGAGCGCATCATGACCGAGGAGGGCCTGTCGGCGCGCGAGGCGACGGAGAAGTCCATGGGCGAGATCACCGGCGCCCTGATCGGTATCGCGCTGGTGCTGACGGCGGTGTTCATCCCGATGGCCTTCTTCTCGGGCTCGGTCGGCGTCATCTACCGCCAGTTCTCCGTCACCATCGCCAGCGCCATGCTGCTCTCGGTGCTGGTGGCGATCGTGCTGACGCCCGCGCTCTGCGCGATGCTGCTGAAGCCGACGCACGGCGGCTGGGCGTCGCGCGCCTTCGGATGGTTCAACCGCGGCTTCGCCGCCGTCACCGGCGGTTACGTGTATGCCGTCGGCGGCGTCATCGTGCGGCCGCTGCGCGTGCTCGTCGTCTTCGCCGCCCTGCTCGGCGGCGCCTGGTGGACCTATACGCAGCTTCCCTCCTCGTTCATTCCCGAGGAGGACCAGGGTGTGCTGATGACCCAGATCACCCTGCCGACGGGTGCCAATGCCGCCCGCACGCAGGCGGTGATCGACCTCGTCGAGAACTATTTCCTCAACGAGGAGAAGGACGCCGTGCAGAGCGTCTTCATGACGCTCGGCTTCGGCTTCGGCGGCAGCGGCGAGAACACCGCCATGGCCTTCGTGCGGCTCAAGGACTTCGACCAGCGCACCGATTCGCGCCTGTCGGCGGCGTCGGTGTCGATGCGCGCCACGATGCACTTCCGCGCGATACGCGACGCCGAGGTGTTCGTGCTGGCGCCCCCGGCGATCCAGGGGCTCGGCCAGAGCAACGGCTTTTCCATGTACCTGGAGGACACCGGCAACCGGGGGCGCGCCGCGCTCAACAAGGCGAGCAACGACCTTGCCGACCTCGCCCAGAAGGACGACACGGTCGCCAATGTGCGCGGCAACACGCGCAGTCTCGAAAGCCAGCTCAAGATCGACATCGACCAGGAGAAGGCGGGCGCGCTCGGCGTCGACATCGGCGCCATCAACAGCCTGATCGCCACCGCGTTCTCGGGCGCCAACGTCAACGACTTCGTCTACAATGGCGAGATCAAGCCGGTCTACGTGCAGGCCGACGCGCCGTTCCGCATGCAGCCTGACGACATCAACCGCTGGTTCGCGCGCAACGGCAGTGGCGAGATGGTGCCGTTCTCGGCCTTCGCCACGACGAGCTGGATGCAGGGCACGCCGTCGCTCGCCCGCTTCGACGGCACGCCGGCGATCGCCATCAACGGCTCGGCCCAGCAGGGCGCTAGCTCGGGCGATGCCATGGACCGGATGGAGCAGCTCACCGCGCAGCTCGGCGAGGGCTTCAGCACGGCCTGGTCCGGCCTCTCCTACCAGGAACGCCTCGCCGGCTCGCAGGAGGCGCTGCTCTATGCCGTCTCCATGCTGGTGGTCTTCCTCTGCCTCGCCGCGCTCTACGAGAGCTGGGCGATCCCGCTTTCGGTCATCCTCGCCGTCCCCGTCGGAGTCCTCGGCGCCCTGCTCGGCGCCTGGCTCTTCGGCCAGTCCAACGACGTCTACTTCAAGGTCGGGCTGCTGACGACGATCGGGCTCACCGCCAAGAACGCCATCCTCATCGTCGAGTTCGCCAAGGACCTGCTCGACCGGGGCCGCAGCCTGCGCGACGCGGTGCTGGAGGCGGCGCGGCTGCGGCTGCGGCCGATCGTGATGACGTCGCTGGCCTTCATCCTCGGCGTCACGCCGCTGGCCTTCGCGACGGGCGCGAGCTCGGCCGCGCAGAAGGCTATCGGGATCGGCGTGATGGGCGGTATGATCGCGGCGACCCTGCTCGGCGTGCTGTTCGTGCCGTTCCTGTTCGTGCTGATCGCGCGGCTGTCGGGACGATCCTCCCCCGCCGCCTCTCCGGCCGCGGTCACGCCCCCCAGATCACGGCCTGCTCGTGACGCTTGATCAGGTGCCGCAGGCCCTGGAAGCTCGTCCCCACATGCTGCGCGAAGGCGTCGACCGCCGGCGAGCGCGGCGCGTCGGCGAGCCGCATCAGCCCCAGCGCACGCTCCGGATGCGGCACGCCGATGGGCAGCGCCGTGATCGCCTTCTCGGCACGGAAGGCGAAGACCACGCCGTGCGGCAGCACGGTCAGCGCGTCCGTCCCCTTGAGGTAGATCATCGTGCTGGTCAGCGAGCCGCCGGTGTAGCGCACCTTGATCTCGGTGGCGCCCAGCGACAGCAGCAGGCTGCGCAGGTCGGCGAGCAGCGGGCTGCCGGGCGGCGGCGCGATCCAGGGGAACTCAAGCAGGTCGCTCTTGCGGATCTTGCGGCGCAGCAGCAGCGGATGCGTGGCCCGGCAGGCCACGACGTTGCGGCCGGGCAGGATCTCCTCGAAGGTGAGGCCCGAACCCTCGTCGAGTATGTCGACCGGGCAGATGGCAAGGTCGATGCGGCCGGCATGCAGCGCGGCCTGCAGCTCCGACACGTAGCCGTAGCTCTGGTCGACGCGGATGTCCGGGTTGGCATTGTGAAAGTCGGCGATGATGCCGGACACCAGCGCGTCGATGAAGAACGGTGTCCCGCCCACCCGCACCAGCCCCGAGCGGCCGTGATGGAAGCTGTCGACGAGCTCGGAGGCGCGCCGCGAGGCGAGCAGCATGGTCTGGCCGTGCTCGGCCAGCGAGCGGCCGAGCGGGGTCGGCTGGAGCGGCCGCCGGCCCT
Source organism: Hyphomicrobiales bacterium (assembly GCA_017305835.1). Taxonomy (GTDB): domain Bacteria; phylum Pseudomonadota; class Alphaproteobacteria; order Rhizobiales; family Rhizobiaceae; genus RCIO01. The sequence goes on from JAFKJY010000061.1 coordinate 28,261, forward strand.
TGACGAACAGCGGCTCGCCGAGCCGCCGTTCCAGCATGGCGAGCGTGCGCGAGACCGCCGGCTGCGACAGGCCGAGCATGGCGGCGCCCTCGGTCACGCCGCCCGCCTGCACGACGGCGGCGAGCTGGATGAGATGGCGCTCGTCGAGTTTCATAACGGATCGTTATAATGATCGGCCGAAAAATCATCAATCGCGCCGGACGCCGGTGCTAGCCTTCCCTTGCAGCGTCGCATCGGGGAGGAAGATGTCGGCAGCGATCCAGGCATTGCAGGAGCAGAACTCCGCCGATCTCGTGGCGCGCCGGCTGGCGGCCGGCGCAGAGCCGGAACTCGCCGGGATGGTCGCGGCGATCGTGCGCTCCGTGCACCAGGCCGTCCGCGAGATCCGGCCCACGGCGCAGCAATGGCGCGCGCTTCTCGCCTTCCTCACCGATGTCGGCCATGTCAGCGACGAGCGCCGGCAGGAATGGGTGCTGCTGTCCGACATGCTCGGCATCACCCAGCTCGTCGAGGAGATCAACGCCCGCCGCCCGAAAGGCACGACGCCGAACACGTCGCGCGGCCTCTTCTACCGCGCCGACGACAATGGCGACTTCGGCTACCGCACCGTGCGGCCGGCCGGCTACAAGGTGCCGGACGACGGGCCGGTGGGCGAGCTGCTCGGCCGGCTCGGCTATCCGCTGCGGCGGCCGGCGCACCTGCATTTCCTGATCTCGGCGCCCGGCTTCGAGACGGTGACGACGCAGGTCTACGACCGCTCCGACCCCTACATCGACAAGGACCCGTTGCTCGGGGTCAAGCCGGAGCTGCTCGCCGATTTCCGGCGCACGCCGAACGAGCGGGCCGGCGTGGCCTGGAGCCTCGACTTCACCTTCGTCATGGCGCGCGCGCGGAGGCCGTCGTGAGCGTCGCGGCCTTCACCTACCGGGCGCGCCCCTCGACCGTCGTGTTCGGGCGCGGCGCCCGTTCGCGGGTCGCGGAGTGGATCGACAGGATCGGCGCCAGGCGGGCCCTGGTACTCTCCACCCCGCAGCAGGAGGCGGATGCGCGCGCGCTCGCCGGCGGGATCGGCGGCCGTGCGACCGGTGTCTTCGCGGGTGCGGCGATGCACACGCCGGTTGCGGTGACGCAGCAGGCCATGGAGGTGGTCCGGTCGGCCGGCGCCGACTGCGTGGTGTCGCTCGGCGGCGGCTCGACCACCGGGCTCGGAAAGGCGATCGCGCTGCGCACCGACCTGCCGCAGATCGTCGTGCCGACGACCTATGCGGGCTCGGAGGCGACCGACATCCTCGGCGAGACGGACGGCGGCCGGAAGACCACGATCCGCGACGAGAAGGTGCGGCCGGAGGTGGTGATCTACGATCCCGACCTGACGCTCGGCCTGCCGGTCGCGATGAGCGTCACCAGCGGGCTCAACGCGATCGCCCATGCGGCCGAGGGCCTCTATGCGCCGGACCGCAACCCGGTGACGAGCCTGATGGCGCTGGAGGGCATGCGCGCGCTCAGGGAAGGGTTGCCGCGGCTGGTCGCCGCGCCGCGCGATCCGGACGCCAGGTCGGACGCGCTCTACGGCGCATGGCTGTGCGGCACGGTGCTCGGCTCGGTGGCGATGGCATTGCACCACAAGCTTTGCCACGTGCTCGGCGGCAGCTTCGACACGCCGCATGCCGAGACGCACGCGATCCTGCTGCCGCACACGGTCCACTTCAACGAGAAGGCGGTGCCGGAGCTGCTGCGGCCGGCCGCGGCGCTGTTCGGCGGCAGCGCGGGCGGCGGCCTGTGGGATTTCGCCGGCTCGCTCGGCGCGCCGCTGGCGCTGCGCGATCTCGGGCTCACCGAGGCCGATCTCGACCGCGCCGCGCAGATCGCGACGAAGAACCCTTACGAGAATCCGCGCGCCTTCGACGCGACGTCGATCCGCGCATTGCTGCAGGCGGCCTGGGAGGGAAGCAGGCCGAAGGACTAGACCTTGAACGGGAGGAAACGCAGATGATCAGCAGACGCAGATTCCTGAAGACGGCGGCCGCAACGAGCGTGCTCGCCGGCACGTCCGGCCTCGCGATGCCCGCGATCGCGCAGGGCAAGATGATCAAGCTCGGCTATGTCAGCCCGCAGACCGGGCCGCTCGCCGCCTTCGCCGAGGCCGACAAGTTTGTCATCGACGGCTTCAACCAGGCGGTGAAGTCGATGGGCCTCGCCTACGAGGTCGTCGTCAAGGACAGCCAGTCTAACCCCAATCGCGCGGCCGAGGTGGCCAAGGAGCTGATCGTCCAGGACGAGGTCCATCTCGTCATGGTGGCCTCGACGCCGGAGACGACAAATCCCGTCTCGACGACCTGCGAGGCGGAGCAGGTGCCGTGCCTGTCGTCCGTCGCGCCGTGGCAGCCCTGGTTCATCGGCCAGCAGGGCAATCCCGGCGATCCGGCGAGCTGGAAGCCGTTCGACTACGCCTACCATTTCTTCTGGGGGCTGGAGGACGTGATCGCCGTCTACACCAACATGTGGGGCCAGCTCGAGACCAACAGGAGCGTCGCCGGCCTGTTCCCGAACGACGGCGACGGCAATGCCTGGGGCGACAAGGCCGTCGGCTTCCCGCCGGTGCTCGACAAGCTCGGCTACAAGCTGACCGATCCCGGCCGCTACCAGAACCTGACCGACGATTTCTCCGCCCAGATCAACGCCTTCAAGCAGGCGAACGCGGACATCGTCACCGGCGTGATGATCCCGCCGGACTTCACCACCTTCTGGAACCAGGCCAAGCAGCAGGGCTTCAAGCCGAAGATCGCCTCGATCGGCAAGGCGCTGCTGTTCCCCTCGACGATCGAGACGGTGGGCGACGCCGGCCACAACCTCTCCTCGGAGGTGTGGTGGACGCCGAGCCATCCCTTCAAGTCCTCGCTGACGGGCCAGAGCGCGGCCGAGGTGGCTGCGGCCTTCACGCAGGCGACCGGCAAGCCGTGGACGCAGCCGATCGGCTTCGTGCATGCGCTGTTCGAGGTGGCGGTCGACGCCATGAAGCGGGTCGGCGATCCGTCGGACGCCGACGCGGTCGCCGAGGCGCTCGGCAAGACGAAGCTCGACACGCTGGTCGGGCCGCTCGCCTGGGGCAGCGATCAGCTCCCGCCCTTCGCACAGAAGAACATCGCCAAGACGCCGCTGGTCGGCGGCCAGTGGCGGCGCAAGGATGGCGGCGGCTACGATCTGGTGATCGTCGACAACAAGACGGCGCCGTCGATCCCGACCGGCGGCAAGATGGAACTGATCGCCTGACCAGCCTGCGGGGCGGGCCTGGCGTCCGCCCCGCAACCGGAGATTTCGGCAGTTGCCCATCCTCGAACTCGATCAGGTCTCGAAGAGCTTCGGCGCGGTTCCCGCCGCCGAGGCGGTGTCGTTCGCCGTCGAGCCGGGCGAGGCTCTGGGCATCATCGGACCGAACGGCGCGGGCAAGTCGACGCTGTTCAACCTGATCACCGGCAACATCGGCGTCGATTCCGGCCGGGTCCTGTTCGGCGGCGAGGACGTGACCCGCGCGCCGCCGATGCGCCGCTGCCTCGCCGGCATCGGCCGCACCTTCCAGATCCCGCAGCCCTTCCAGCGGCTGACCGTGTTCGAGAACGTGCTGACGGCGGCCATGTTCGGCAATAGGAGCAGCCAGGCGGAGGTGAGCGGGGACTGCGCCCGCATCCTGGTCGACACCGGCCTCGTTGCGCATGCCAACGTGCCCGCCGGCAAGCTGACGCTGCTGCAGCGCAAGCGGCTCGAGCTGGCGCGCGCGCTCGCCACCGGGCCGAAGGTGCTGCTGCTCGACGAGATCGCCGGCGGGCTCACCGAGGCCGAATGCGGCGCGCTGGTCGATCTCGTGCGGGCGATCAACGCGCGCGGCACGGCCATCGTCTGGATCGAGCACGTTCTGCATGCCCTCACCTCTGTGGTGAACCGGCTGGTCGTGCTCGACTTCGGCCGGGTGATCGCGACGGGCGAGCCGGCGGCAATCATGGCCTCGCGCCAGGTGCGCGAGATCTATCTCGGGATCGAGGTCTGATGACGCTGCTCCAGACCCGCGACCTGAAGGCCTTCTACGGCGACTTCCAGGCGCTGTTCGGCATCGACCTGGCGCTCGCCGCCGGCGAGACGGTGGCGATCATCGGGGCGAACGGGGCCGGCAAGACGACGCTGCTGCGCTCCGTTTCCGGCATCATCGCCAATGCGCCTGAGGCCGTGACCCTGGAAGGCAGGCCGATCGGTGCGCTGGCAGCGCCGGAAGTGGTGGCGCTCGGCATCGCCATGGTGCCGGAGGGCCGTAAGCTCTTTGCCTCGCTGAGCGTCGAGGAGAACCTGCTGATCGGCCGCTACGGCCGCGACGTGGCCGGCCCGTGGACGCTGGACAGCGTCTACGGGCTGTTTCCGGTGCTGAAGGAGCGCCGCAACGTGCCGGCCACGGCGCTGTCCGGCGGCCAGCAGCAGATGGTGGCGATCGGCCGCGCGCTGATGTCGAACCCGCGCGTCCTGCTGTGCGACGAGATCAGCCTCGGCCTGGCGCCCGTCGTCATCCGCGACATCTACGCCGCCTTTCCGCGGATCAGGGAGAGCGGCGCGGCCATCGTCATCGTCGAGCAGGACATCGGCCAGGCGCTCCGGGTCGCCGAGCGGGTCTATTGCATGATGGAAGGCCGCGTCACGCTGTCCGGCCGCCCCGGCGAGCTGTCGCGCGAGGCCATCCATGCCGCCTATTTCGGGGTGCATGCGTGATGCGCCGTGGCCGGAGGACGACGGCATGAGCTGGCTCGACACCGTGGTGCAGGGCGTGCTGCTGGGCGGCCTCTATGCGCTGTTCGCGGCGGGGCTGAGCCTCGTCTTCGGCATCATGCGGCTGGTCAATCTCGCCCATGGCGACCTGATCGTGCTCGCCGCCTACCTGATCCTCGTGCTGGTCACCGCGCTCGGGCTCAACCCGTTCGTCGCAGCGCTCGTCGCCATGCCGATCATGTTCGCCGCGGGCTGGGCGCTCCAGCGTCTCGTGCTGAACCGCACGCTGGGCGACGACATCCTGCCGCCGCTGCTCGTCACCTTCGGCCTGTCGATCGTCATCCAGAACGCGCTGCTCGAGGGCTTCTCGGCCGACAGCCGCCGCATCTATGCCGGCGGCATCGAGACGGCCTCGCTGGCGATCGGCCCGGTCAATGTCGGCGTGATGCCGCTGCTGACCCTCGCTTCGGCGGTCCTCGCCATCGTCGCGCTCAACCAGCTCTTCTACCGCACCTCGCTCGGCCGCGCCTTCCGCGCCACGTCGGACGATCCGGTGACCGCCGGGCTGATGGGCATCCGCCCCAATCGCATCTTCGCCCAGGCGACCGGGGTGGCGATGGTGGTCGTGACGATCGCCGCGCTCTACCTCGGGACGCGCGCCAATTTCGACCCGGCGACCGGCCCGTCGCGGCTGATCTACGCCTTCGAGGCGGTCATCATCGGCGGGCTCGGCTCGCTGTGGGGAACGCTCGCCGGCGGCATCATCATCGGCGTGGCGCAGACGGTGGGCGCCGCAGTCAATCCCGAATGGCAGATCCTCGCCGGCCACGTCGCCTTCCTGGCGGTGCTGCTCGCGCGCCCGCGCGGCCTGTTTCCGAGGGCGGTCGACTGATGAGCGTCGACGCCCTTTCCTCCTTCCGGGTGACGACCGGCACGCGTGCCTCCGGCGCCTTCGCGCTGGTCGCGGCGGCGCTGATCGTCATTGCCTTCGCCGCTCCGCTCTTCGTGTCGCGCAGCGTCATCCAGAACCTGTTCTTCATCCTCACAATGCTGGCGCTGGCGCAGAACTGGAACCTGCTCGCCGGCTATGCCGGCCTCGTCTCGGTCGGCCAGCAGGCCTTCGTCGGCATCGGCGCCTATGCGATGTTCGGCGCGGTGATCCTGGGCGGCATGGACCCGGTCGCGGCGATTGCCGTGGGCGGCGTCGCGGCGGTGCTGCTCGCCATCCCGACCGCCTTCTTCGTCTTCCGCCTCTATGGCGCCTATTTCGCCATCGGCACCTGGGTGATCGCCGAGGTCGCGCGGCTGGTCGTGGCCCAGTGGAAGTCGCTCGGCGGCGGCACCGGCACGTCGCTGCCGCGCGACGCCACCCGCTCGATCTGGGGCCAGGAGGCGGTGGCGGCGCTGTTCGGCGTGCGCGGCCCCCACGCGGCCGACATCGTCTCCTACTGGCTGGCGCTGGTGCTGGTGATCGCCACGATCGGCTTCATCTACCGGTTGCTGCGCTCGCGCCAGGGTCTCGGGCTGGCGGCGGTCCGCGACAACCAGGATGCGGCGCGCTCGGTCGGCGTCGACGCGCTGCGGCTGAAGACGCTGGTCTATCTCGCCGCCGCCTTCGGCACCGGCCTCGTCGGCGCCCTGATCTACGTGCAGAAGGCGCGCATCTCACCGGACGCCGCCTTTTCGGTCGTCGACTGGACGGCCTACGTCATCTTCATCGTCGTGATCGGCGGCATCGGCACGATCGAGGGGCCGATCGTCGGCATCATCGTGCTGTTCCTGCTGCAGAACGCGCTGTCGGACTACGGCTCCTGGTACCTGCTGCTGCTCGGGCTGATCGGCATCGCGGTGATGCTGTTCGCCCCGCGCGGACTGTGGGGCTTCTTCACCGACCGCACCGGGATCGAGCTCTTCCCGGTGCGCCGCAATCTCATCGTCGCCCCGGGCGCGACACCGGACAAGGGAGGGCCGCATGGCTGACATCACCACTGACGTTCTCATCATCGGCACCGGCCCCGCCGGCTCCGCCACTGCCGCCCTGCTGTCGACCTACGGGGTCGAGAACATGGTGGTCAACCGCTACCGCTGGCTGGCCAACACCCCGCGCGCCCACATCACCAACCAGCGCACGATGGAGGTGCTGCGCGACCTCGGCCGCGAGGTCGAGGACGAGGCCTACCTCTACGCCACCGAGCAGGACCTGATGGGCGAGAACGTGTTCTGCACGTCGCTCGCCGGCGAGGAACTCGGCCGCATGAAGAGCTGGGGCAAGCACCCGCTGTCGCGCGCCGAGCACCAGCTTTCATCGCCCTCGCACATGAACGACTGTCCGCAGACCTTCATGGAGCCGGTTCTGTTCAAGACCGCCTGCTCGCGCGGCACGCAGGCCCGCATGTCGACCGAATATCTCTCCCACGCGCAGGACGCCGACGGCGTCACCACCATTTGCCGCGACCGGCTGACCGGCAGGGAGGTCACCATCCGCTCCAGATATCTCGTCGGCGCGGACGGCGGCAACTCGAAGGTGGCCGAGCATGCCGGCCTGAAGTTCGAGGGCAGGATGGGCGTCGGCGGCTCGATGAACATCCAGTTCAAGGCGGATCTGTCCCGATACGTCGCCCACCGGCCCTCGGTGCTCTACTGGGTGATGCAGCCGGGCTCGAACGTCGGCGGCATCGGCATGGGGCTGGTGCGCATGGTGCGGCCCTGGAACGAATGGCTGATCGTCTGGGGCTACGACATCAACCAGCCAGAGCCGGTAGTCGACGAGGCCTTCGCCACCAAGGTCGCGCGCGACCTCGTCGGCGACCCCGACCTGAAGATCGAGCTGCAGTCCGTCTCCACCTGGACGGTCAACAACATGTACGCGACCACCATGTCGAACGGCCGCGTCTTCTGCATGGGCGACGCGACGCACCGCCACCCGCCGTCGAACGGGCTCGGCTCCAACACCTCGATCCAGGACGGCTTCAACCTCGCCTGGAAGCTGGCGATGGTGGTGAAGGGGCAGGCCGGGCCGAAGCTGCTCGACAGCTACCAGGACGAGCGCGCGCCGGTCGCCAAGCAGATCGTCACCCGCGCCAACCAGTCGATCGACGAGTTCGGGCCGATCTTCAAGGCGCTCGGACTGCTCGATTCGATCGACCCGGTGAAGATGCAGCAGAACATGGACGCCCGCTGCGACGACACCGACGAGGCCGAGAGGCAGCGCGACGAGATCCGCAAGGCGATCGCCTACAAGGTCTACGAGTTCGACGCGCATGGCGTCGAGATGAACCAGCGCTACAGCTCCGGCGCGGTCGTCACCGACGGCCGGGAGGAGCCGGCCTTCGAGAAGGACCGCGAGCTGCACTACCAGCCGACGACGTGGCCCGGCGCGCGCGTGCCGCATGTCTGGGTGTTCTCCGACGGCGGCAAGAAGGTCTCCACGCTCGACCTCACCGGCAAGGGCCGCTTCACCATCCTGACCGGCATCGGCGGCCAGGGCTGGATCGAGGCCGCACGGCTCGTCGGCAAGGAGCTCGGCATCGAGATCGCCTGCCACACGATCGGGCCGCGCCAGCGCTGGCAGGACTTCACCGGCGACTGGGCCCGTGCCCGCGAGGTGCGCGATTCCGGCGCCGTGCTCGTGCGCCCCGACCAGCACGTCGCCTGGCGCGCCGAGGCGAAGGCGACCGATCCTGCGGCGGAGCTGCGCCGTGTCCTCAAATCGGTCCTCGACAGGTGAACGCCATGACCGCAGCACATGAGAAGGGTTTCTTCACGGAGGAGAATTCGGTCGAGGTCGTCACCGGCCGCAACGCCGACGCGAGGAACGAGCGGCTGAAGTTCGCGATGGAGGTGATCACCCGCAAGCTGCACGAGGCGGTCAAGGAGATCGAGCCGACGCAGGACGAATGGTTCGAGGCGATCATGTTCCTGACGCGGACCGGCCATTTGTGCACGGAGTGGCGGCAGGAGTTCATCCTGCTGTCGGACGTGCTCGGCGTGTCCATGCTGGTCGACGCGATCAACAACAGGAAGCCCTCGGGCGCCTCCGAATCGACGGTGCTCGGCCCCTTCCACGTCGCCGACGCGCCGGAGCTGCCGATGGGCGCCAACATCTGCCTCGACCACAAGGGCGAGGACATGGTGATCTCCGGCCGGGTCCTGGACACGCGGGGCAGACCGCTCGCCGACGCGGTCCTCGACGTCTGGCAGGCCAACGACGAGGGCTTCTACGACGTGCAGCAGAAGGGCATCCAGCCCGACTTCAACCTGCGCGGCGTCTTCCGCACCGGGCCGGACGGGCGCTACTGGTTCCGCGCCGTGAAGCCGAAATACTATCCGATCCCCGACGACGGCACGGTCGGCAAGCTGCTCGGCGCGCTCGGCCGCCATCCCTACCGGCCGGCGCACCTGCACTACATCATCAGGGCCGACGGCTTCGAGACGCTGACCACCCACATCTTCGACCCCGACGACCCCTACATCAACTCCGACGCGGTGTTCGGCGTGAAGGAAAGCCTGCTCGCCGAGTTCAGGAAGGTGGACGATCCGAAGCGGGCAAGCGCTCTCGAATTCGCCGGCCCCTTCTGGGAAGTCGAGCACGACTTCGTGCTGGCACCTGAATAGGCGCCTCCGTCTCCGGCGAAGGTCTTCCGGCCGTTTTCTTCGGGCGCAGCCGACCCCGCTCTACTGATCTCGAGGACGAGCTTGCGTCTCGGGGCCTTGGCGGGCGAGGGCTCGAGACGAGTCGCCCAGCCCGAGATGATGGCCGGCCGTTCTCTGCCCGTTCAGCGCCGACTCAAGATTGAAACCACCGCCGCCCTGGTCCGGTCGAGGTGCTGCGACAGGAAGTCGAGGCTGGCGGGGTCGCGCGCCAGAACCAGCTCCATCAGCGTGCGGTGCTCGTTTGCCACCTCGCCCCGGATCCGCGCCCCGTCCATCCCCGCCAGTCGGAGCGCGCGATACCGTTCCGTCTGGTCGACCATCTGGTCGATCAGCCTCAGCAGGCGCGGCGAGGGGGCTGCCTTGGTCAGGCTGTGATGAAAGGCGCGGTGGCGGCTCTCCCACTCTATAATCGACGTCGGCTGGTCGGTGACGTGGTCAGGCAGGGTCGCCTTCTCCATGCGGTGACAGGTCGCTATGATTTCGCCTTCCCAGGCATCGTCGCCATGTTTCAGCGCCAGCGCCAGTGCCTCGCGCTCGAGCGCGATCCTGATGCGGTAGATGTCTTCGACGTCGCTGATCGAAGGTCGGGGAACTTTCACGCCCCTGTGGCTCGTCGCCTCCAGGAACTGTTCGCCGACGAGCCGCGCCAGCGCTTCGCGCAACGGGCTGATGCCGCACTCGTACCTGGCCAGCAGATCGCGCGTCAGCAAGGCTGACCCCGATGCGATCGCACCGGAAAGAATGTCCGCCTTGAGCGACCGGTAGACGGTTTCGCTCACGGTTGTTCCCTGCGCTGCGACGGCTGAAATCTCGTTCATTTCCAAGCTCTAGCAAATCCCGAAATCGTGCGCCAGTTTCCAAGAAATAAAAATTTTCCAAACTATTGACGATTGTGGAAAATGCAGCATGATAGCCCAACGAAGTCGAGGGGAGGAGCGCTTCATGTGGTCGCTGGTGACAGCCGGGATGAATGGCAAGCCGACAGCCTGCTTGCAGGTGGCCGGACAGTTGCATCCGATCGCCGAACTCGCCCTCCGTCACGGGGGCGTGCTTCCGGCGACCGTCGCGGAGCTGTTTTCGGACTGGTCGCGCCATGAGCCGGTGCTGGAGATGCTGGCGCAAAAGGCTGGGGACGGCGTTCCCGCCGACCGGGCCGAGCTTCTCGCGCCTCTCCAGTATCCGGGCAAGATCCTGTGCGCCGGAGCGAACTATTTCGATCATATGGCCGAGATGGGCTTTCCGGGCATCACCAAGGAAAGCCAGCGCCTCTTCTTCTTCATGAAGCCGCCGCGCAACGCCATCGTCGGCCCCGGCCCGAACGTCGTCATGCCGCGCGGAACGAAGGCGTTCGACTGGGAGATCGAGCTGGCGGCCGTCATCGGCAAGACCGCGCGCTATGTGTCGGTGGAGGACGCCATGTCCCACATCGCCGGCTACAGCATCGCCATCGACCTGTCCGCGCGCGATTTCAACAAGGCGCCCGAGCAGTTCTACAAGCTGGACTGGGTTGCCGGCAAAGCCAACGACACCTGCTGTCCGATGGGTCCCTGCATCGTGCCCGCGTCGCACTTCCCCGATCCGCAGGCGGCCAGGCTGCGCCTGTCCGTGAACGGCGAGGTCAAGCAGGACAGCGACGCCGGCAAGATGATCTTCTCGATCGCCGAGCAGGTCGCGCGCGCCTCGGAGATCATGACGCTCGATCCCGGAGACGTATTGTTGACCGGCACGCCCGCCGGCGTGGGCGTGCCGAGCGGGACCTTCCTGAAGGTCGGCGACACGATCGACGCCGAGATCGACGGCATCGGCAGGTTGTCGGTAAGGGTCGCGAGGGAGGCATAGGATGGCGCGCCCCGTTGCATTCGTTACCGGAGGTGCCTCGGGAATCGGATTGGCAACCGTGGAGCGCCTTGCCGATGACGGGTTCCACGTCGCGGTCGCCGACAGGAACAGCGTTCCGTCCGGGGAGCTCGCATCCTGCGCGGATCGCGTCTCCGTCCATGTCGCGGATGTGAGGGATCGCGCCGCCATCGCCGCGGCGATGGCGGCATATCCCGAGATCGCGGCGCTGGTCTGCGTCGCCGGAATCTATCAGCCGCGCCGCTTCGAGGAGATCAGCGAGGGCGATTTCGAGCTGATGCTCGACGTCAACCTGCTCGGCGTCTTCCGTGCGGTGCAGGAGGTGCTTCCGCGCATGCCGGCCGGCGGCCGCATCGTCACGGTTTCGTCGCGGGCAGCGATCGGCGGCACGAATTTCGCGCACTATGTCGCGTCCAAGGCCGGCGTGATCGGCCTGACGCGCGCGATGGCCATGGAATTCAGGGACAGGCGGATCGCAGTCAATTCGGTGGCGCCCGGCTTCACGGACACGCCGATGACCCGCGCCATGCCCGCGGACCAGTACAAGATCGCGCAATCGCTCGAACCCGGCGGCGCGGCCGCCGATCCGGCCGACATCGCAGGCGCCATCGCGTTTCTGGCCAATCCCGCGACGAAGTTCATCACCGGACAGACCCTTTTCGTCGACGGCGGAAAGTCTCTGGGCGGGCTGGGGGTCTGATCCAGCCTGTCGCAACTCGTTTCGAAGGGTGGAGGCTTCGGCCTTCAGACAGCAAAAAGGGGGAATGAAATGAACAGACGGCATCTTCTCATATCGGTCGCCGGCGCCCTTGCCCTGGCCGGCCTAGCCGCGCCGGCGCTGGCCAAGACGGAAATCCGCATCTCGACCGCCTCGCCGGACAGCTCGGCGCTCAGCGATGCCTTCCGCCTCATCAAGGAGCGGATGGAAGCTGCCTACCCGAACGACATATCTGTCGCGGTCCATACTGCGTCCACCTTGTTCCGGCAGGGCACTGAACTGCCCGCCATGCAGCGCGGCAATCTCGAGATGGCCTCGCCCGTGGTCCCCGAGATCGAGGCCCAGCTTCCCGAATACGGCGTGTTCAGCTCAGGCTATGTGTTCCGTGACCCGGACCACATGCTGAAGGTGTTCAACGGACCCATCGGCGAGGAATTTTATGCCAAGGTGGCCGATACCATGGGCATCGTCATTCTCGACACGGCCTATCTCGGCACTCGCGTCGTCGGCCTGCGCTCCGTCAAGAACATCAAGACCCCGGCCGACTTCGCGGGGGTCAAGCTGCGGATGCCGCCCGGCGCCGCCTTCCAGACGCTGGCCCGCGCCATGGGCGTCACCCCGCTCGCCATGCCGATCACGGAAGTCTACCTCGCCCTCCAGACCGGCGCGATCGATGGTCAGGACAACCCGACGAACATGACGCGCGACTGGAAGTTCGACGAGGTGTCGAAGGAGATCGTGCTGACCCAGCACATCGTCCAGCCGGTGTTCATCGCCATCGCCAAGCCTGTCTTCGACAAGCTCACGCCCGAGCAGCAGGCAACCCTGCGCGCGGCGGCCAAGGAGGCCACCGAGATGGAGGTCAAGAAGACGATCGCGGACGAGAAGTCGGCTCTGGAAGGTTTCGAGAAGGCCGGGATTGTGATCTCCCGGCCGGATGTGGAACTGTTCCGGGCCAACGCCGCGAAGCTCTACAAGGAGGAGGGTTTCGAGGCGAAGTGGCAGCCGGGACTGAAGGAAAAGATCGACGCGACGAAGTGATCGCGTGACCCGGCCAGCCCGGCCTGAGGGGCCGGACTGGCCGAAACGGGGAGGACAGGATGATCGACCGCTTGATGAGCGCCGTCGGACGGTTTCGCAAAGCTGCCGAAATCGTCTCGGGCGTCATGTTCGCAGCGATATTCGCCGTTTTCATCATCGGCATCGTGATGCGTCACGTATTCAACCGCCCGCTTCTGTGGGGTGACGAGGTGGGCATCCTGCTCCTGCTCTGGTGTACCTTCCTGACCGACGCCTTCGTCGTCAGGGCGAGCGACCACGTCGCCTTTGACGTTGTCTGGGATATGGTGTCGCCGCGAACGCGCCGCGTGATAGGCATCGTCGGCCGCGCCGTGTTTGCGCTGATTTTCATCGTCGCCCTCCCGACGATCATCGACTACGTGCTCTTTCTCTGGCGTGAAAGGACGGATGTCCTCGGAGTCAGGCTCGATTTCGTCTTCTCCTGCTTCATCATCTACATCGTGACGGTCATCATCCGGCTGGTTGCGCAGCTCGTCGAATATTGCGGCCCGAACTGGCGCGAGCATGTCGGCGCCTCCGACCAGGCCTCCACCACGAACGTGATCGGCTGAGACGATGAGCCCGAGCCTGTACGTCCTTTGCGCCGCCTTCATCGTCGGCGCCGCCCTGCGCATCCCCGTTGTGCTCACCATGTTCGGGTCCGGCATCGTCTATCTGTGGGCGAGCCGCCAGGACATCGGGCTGATCGTCGACCAGACTCTCAACAACACGATGGGCATGAGCGCCATGCTCGCCGTGCCTATGTTCATCCTCGCCGCGAACGTCATGAACGCGGCTACCATCTCGGAGCGCCTGTGGTCGGCGGCCAACCTGATCGTGGGGCGGCTGCGAGGCGGGCACGGCCATGTCACCGTGCTGATGAATCTGGCAATGTCATCGATGACCGGCAGCGCAGTCTCGGAAGCGTCCGGCCCCGGCATGGTCGCGATCAAGATGATGCGCACACAGGGCAACTATCCGGGCGGCCTCGCCGTCTCGGTCGCGTCAGGCGCCGCGCTGCTGGGACCGATCATGCCGCCCTCGATCCCGTTGGTACTCTATGCCGTAATTTCCGGCGCGTCCGTCGGCGCGCTGTTCCTGGCCGGCATCATCCCCGCGTTCCTGATGGCGCTGTCGCTCAGCATTCTGATCTCGCTGATGGCGCGTCGCCGCAACCTCCCGCCGGCGGGCCGGATCGAGGCGAAGGATCGGCTGCGCACGATCGCCGGGGCGCTGATCCCGATGACCCTGCCGGTGGTTCTGCTCGGTGGGATTTGGAGCGGCATCTTCACGCCGACCGAGGCCGCCTCGGTCGCTGCGATGTGGGCGATCCTGCTCGGCATCGTCGTCTATCGCAACCTCGACGCCAGATCGCTGCTGGCCGTGTTCTTCGAATCGTCGCGACAATCGGCCGTGGTGATGATGCTCATCATCAGCTCCTTCATCATCAACTACGCCATCACCAATGAGGGGCTGGCCGACGGCCTCGCAAGCTGGATCAAAGCGATGGAGCTTTCGCCGCTCCAATTCATGCTGCTGGTCAACGTGCTGTTCCTCGTGCTGGGGACGGTGCTCGACGGGGCGGTGATGCTGATGGTCTTCGTCCCGGTGTTTCTGCCGTCCGTGCACGCGCTGGGCATCGACTTGGTCCATTTCGGCGTCGTGTGCATCATCAATTTCATGATCGCCGTCATCACCCCGCCCTACGGCCTGATCCTGTTCGTGCTTTCGACGCTGACGAAGGTTCCGATGCGCGAGATAAACCGGGAAATCTGGGCCTTCTGCGTCCCGCTGACTGTGGTGATGTTCATCCTGATCCTGTTCCCGCAGATCGTCCTCTTCCTCCCCCGGATGATGGGGTACAACTAAGCTCGAGGTGCAATCATGATCGTGCGTTCCGCCGTCCTCGACGGCCATGTCGAAGAAGCTGATCGCGAACGGTTCGACCGCGGCATGCGGGACAACGTTTTGCCGGCGATCCGCACATATCCGGGCATACGCGACGTGAGGCTCAGGCGCCTCGTCGTGCCCGAACAGGGTGCTCCCTCGGCCTATATGGTATTCGATCTCTATTTCGACAGCCTCGCAGACATGGACGCGGCGCTGGCGAGCGAGACGCGCCAGACCGTGCGGACAAAGATCGCCGAGAACATGGGCCCGTTCAAAGGCCGGGTCTACCATCTCGTCTTCGACGAAGACCTCTAGGGGATCGGGCCGGTGGCGGTGCTGGTGACGGGCGCGGGTGCGATCGGCATGGAAACGGCCAAGCGGCTGGCCGAGAGCGGGCGCGATGTCGTGGTCGCCGATGTGCGTCCGGTCGATCCGGGGGAGAAAAAGCCGGAGCGGATTTCATTCGCGCTCTGCGATGTGCTCGACCGCGAAGCCCTGGACAGGCTCGTAGTTGCCCACGAGGTGGATGGGATCGTCCATACCGCCGCCCTGCTGTCGACGGCGATCCGCGTCGACCCGCCCAGAGGCGTGCTGGTGAATACCGTTGGCACGGCGAACGTGCTGGAGGTTGCCCGGTTGCGCCGCCTGCGGCGCGTCGTCGTGGCCAGTTCTACCACGGTCGGCTACACGGCCTTCGATACGCATGACGCCCGGCCCTTCGAGGAGGACTTCGCGCTCCGCATCGTCAGTCAGCGCCCGGCCAGCATCTATGCCGCGACCAAGATCGCGGCCGAGCACCTCTCCTTGGTCTACCATGATCTCTATGGCGTCGATGTGCTGGTGCTTCGCTATGGCGCGGTGCTTAGCGCGGGCGCCGGCCTAGCGACGAGCGTGCCGGGGCGACTGCTCGCGACCCTCCTCGCCGCCGGAAAGGCCGGCCGCGAAGCGGTGATCGACGACCCTTTCCTCATTTGGGACGGCAAGGAAGAATTTGTCGACATGCGAGACTGTGCCACGGCGAATGTCGCCGCGCTCGACGCGCCGCGACCAGCCTTGCGCGTCTACAACGTGGCGACCGGGGACTGGCATAGTTTCGACCAGTTCTGCGACGCCGTTCGCGCGCTATATCCAGATCTTCACGTCAGGCTGAACGTTCCTCTGAAAGGCGGCTTCGCCGGCTTTCCCCATTTGCGTCCCGCGCCTTCGGAAATTCGCTTGGCGGCCGATGAACTGGGGTTCAGAGCGAAATACAGCCTGCACGACACGATAAGGGACTTCGCACAATAGCACCCAACGCGCTTGGCGGCCGGCGAGTCCTTCAATCTCCCTGTCGAGGTGCTTTGTACCGGGCCGATCCGATACTGCTGCCCCAACCAGGACCGCCATGAGCCATGCTTGCGAGGCTGCCCGGCCTGCTTGCGGCCGATACGCGAGTCTTGATCCTGCAACCCGGCCGGGAGCGGGGCGGAGACGATCGCAGGGGCAGCATGCTTCAGATCGAGCAGATTGCGGCGCGCCGCGGTATCGAGGTCATCAAGATCCCGAACAATTGGTTCAAGGAATTCCCCCGGCAGGCCGTCGACCACCAGCACCTGACGGCGGAAGGATTCCACGGCCTCGCTTCGAAGCTGCTGCCGAGAGTTGAAACGGCGCTGAGGTAGGCGTCCGGGCAGGGCCAGGCCTCCGAATGCCGGCGGTTGCCCCTTCCGGCGCAGGCTGCCTGCTAACTCTTGTGCATCATTCGATGGCGGCGAGCCGATTCTCTTCGAGGAACTGGTCGTCGACTACCTGCTGATGAAGCGTCTCGACCTTCCGGCAATCCGTTGCGCTTGACGGCAAATACATCACAATGCCGATCAATGGGCTGATCAGGTCGCGAGCAGAAGGCTGCCTATTTCGAGATCGACCACGAGATGGGACACGAGACCTCCAGCGAGCGCAGCCCGGATCGCAGTTACCTTTTCCCGGCCGGCCGCGACCAGTATGCCACTGCAGGCTCTTAGCTCGTCGGGTGTAATGCCGATCATCCTTTTGTCTAACGGGCCGACAAGATGACGGCCCTCGCCGTCGATGAAGCGGCCGCAGACGATCCCCTTCGCGCCCCTGGCCGTATACCACTGCAGGTCCTCGACCCGGCCTATGCCGGACTGGAGCAACTGTGTGTCGTCGTCGCAGCCGCCGACGGAAAACAATACCCGATTGATAGTCTTGAAGCGCTCCAACTGACGGCGGATGACCCCTTCGGACCTCAATGCCTCCGCCAGTTCCGGCGTGGATACGATGGCGGGCGCGTGGAGGGTGAAACAGGCGGCATCCGTTTTTCCCGAAATCCGGATCGCACATGCCTCGGCTGCGGTAAGTGACGGCACGTGCATGGAACCCACGACCTGGCAAATCGTCAGGCCGGGGATCTTCTGGATTGGAAGCTCCTCACTGAGCATGTGAATCGTTCTACCCCAGGATACGCCCAGGACATCGTTAGGTTGCAGGATATCGAGCAGCGCCATCGCACCAACGGTCGCCACGTGATGCAGGCGGTCGTCCTCTCCGATAGCCGATGCCTCGCCTGGTTCAGCTATGAAGACGTCCGCAAGGCCGAACCTTTCTTTCAAACTCGAGGCTAGCCGGCTCGTGGCGAACGACATTCCCGAGATGCGGATATCAACGATCTGAAGTTCGCGCGCTTGCCGCAGATAGCTCACGATCGTCGCTCGTGAAACCCCCATACGCTTGGCGATTTCGGACTGGTTGAGGCCGTCGCGATAGTAAAGTACGGCGACGTTCGCGAGCAGGCTCTCGTGGCGCGAGATCATAGTGGGCGGCTGCTCCGCTTAACGGCGCAAATATCCGGAGAATGCAGCTGCCCAGCTAAGGCATGACGATACAGGATTTGACCGCTCCAATTGATCAGGCTGATGTCGTGAAACCGTCAGAAACAGCGCCGGATATCAGGGGAATCACAACATACGTTTGCAGATCACATAGCTTTCTAGGCTCGCGCAAGATGCCGACTATCCAGCAACCGTCGAATATCCCTGATCGTGTCGCCGATGCGGTCGCCATGGCGAAGCAAACTTCCTCCTAATAGATAGACGACGTCCGGCCCATACATGGCATCCATCTCGGCCACGCGGTCGGGCGACATGCCACCTCCCGGGCTGGGTGCGATGGGACGCCCGACGCCGCGTTGATCCCTGCACCCGGCAGCGATGCTGAGGCACTCAGCGCGGGTGAACGAGAAACGGCCGGCCACGTTTGGAAAGATCGAGATGTCGGTTCCAGCCAGCCTTTGGAGATAGGCAAACATCATGGCATGGGTGAAGCCCGCATCCGCCGATAGGACGTGCGGCCCGAGAAAGCTCGGATGAGCCATAATAGGCAGGTCGATGGATGGATTGCTGGCCAGTGCGTAGATCAGCCCGAAGCCCAGCAGGCCCGGCATCACCAATAGCCCTCCGGCTCCGGCATCCTTGGCGAAGTGCGCATTCTCTATCACACCCTCATATGAGCCAGAGAGGTTTGGAAAATAGAGCGTGGATCGGCCGGTTTCATGATTCGCGCGTTGCACTGCCGCGGCGATCCGTTCGCAGCGCTTCCTGAATGGCGCTGCGGGTTGGTTAGCCAAGCCGTGATCTTCCTTGATTATATCCGCCCCCGCGAGAGCGCAGCGGTAGGCTATGTCTGCCAGCGTCTCGACGCTGCTGCCGACCGGCTTGATGACGGGAGCCAGCAGGCCGCCGGTAGCCCGGCCGGCACGCACCCGCACGCCCTTGATGCCGAAGCGAGCCCCGGGGAAGGTACCGCGCAAAGATTCATCGAGGTCGAGCCCAACAGTCTTGATGCCGCATTGCAACGAGGAATTTCCGAAAATCACATTGAGGAGCTGCGTCAGATCGGCCGGCCCGACGCAGTCTGGGCTGTAAGATATCCTGGCCGAATAGACGCCTGGCTCGCGCTGGTGGATATCTTCGACGCGACCTAGGATAACATCCTCGATATAGCCCAACGGCACGATATCGCGTGGGATCTCGACGGTCTGCTCCAGCGCCGCTGCCTCGGCGCGGGACAAGGCGTCGGCTGGGTCGTGTGCGAGGATTTCGTATTCGACGACAAAGCGCGATCCGCCGGTCATCACAGTGCTTCCGCCTTGGCTTCCGAATGGACGGCGTCCACGCGCGCTTCCGAGAGGTCAGTTTCGGAAATCCCCAGCGATCTGCCGACCAGGCCCTCGGCCGCCGCGACGAGCGCCAGCCCGTCGATCCCGTAGTATCGCATCAGATATGCGCGCGATCCCCCATGGGCGAACGTGTCGCGCAGGCCGAGGCGAACAAGCCGCTTGCCGCAGGCATTGTCGGCCATCGTCTCGGCCACGAGCGAGCCGATGCCGCCTTCGGTGACGTGGTTCTCGAGCGTGACGACGCCGTGGCGGACGGCCGCTATGTGATCCAGCAGCTCGGTTCCGTCGAAGGGCTTGATCGTGCTGAGATGGATGTGGCGGATGGAGAGTCCGGCATTCCGCAGGGCTCCAGCGGCGCGCATCGCCTCCTCCGTGGCGATCCCCGACGTGACGATCAGGACGTCGCTTCCCTGCGATAGCAGCCGCATCTCGCCCACCCGCAGGGGGGTCTTGAACAGGCGGGGCACCTCGCCGCGCAATATCCGGCAGTAGACCGGGCCGTCGATCGAGTCGGCCGCTTCGCAGATGCTTTCCACCTCGGTGGCGTCGCCGGTCTCCAGGATGGTCATGTTGGGGATTGACCGCATCACCGAGATGTCCTCGATAGCCTGGTGGGTCATGCCGCCGGGGGTCGTTATGCCGGGCAGGAAGCCCATGAGCCGCACCTTGCGTCGTGGATAGGCGACGCTCGCGATGAGCTGGTCGTAGGGGCGGCGGTAGAGAAAGACGCCGAACGTATGCAAGAACGGGCGGAAGCCGGCCATACCGAGGCCGCCCGCGAAGCTCAGCATGTTCTGCTCGGCCATGCCGAGGGAGATGAACTGCTCGGGATGGCGGTCGCGGAATCCATCGACTTCGCACGAGGACGTCAGATCCGCCGACAGGCACAGAACGTCCGGATTGCCCACCGCATATGCCTCGAAGGCGCGCGCATAGGGTTTGCTGACAATCTCTACCATGTCGTCCTCTCAGCAATATTCGGCGACGGGAGCCATTTCGAGCTCGCGCGCGATGTGCAGGTTCATTTCCCGTCGCTCCTGCGCGGAGGACATCCGGACGTAGTGGAGACGCGGGAAGCGCCGCTGGAGATAGGACATTCCCTTGAACGGCGACGTATTGGCGACGATGATCAGTGGCCGCTTGTCGTGATCGGTGTGTGCTGCAACCCGCATCGCCTCGATGTCGTGGCCGTCGATCTCGACGGCGCGTGCACCGAACGCATCCAGCTTGCGGACGATGTCACCAACGTCCATGACGCTCTCCATCGCGCCATCGCATTGCTGGCTGTTGACATCGATGATGGCACAAAGATTGTCGATGCCGTGATGCGCGCAGGCTTGAACCGCCTCCCACGTCTGGCCTTCCTGCAATTCGCCGTCTGACATGAAGACCCAGACACGGCCGCCCTCGCCTCGACGCCGGCGCCCGAAGGCAAGGCCCGCTCCGGTCGAGAGCCCTAAGCCGAGCGTCCCGTTGTGCACTTCCATCCCTGGCGAATGCTCGGCGCCGATCATCTCGACCGAAGAGCCGTCGCGATTGAACATCTCCAGCCCCTCGGGAGCCATTCGCCCGACCTCGATAAGGGCGGCATAGACCACGAGCGCGTAATGGGCCGGCGCGACGATCAGCCGATCGTAGTCCGGCAGTGCCGGCCCGTTGTAACCGGCTCCCGTCCGATAAGCGGCGTTGTCCCGGGAGGGCACGCCGCCAAAAGGTAGCGGCACGAAGGGAAGGGTAGGCTCTCCGAGCCGCAACTCTTCATTGTAGAGCCATGCTATCTGCTCGGCCGCCGAGCAGGCCTGGCTCAGATAGCCGCCATTGTTACGGATCGTGTGCTCGAACACGCGCCGCCTTATGCCAAGCGCGATTTCCTCTGAGCGCCGCTCGTTTCTCAACTCTCGCCTCCTGCGAATGTGCCCGTCGACGCGGATCAGGCGCCGGCCTTCTGGAAAAGGGCCGCGAGGATCCTTCCGATCTTCGCGCCCGCGATGCCTGCGTTCTCCAGCACCTCCTCGATCGTGTCCGGTTGCTGGTCGGGACCTCCGGTCGCCTTGTTGGTGATCGCCGAAAGCCCGAGCACAGGGATGCCTAGATGTGCGGCGGCGATGACTTCGTGTACGGTCGACATGCCGATCGCATCGGCGCCGGCCATCCGGAAGAAGCGGCGCTCGGCCGAGGTTTCCAGAGCAGGTCCCGCCACGGCCGCGTAGATGCCGGCTCGGAGGTCGACGGAGGCGCGGCGCGCAGCTTCATGTGCGCGCCGCGCCAGGTCCGGCGCATAGGCCCGCGACATGTCGGGAAAGCGCGGACCCATCGACTCCTCGTTTGGCCCGATGAGCGGGTTCGATCCCGTGAAGTTCATGTGATCGGTGATCATCATGACGTCCCCGGCGTCGAAATCGCCGTTCAGCCCTCCCGCCGCGTTGGTGACCACTAGCTCGCGCATGCCCAGCGCGGCCAGCACGTAGATCGGCAGTGCCACGTTGGCGGGCGAATGTCCTTCGTAGAGGTGGAAGCGGCCCTGCATGAGCGCGGCCGTGCGGCCGAACAGCGAACCGACGATCAGCCGTCCCGCATGGCCGGGTGCGGTAGACTGCGGGAAGCCCCCGATCGCGCCATAGGGGATCTCGACGGCCTGCCCGACCTCGTCGGCCAGGAAGCCGAGGCCGGATCCCAGCACGATGCCGAGTTCCGGCGCGGCTCCGGTGAAGCCGCGAATCGATTGAACGGCCGCGTCAATACGGTTCCTGAGGCTCGCGTCCATCAATGCGCTCGTTTCCACTTGTCGGCGAGACACCGCCGCCTCTCGCCAGATCGGGTTGCGCGGATCGTTCGGCGGCGTCGAATTTGTTTGACAAAATTCAATTCTGATTGTCAACTGTAAAGATTCCTGCGGATGAAACGTGCAGGAGCGGAGGAGGCCAGATGAAGATCGCGGGACAGCACTATCGGACCATCTGGGTGGAAGATGATGGTGACGCGATCTGCGTGCTCGACCAGACGCGGTTTCCCCACGAGTTCGCGACCCGGAGGCTACGGTCGTGGCAGGAGGCCGCCACGGCGATTTCCGAAATGGTCGTCCGCGGCGCGCCGCTGATCGGCGTCACCGCTTGCTACGGGATCGCGCTTGCGATGCGCGAGGATCCATCGGACGCTAATCTCCACGCGGTCGCGCGGTCGCTCACGGACACCCGCCCGACGGCGATCAACCTGCGCTGGGCGGTGAACCGCCTGGTCGCCCGGCTCGAACGCTGCACGCCGGCGGAACGCGCGGCAGCGGCATTCCGCGAGAGCGCGGCGCTGTCCGACGAGGACGTCGCGACCAACGAGGCCATCGGGCGCGAGGGACTTGCCCTGATATCGTGTATCGCCGCGGCCAAGGCGCCGGAGCAGCCGGTCAACGTGCTGACGCATTGCAACGCCGGATGGCTCGCCACCGTCGACTGGGGCACGGCGACCGCCCCCATCTACATGGCCCACGACCAAGGGCTTCCGGTGCACGTCTTCGTCGACGAGACGCGCCCGCGCAATCAGGGCGCCTATCTGACGGCCTGGGAGCTCGGGCGCCACGGCGTCCCGCACACGGTCGTCGTGGACAATGCCGGCGGCCATCTGATGCAGCATGGCGAGGTCGACCTCGTCATCGTCGGCAGCGACCGCACGACGGCGAACGGCGACGTCTGCAACAAGATCGGCACCTACCTCAAGGCACTGGCCGCTCATGACAACGGCGTTCCGTTCTACGTCGCGCTACCGACCTCGACAGTCGACTTCGAGGTGGCCGACGGCGGGCGCGAGATACCGAGCGAGGAACGTTCGGGCGCCGAGATCCGCTACCTGAACGGACGCACCGCCTCAGGCGATGTCGTGCGCGTGGATATCCTCCCGGAAGGGTCGGGCGCGCGCAATCCCGCCTTCGACGTCACGCCGGCGCGGCTGGTCACAGGCCTCATAACCGAACTGGGCGTTTTCGAGGCGAGCCCCGCGGGCATGGCGCGGCTGCGCGGCGCGATGGCAGGGGCCGCCAGCGGCCTGGCCGCTGCCGGTTGACGGACGCCGGAGCAAGACCATGGCCTTGCCGCTGACCGGCTCGCATTGGGGGCTCTACCATGCCGAAAGCGCCGACGGACGTGTCGCCCGCCTGCGCGGGCTTCCCGACGACGCCGATCCCTCGCCGATCGGGCGCGGCATGGTCGACACGCAGGACGGTCCCGCCCGTATCCGCGCGCCGATGGTCCGCAAGGGCTGGCTGGAAAAGAACAGCCCTGAGGGCGCGCAGGGAGAGGGCCGCGGGCGCGAGCCGTTCGTCGAGGTGTCCTGGGAGCGGGCGGAAGAGTTGGTGGCCAACGAGTTACGTCGGGTCATCGACCGATACGGCAACCGCGCCATTTTCGCGGGCTCTTACGGCTGGGCCAGCGCCGGTCGTTTCCACCACGCGCAGAGCCAGCTCCACCGCTTCCTGAACTGCCTGGGCGGCTATGTGCGCTCGGTCAACACTTACAGCTTCGCCTCCGCCGAAGTGGCCGTGCCCTACATGCTGGGGAGCTTCTATGAGTTCCTGACGGGAACCAGCAGCTGGGAGGACGTGATCGGCAATACCCGGCTGCTCGTCGCATTCGGCGGCATCCCGACCAAGAACGGCCAGATCTCCTCCGGCGGCGTCGGGCGCCACACCCAGCGCGCCTTCGTGCGGCGCGCGGCCGCCGCCGGCACTGAGTTCGTGTGCGTGAGCCCGGCGCGCTCGGACCTCGACGACGTGCCGGACGCCGACTGGTTTCCGCTGCGCCCCGGAACCGATGCGGCCCTTCTGCTGGCCATCGCCCATACGCTGGTGACGGAAGGCCTTGACGACCGGCAATTCCTCGACCGCTACACCGTCGGCGTCGACAGGCTGACATCCTATCTGCTCGGCGCCCCGGACGGGCAGGAGAAGTCGGCGGAATGGGCCGCCTCGATCTGCGAGATTCCTGCGGACCGAATCCGTATCCTGGCGCGCCGCATGGCCGCGACCCGCACCATGCTGTCGGTGAGCTGGTCGCTAACGCGCCAGCAATATGGCGAGCATGCCTACTGGGCCGCGATCACGGTCGCCGCCCTGCTCGGCCAGATCGGCCTGCCCGGCGGCGGCATCGGCTTCGGATACAGCGCCACGAACTCGATCGGCAACGAGTATCGGTCGCTGCCCTTCGCCTCGCTGCCGCAGAGCCGCAACGGCGTCTCGGACTTCATCCCCGTGGCGCGCATCAGCGACATGCTGCTCAATCCGGGCGAGCCTTTCGACTATGACGGCCGCACCCATCTGTATCCCGACATACGCCTCGTCTACTGGGCCGGCGGCAACCCGTTCCACCATCATCAGGACCTCAACCGCCTCTGTCAGGCGTGGCAGCGCCCTGAGACCATCGTCGTCAACGAATGGTGCTGGACGGCTACCGCCCGCCGCGCCGATATCGTGCTTCCCTGCACGACGCCGCTGGAGCGTAGCGATCTCTACGCCTCGCCCCGCGACCCCGTCGTCGCCCTGACACAGGCCGCCCGCGAACCCGCCGGGATCGCGCGCGATGACTATGAGATATTCGCCGGAATAGCTGCCCGGCTCGGCATGGCGGAGAAGTTCACCGAGGGCCGGACCCAGGCGCAGTGGATCGAGCGCATCTACGAGGCGTCCCGGACCACCGCGGCCGAGCGGGGCGTGGATCTGCCCCCCTTCCCCGAACTTGCCGAATCCGGTCCGTTCGAGATACCGGGCGAGGCGCGGCCGCGCATCATGCTCGAACGGTTCCGCGCCGACCCCCAGAGCCATCCCCTCGCCACCGAAAGCGGACGTATCGAATTGTTCTCGCGCAGGCTGGCATCCTACGGCTACGCTGACTGCCCGGGCCATGCAGCATGGATCGAGCCTGCCGAGTGGCTCGGCGGTGACACCTCGCGATATCCATTGCATCTTCTGACCAACCAGCCGCGCACGCGGCTGCACTCGCAACTCGATCATGGAATCTACAGTCGCGAGTCCAAGATCCGAGGGCGCGAGCCGATCCTGATCAACCCCGCTGATGCGGCGGAGCGCGGCATCCGCAACGGCGACGTCGTGCGTCTCTTTAACGACCGTGGCTCCTGTCTGGCAGGTGCCCGTCTCTCCCTGATGGTCAGGCCACGCGTCATGCTCATGGCCACTGGCGCCTGGTTCGATCCCCTCGACCCGTCGGTCTCCGGCAGCATGTGCGTGCACGGCAACCCGAACGTTCTGACGCGCGACACCGGCGCGACACGCCTCAGCCAGGCGCCGATCGCCGAGACCTGCCTCGTCGAGGTCAAGCGCTATGATGGGGAGCTGCCCGATATCACGGTCTTCTCCTCCCCCGATATCATTGATGACTGGAGCAGATGATGCGGCTGGTGTTCGTCCTGTTCGACTCTCTCAACCGCCTCGCGCTTGAGCACTATGGTGGCAAACACGTCCGGACGCCGAACTTCACGCGCTTTGCCAAGCGCGCGGTGAGCTTCAACAGGCACTATGTGGGGTCGCTGCCGTGCATGCCCGCGCGGCGCGACCTGCATACGGGGCGCATCAACTTCCTGCATCGCAGCTGGGGACCGCTCGAACCGTTCGACAACTCGTTCCCGCAACTGCTGTCGGAGAGCGGCGCCTATACGCACATCATCACCGACCACAGCCACTATTTCCACGACGGCGGAGCCACCTACCACAACCGCTACGATTCCTGGGAGCTGGTGAGGGGACAGGCGAACGACCACTGGAAAGGCGTCGTGGAGCCCCCGCTCGAGGAGTTCGCGGCAACCTATCATCCGAGCCAGCTCAGGCCGTTCATCCACAGCGACCGGATCAACCGGCTCTATGTCAAGGAAGAGAAGGACTTCGCCTGCCCGCAGATCTTCGATCTTGCGAGCCACTTCCTCGACGTCAACGGCCGCGCGAAGAACTGGCTGCTCCAGATCGAGTGCTTCGACCCGCACGAGCCCTTCTACGCTCCGCCGCGCTTCCGCGACGCCTATCCAACGGCCTATGGCGGGCCAGTCTTCGACTGGCCGATGTACGGCAAGGTGAAGGAGAGCCGGGACGAGATCGACGAGGTTCGGGCGAACTATGCCGCGCTGGTGGCGATGTGCGACGAGTATTTCGGCCGTCTACTCGACCAGTTCGACCGCATGGACTTGTGGCGCGACACCGCCCTCGTGGTGACGACGGACCACGGCTTCCTGCTCGGCGAGCATGACTGGTGGGGCAAGAACCTTATGCCGGTCTATGACGAGCTCGCCCGGATTCCGCTGATGATCTACCACCCCGACTACGCGTCGAGCGGCGGCTCCATGAGGGAAGCGCTCACGCAGGCGACCGACATCATGCCGACCTTCTTGGACTGGTTCGGTGTCGAGGCGCCGAAGGAAGTCACCGGAACCTCGCTGACCCCCCTGCTGGCAGCGGAAGAGAAGATTCGGAATTCGGCGATCTACGGCTATTTCGGCGCCGCCTGCAACATCACGGACGGCCGCTATACCTACCTGCGCTATCCCGAGAGCATGTCCGCGGAAGGACTGCACGAATATACGCTTATGCCTACCCGCTTTGGCCGGCTCTTCTCGATCAAGGAGCTCGTCGACGCGACGCTGGCGCCCCCGTTTGACTTCACCAAGGGGCTGTCGGTGCTGAAGGTCTCGCCGCAGATGATGGCCGACGGCCGGGTCTCGGCGATGGACGGTGTCGTCGCCTTCGAGGACGCCAAGACGAGGCTGTTCGACATCGAGCGCGATCCGTCGCAAAGCACGCCGCTTGCCGATTCCGAGCTGGAGAATCGGCTGTGCGGGGAGATGGCAAGGCAGCTCAGACTGCACGACGCGCCGCCCTCGTTGTTCACGCGGCTCGGCCTCGACGGAGGTCTGGCATGACGCAGCCCAACATCATCATTTTCTTCAGCGACGATCACGGGCAATGGGCGTTGCCCTGCTATGGCAACACGGAGCTCAGGACCCCCAACCTCGACCGTCTCGCGGCGCGGGGAACGGTGTTCGAGAATGCCTTCACGCCGATCCCCGTCTGCTCGCCGGCGCGTGCCAGCTTCTTTACCGGGCTGATGCCCAGCCGGCACGGCGTGCACGACTTCATATCGGCGCGGCCGGAGTTCCACCGGCGCAACTGGCTGGACGGCCTCGACAGCCTGCCGCTGATGCTGCAACGGGCGGGATATCAGTGCGGCTTCTCCGGCAAATGGCATCTGGGCAACGACGAGACGCCGCAGCCCGGCTTCGACTACTGGTACTCGATGAGCGGCGCCTATCCGGTCAGGCACGACGGCGCGCAGGAGATCAGCGACAATGGCGAAGTCGCGGAAAAGCCGGGATATCTGACCGACAACATCACCGACGGCGCGATCCGATTCCTAAAAGAAAGGGACCGCGACAGGCCGTTCTTCCTGTTCGTTGCCTACTACGCCACCCATTCTCCATGGGAGGGTCATCCGGACCGCTTCGTGGAACCCTACCGGAACGCCAGCTTCCGCGACATCCCGGAAGCATCCAGGATTTTCGGAGACTACGACGTCCTCAACCTGGAGGCCCCGGCCATGACCCCGGAGGCGATCCAAGAAGCCCGGGCCCAGTATTACGGTGCGGTGACCCATATCGACGCCGGGTTGGGCCGGGTTCTCGACGAGGTCCGCCGCGAGGGCGAGGAGGCCCTGTGCGTCTACACCTCCGATCATGGCCTGTGCCTGGGCCATCATGCGATCTGGGGCAAGGGCAACGGCACGCGGCCGGCCAACATGATTGAAGAAAGCATACGTATCCCGATGGTGGTCGCCCGGACGGACGGAGCGGCGCCGCACCAGCGTCGGACCGAGCTGGTCGACCACACCGACCTTCATCGCACGGTCGCGGCGATCGCGGCGGCCGGGGCGGAGCACTCGGACGGGCAGGCGAGGCCGGGCCACGATTTCTCGGGCCTGTTGGCCGGCGGCACGTCGTGGCCGAAACGGGTTCAGTTTGGCGAATACGGACCGCTCCGGATGGCCCGCGATGACCGCTTCAAGGCGATCGTGCGCACTGACGGTCCGGCCGAGCTCTACGACCTCTCCGCGCCCGACGCGGAATCGCGCAATCTCGCCGGCACGCCGGAGGGAGAGCCCCAGCTGCGCCGGCTGGCGAACGAAATTCATGCCTTCTTCGCCGCGCCGGGCAGCGGCGGTGACAAGCGCTGGAAGGACGCCGAGTCCTTTCAGTTCAACACGATGGAATCCTGGAAACTCTAGATCAAGGTAGAAAAGGGAACACTGCCATGAAACAGATGATCATCTTCGCCGCCGTATCGGCGTTCGCCCTCTCCGGGCCGGCATTCGCCGAGGAGGGCACGAAGCTCATGGACGATGCCGCCGCGCTGGCTTGCATCCAGAAGAAGCTTCCCGCATCGTCCTACGTGACCAACGACCTGATCCCGCAGGGCGACAACCCGGTGCCGGACGGCCCTCTGGCGAGCCCGGTGAAGCTCAAGGTCGGGCTGCCCTGGGTCCTCAACGACGAGAACGCGCCCTTCTACAATGCGATCGAGCAGGGCTTCTTCCGTGACGAGGGCATCGAGGTGGAGCTGGTGCCGGGCGGCCCCGGCAAGAACCACCTCCAGACGCTGGCCGGAGGCGCCGTCGACGTCGCCGTCCTCGCGGGAGGGCAGCTTGTCGCGCCGGCGCTGACTTCGCCGACGCCGATCACCGGCGTGAAGGTGGTCGGCTCCCTGCTCAAGGGGGCTCCGGCGATGTTCATCACCATCGATAAGGATCTCCAGGGGCGCAAGCTTACCCCCGAAGATCTGAAGGGCCGCGTCGTGGCGGGTCCCCCGTTCACGCGGTTCTTCCCGATCATGTTCGATCGCGCCGGCATCAAGCCCGACGAAGTGAAGATCGTGAACGCCGGCCCCGATCCGAGCGTGCTCTACGCCGGCGCCGCCGACTTCTATCTCGGCTGGGTGTTCAACCAGCCTCGCGACATCGAGGCCAAGGGCTATGCCTGGAACGGCTTCATGTGGCGGGACTACGCCTTCGATGCGTATACGGACGTGATCATCATGCGCGACGAGATGCTTTCCGATCCGGCGCGCCAGGATGTCGCGAAGCGTTTCATGCGGGCGACCTATCGCGGCACGCAGTATCTCCTCGACCACGCCGAGCAGTCGGCCGAGACGGCCGTGAAATACTCCGCCGACGCCCCGAACATGAAGAAGGAAGACGCGCTGTTCCGCTTCTCCCGGCAGGAATTCCTCGTGCGCGGCGAGAAGGGCGAGCGCCTCCTGGCCACGGACGAGGGGTTCTGGGACAGGAACAATGCGATGCTGCTGCAATATGGCTACATGCCGACGATAAAGTGTGACTAGGCGGGGCCATGTCCGGCATCTCCATTCGCTCGCTTCACAAGAGTTTCGGCAAGGTCGAAGCTCTGCGCGACATCAACCTCGAGATCGATCAGGGCGAGTTCATCGCCCTGATCGGCCCGTCCGGGTGCGGCAAGACAACGCTGTTGCGCACTTGCCTGGGCCTTGAGAGGCCGACGAAGGGAACGGTCCTCTTGGGCGGCCAGGATGCGGTCGCGGCCCGCAAGGCCAAGGATCTTGGCATCGTCTTCCAGAAGCCGGCGCTTGTCCCGTCGCGCACCAGCCTGAGCAACGTCCAGATCACGCTCGACATCACGGGGGTTAAGGATCATCTCGATCCCAACAACCTCCTCGAGGAGTTCGGGCTGGGCAGCTTCAAGAACCACTATCCCCACCAGCTCTCCGGCGGCATGCAGCAGCGCGTCAACCTGGCCGCCGCGATGGTCCACAATCCGCATTACCTGATGATGGACGAGCCGTTCGGCGCGCTCGACGAGATGACCAGAGAGATGATGTGCGAGTGGGTGGGCGACGTGCTGCTTCGCCAGCCCAAGACCGTGATCCTCGTCACGCATTCGATCGACGAGGCGGTCATGCTCGCCGACAGGATCGTCATCCTGGCGCCCCGGCCAGGCAAGATCGATACGATAGTACCCGTTGACCTGCCTCGACCGCGGCGTCGGTCGCTCAAGACGACGACGGAATTCAGCAACTATGTGATGGACGTTCGCCGCCAGCTCTATGCGGTGGAGGAAGCGCGGGGGGCAGCATGATCTCGGAACGTTGGTCCTACGTACTGATGCTGGTGTCGATACCGATCATCTGGAAGCTGATATCCCTCGCATCCGGTCTTCAGGCATTCATCCTGCCGTCGCCGGAACTGGTCTTCGTCACGCTCTTCGAACAATGGCGGACGTTCCTCTACCACACCGGCATCACGCTGGCCGGTGCGATGACGGGCTATGCGATCTCGAACGCATTCGCGATCGCGGTCGCAATCCTGTTCGTATACGTGCCTTCGACGCAGAACTTCCTGATGCCCTGGTTCGTCGTGATGAAGAACATCCCGTTCGTCACCATAGCCCCCATTCTGGTGATCACGCTCGGCCAGACACCGCTGCCCAAGGTCATCATCGTCTTCCTCGTGACCTTCTTCCCGCTCCTGGCGAACGTCGCCGCCGGTTTGCGTGCGGCCGACAAGGGCCTGCTGGACCGGCTGACGGTTCTGGATGCGAGCAAGTGGCAGACCTTCTGGAAGGTCCGCTGGCCCGCAGCGATACCTTACTACATGGCCGCGCACGAAGTGGCCTTCACAGGCTCGATCGTCTCGGCGGTGGTCGCGGAATTTTTCTTCAGCCGATCCGGCCTCGGATACCTGATCGTGACCGCGATGGACAGCTATCGTGCCGATATCCTGTACTCGGTCACGCTGATCGCCGGCATCCTGGGCGTCGGAAACTATTTGATCGTCGTCTGGCTCCGGAAGCGGGTTCTGCGTTGGCAGGCTGACAGCCTTTCGGCCTCGGGGTAATCGACGCCAATGTTTGTAAGGAGAGCACTTGAAGTGATTACGCATCATTTGAGTATCCAATACACCTGCATGCACGAGCAGCCGACCGCCTTGGCGATGGCGGAGGGTGAGGCGCCTTCGTCGTGGAACTGGTGGATCCTGTCGTGGTCGAGACGCGGCTTGCCGCCGCGATAGGCTCCATTGGACTTCGCCCGCTCGATCCCCTCGCGCTGCCGCTCCTTGATGAACCGCCGCTCCATCTGCGCCACCATGCCTAGCACCGTCAGCACCAGATGCCCCATCTCGCCGCGGGTCGACACATGCGGGTCGAGCACGGTGACGAAAGCGCCCTTCTGTTCGCACTCGTGGATCAGGTTGAGGACGTCACGCATGTCGCGGCCGAGCCGGTCAAGGCGGGTGACCACCAGCTCGTCGCCGGGGCGCAGGAAGTCGAGGACCGTGGCCAGCTCGGCGCGGCCGTCGCGGCTGGCGCCTGACACCTTCTCCGAGCGGACGATCTCGCAGCCCTCGGCGTGCAGCTTGGCGAGCTGCTGGTCGAGGTCCTGGTCGGTCGTGCTGACGCGGGCGTAGCCGATGCGTGCCATGTCCCGTCACCTCAGGGTTTAGGCACGACGCTACCCTGTCACAAATAGCCGATGTCAACTTGGATGTTACGCGGCCGAGTGCGCGCGTCCGCTGTCACCTAGCGGTATACCCGGTTGTGACGTAGGGCAGCTTTGCATGATTGCCGCTGCTTAACCGTTTGTGAGCGAATGACGGGAAGGGGCCGTTTCCCGACGGTCCGCTTTTGGCAAGCGCCAGCCAGATAGCTGCCGTTCTGGATCTGATCCGGCAAAGTTTGCCTGATCAGCTTTCGACCTCAAATGTCGCGTTCGGGGTTCTTCCGTCTCCGCCCGAAACTTGCCATTCTGTCAATCGGCTCGGAATGGGGACCCTGGATCGGCGTGCAAACGGGACCCCTTTTGGGGCACGACGGTAAGCGCCCGACCGGGTGGAGCTGGTCGGGGTTGCGCAGCCCGGTCGGGCGCGTTGTTTAGACTCCCCGGCTTTAGTTTTGAGAGCGGTTCTTGAAGCGCCAGGATTCGTTGCCGGTCTCGATGATCTCGCAGTGGTGTGTGAGGCGGTCGAGCAGTGCCGTGGTCATCTTGGCGTCGCCGAAGACGGCTGGCCACTCGCCGAAGGCGAGG
>JAFKJY010000062.1 GCA_017305835.1 Hyphomicrobiales bacterium
CTCGCCGGCCGCAGCGCGGTGACGCGCATCGGCCGGTTCGAGACCGAGGATCTGCCCTGCAAGATCGCCGCGAGCATCTCGCGCGAGGGCGAGGCCGCCTTCAATCCGGATGATTTCCTGGAGCCGAAGGAGCAGCGCAAGGTCGCCGACTTCATCACCTACGGCATCGCGGCGGCCGACATGGCGCTTGCCGATTCCGGCTGGGCGCCGCAGACCGAGGAAGACCGCTGCGCCACCGGCGTGATGATCGGCTCCGGCATCGGCGGCATCGACGGCATCGCCGAGAACGCCATCATGTTGAAGGGGCGCGGCCCGCGCCGCATCAGCCCCTTCTTCATTCCCGGCAACATCATCAACCTCGCATCCGGCCACGTCTCGATCCGCCATGGGCTCAAGGGCCCGAACCACGCGGTCGTCACCGCCTGCTCGACCGGCGCACACGCCATCGGCGACGCCTCGCGGCTGATCGCGCTCGGCGATGCCGACGTGATGGTCGCCGGCGGCACCGAATCGCCGATCACCCGGCTCTCGATCGCCGGCTTCTGCGCCTGCCGGGCGCTGTGCACGGCCTTCAACGACGAGCCGCAGCGCGCCTCGCGCCCCTACGACAAGGACCGCGACGGCTTCGTCATGGGCGAGGGCGCCGGCGTCGTCGTGCTGGAGGAGCTTGAGCACGCGAAGGCGCGCGGCGCGAAGATCTATGCCGAGATCGTCGGCTACGGCATGTCGGGCGACGCCTACCACATCACCGCCCCGTCCGAGGACGGCGACGGCGCCTTCCGCTGCATGACGGCGGCGATCAAGCGCGCCGGCCTGATGGCCTCCGACATCGACTACATCAACGCCCACGGCACCTCGACCATGGCCGACACGATCGAGCTCGGCGCCGTCGAGCGCGTCGTCGGCAACCACGCCTCCAGCGTGTCCATGTCGTCGACCAAGTCGTCGACCGGCCACCTTCTGGGCGCCGCCGGCGCGGCCGAGGCGATCTTCTCGCTGCTCGCCATCCGCGACAACGTCGCGCCGCCGACGATCAACCTCGACAACCCGTCGGTGGAGACCGAGATCGACCTCGTCCCGCACAAGCCGCGCGAGCGGCGCATCGACGTGGCGCTGTCCAACTCGTTCGGCTTCGGCGGCACCAACGCCTCCCTCGTCTTCCAGCGCTACAATGGCTGACCAGCGCCCCGCCGCGGGACGACTGCCGACAATTTTGCCATATTCGCTGCTACTGTCCGGCGCGTCGGATGGCCGCCCGCACCACGCGCCGGCGGAACAGGGAGACACCGCGCGCAGATGACGGATACGAACAGCCCAGCCCCCGGCCAGCCTGGCAGCGTGCCGTCGAGACCGGAGCCGCCGCGGCTCATCGTCCCGAAATCGGCGAGCGAGGCGCTGCGCCCCGAGGCCGGCACGCCGCCGCCGTCGCGCCGCTCGCGCCAGTCGCGCAACCAGTTCGTCGTCTTCCTGAATTTCCTCTTCTCGGCAATCGTGCTGGTGACGCTGGCCTCCGCGCTGTTCGTCTATCTCGGCAAGCGCGAGTTCGACGAGCCCGGCCCGCTCGCCCACACCGACACGGTCCTCATCAAGCCGGGCACCAGCAGCGCCGACATCGCCACCCAGCTCGAGCGCGAGGACATGATCTCGGACGCCCGCATCTTCCGGCTGGGCCTGCGCGTCTATGGCGGCGGCGCCACCTTGAAGGCCGGCGAGTACGAGATCAGCCCGCGTGCCTCGATGCGCGACATCATGGAGCTGCTGCAGTCCGGCAAGTCGGTGCAGTATTCGCTGACGATCCCCGAGGGCATGACCGTCGAGCAGGCCTTCCAGCGCATCGCCTCGACCGACGAGCTGGACGGCGACATGCCGGCCGCCCTGCCGCCGGAAGGGTCGCTCGCCACCGACACGCTGAAGTTCACGCGCGGCGCCAAGCGCCAGGACATCATCGACAAGCTGACCGCCGACCAGAAGGCGCTTGTCGCGCGCGTCTGGGACAACCGGGTGGAAGGCCTGCCGCTCAAGGACGTCAACGAGTTCGTCACGCTCGCCTCGATCGTCGAGAAGGAGACCGGCCGCGCTGACGAGCGCCCGCGCGTGGCGGCCGTCTTCATCAACCGCCTGAAGAAGCGCATGCGGCTCCAGTCGGACCCGACGATCATCTACGGCCTGTTCGGCGGCAAGGGACGGCCGGCCGACCGGCCGATCTACCGCTCCGACATCGACAATCCGACGCCCTACAACACCTACACGATCGACGGGCTGCCGCCCGGCCCGATCGCCAATCCGGGGCGCGCCGCGCTGGAGGCGGTGGCCAACCCGTCGCAGACCGACGAGCTCTACTTCGTTGCCGACGGCAGCGGCGGGCACGTCTTCGCCCGCACGCTGGAGGAGCACAACGAGAACGTCGCGCGCCTGCGCGCCTTCGAGAAGAAGCAGCGAGAGGACGCGGAGAAGGCGGCGGCGGCTTCGGCCGGCGGGGCCGACAAGGCGCAGCAGGGCCAGACGGGCAACTAGAGCATGTCGCCCGAAAGTGGGAACCGGTTTCGGGAAAACGACATGCGTTGAAATAAACGCTTGAAGCGCGTCGCATGATTCCGACTTGACGCGACGCGCTTTAGGGGCCGGCGCGGACGGCCGCCGGAGGGCAGCGGCCGCGCCACGGGTGAGGGGACTGGAAATGGCCTTGCAGAGCATGACCGGCTTTGCCCGCGCGGCGGGCGAGCACGACGGAACCGCGATCGCCTGGGAGCTGCGCTCCGTCAACGGCAAGGGCCTCGAAGTCCGCCTGCGGCTGCCCTCCGGCCATGACCGGCTCGAACCCTCCGTGCGCCAGCAGGTGCAGCGCCGCTTCACCCGCGGCAACCTCCAGGCGACCCTCTCCATGTCCACCGGCGGCCGGCTCGTCCAGCCGGTCGTCAACGACGCCTTCCTGAAGGACCTCGCCGGCCTCGCCAAGCGGCTGGAGGACCAGTACGGCTGCCAGCCGGCCACCGCCGACGGTCTGCTGGCCCTGCGAGGCGTGCTGGAGGTGCCGGAGGATGCGCTGGGCGAGGAGGAGCGCGCGCTGCTCGACGCCGACGTGCTCGCCGTGCTCGGCCGGGCGCTCGACGCGCTGGAGGCGGCCCGAAAGGAAGAGGGCGAGGCGCTGCGCGCGCTGCTTGCCGGTCAGCTCGACGCCATCGCCGCGCTCGCCAGCCGCGCCGAGGCTGATCCCGCCCGCGAGCCGGCCGCCATCCGCGCCCGGCTGGCCGAGCAGGTGAAGCTGCTCATCGACGCCGCCCCCTCGCTCGACGAGGCGCGGCTCAATCAGGAGGCCGCCTTCCTCGCCACCAAGGCCGACATCCGCGAGGAGCTCGACCGGCTCGGCACCCATGTCGCCTCCTCCCGCGCGCTGCTGGCGGAAGGCGGCCCGGTCGGCCGCCGCCTCGACTTCCTGGCGCAGGAGTTCAACCGCGAATCGAACACGCTCTGCTCGAAGTCCAACGCCGCCTCGCTGACGGCGATCGGCCTCGAGCTCAAGGCGGTGGTCGATCAGTTCCGGGAGCAGGTCCAGAACCTGGAATAGCCATGGCCGAGCGCCCCTCCGACGCCATCAGCCGGCGCGGGCTGATGCTGGTCCTGTCCTCGCCCTCGGGCGCGGGCAAGTCGACGATCGCCCGCAACCTGCTCGAGGAAGACAAGAGCTTCGAGCTGTCGGTCAGCTACACGACGCGGCCGCGCCGCGGCAGCGAGATCGACGGCGTGCACTACCATTTCGCGACGCCGCGCCAGTTCGAGCGTCTGCGCGACGCCGACGCCTTCCTCGAATGGGCCGAGGTGCACGGCAATTTCTACGCCACCCCGCGCGAGCCGGCCGAGATCGCCATGTCGGAAGGCCGCGACATGCTGTTCGACATCGACTGGCAGGGCGCCGACCAGCTCCGCGAGAAGATGCCGGCCGACGTCGTCTCGGTCTTCATCCTGCCGCCGTCGATGGCCGAGCTGCGCGCCCGCCTGATGCGTCGCGCCGAGGACCAGCAGCAGGTGATCGATGCGCGGCTCAGGAACGCCCGCAACGAGATCGAGCACTGGCGCAAATACGACTACGTCGTCGTCAACGACGATCTCGATCGCGCCTTCCACGCGGTGAAATGCATCGTCACCGCCGAGCGGCTGCGGCGCGACCGCCGGCCCGGCCTGTTCTCCTTCGTCACCGGCCTGCTCGACGAGAAGGTAGGGTAGCTGCGGCCACAAAGCCGCTCGATTCCTGCGGCACCGGATAGGCCGAAAGCCGTGGTTTGCGGGGGCAGACGATGCGCATTGCGATCGACCGGATTGCCGGCCTCGTGGCGAGGCCCGCGCGGGTGGCATCCGCCGCGCTCGTCTGCCTTGTCGGCCTCTGCACGCCGTCGCTGGCGCGCGATGCGATCGACGAGGGTTTCGAGGCGGCCCAGTGGGCGCTGCTTTCGTCCGCCGGCAACGCGTTGCAGCAGCTCGGCCTGCGCGCCGCGGCCGGCTCGCCCGACCTCGCCGCGCTGGTGCGCAAGCGCCAGGACCTTATGGCGCTGACGAACCAGGCCGAAGCCGCGCTCGCCGCCGCGGCCAGCCAGCCGGGCGGCGAGACGCGCATGGTCGGCCTGCGTGGCGAGATCGATTCGCTGCACGCCGAGATCGGCGAGATCGACGCTCGGCTGAAGCAGGATTTCCCGCGCTATGCCGAGCTCGCCAACCCGGCACCCATGTCGATCGCCGACGTGCAGGCACTGCTTCAGCCCGACGAGGGGTTGCTTCTGGCGCTTTCCGGCCGCGACCACGTCTTCGTCTGGGCGATCGGCAAGACGGCGTCCGCCTGGACGCGCAGCGTCTACGGGGCCGGGGTGCTCGCCGACGACGTCGCCGCCCTGCGCGCCCAGCTCGACCCGAACGCCGCGACGCGGGGCGCCGCCTCGCTCGCCAGGCCGGACGGCGAAGGTCCGCGCGTGCCGGCCTTCGATCGCGTCCGCGCCCAGCTCCTCTGGTTCGAGCTGGTCCGCCCCGTCGAACAGGCGCTCGCCGGCGCGAAGCATGTCTTCGTCGTCGCCGACGGGCCGCTGGCCGGCCTGCCGCTGTCGGTGCTGGTGGCGAGCCAGCCGAAGGGCGCCGATACCGACCCGAAGGCGCTGCGCGAGACCGACTGGCTCGCCCGCCGCTACGCCTTCACCACGCTGCCCTCGGTCGACAGCCTGCGGGTGATCCGCGCCTTCCCGCCGCTGCGCGGGGAGGGGCCGCGCGTCGCCTTCCGCGGCTACGGCGCGCCGGTGCTCGGCGGCGAGCGGCCGGGCGTGCAGGTGGCGGATGCCGGCGGCAGCTTCTTCCGCGGCAGCCTCGCCGACGTCGAGGCCGTGCGCGACCTCGCGCCGCTGCCGCAGACCGGGCCGGAGCTCAAGCGGCTGGCCGGCGTGCTCGGCGCCGCCGACGACGATGTGCGGCTGGGCGCCGACGCGACCGAGACCGCCGTGAAGCAGGCCGACCTCGCCTCCGCCGACGTGCTCGCCTTCGCCACCCACGGCCTGCTCTCGGGCGATTTGAAGGGGCTGGCCGAGCCGGCGCTGGTGCTGACGCCGCCGGAATTCGCCACGCCCACCGACGACGGCCTGCTGACGGCCTCCGAGGTGGCCGAGCTGAAGCTGTCGGCCGACTGGGTCATCCTGTCGGCCTGCAACACGGCCGGCAGCGACGGCCGCCCCGACGCCGAGGGCCTGTCGGGGCTGGCCCGCGCCTTCCTCTATGCCGGCGCCCGCGCCATCCTCGTCTCGCACTGGCCGGTGCGCGACGACGCGGCGGCGCGGCTGACCACCGGCACGCTGGCCGCCCTGCGCGCCGCCGACGGCAGGCTGCGCCGCTCGGAGGCGCTGCGGCAGGCCATGTTGTCGCTGATGCGGGACGAGAGCGACCCTTCGCTCGCGCATCCCTCCGCCTGGGCGCCGTTCGTCATCGTCGGGGAGGGCGGCTATTGAGGTTTTTCCGCGCTCTGGCCGTCGCATCCCTTCTCGCCGGGTCTGCGGGAAGCGCGACCGCCCATCACGTCGATCCGTTCGAGGTGGTTCAGCAGATCTACGAGAAGTTCAAGAACGGGGCGAGCTATCCCGAGACGCGCGCCATGTTCAGCCGCCTGCTGCGCGACGCGGCCCATGACGGCAAGCTCGATGCCGATTTCGGCATCGTCTATGCGATGTATTCGGACCTGACGCGCTACGACGGCAACCCGGCCTTCGCGCTGCAGCTCGCCGACGAGGGGCTGGCGCTGCTGGTCAATGCGCCGCAGCCCGACGAGGACATGAAGAACTCGCTGCTCGTTTCGCGCGCCTACGCGCTGGCCGAACTCGGCCGCTACCAGGAGGCGATCGATTCGGTGACGATTACCGCCGTCTGGATGGGCGAGCGCTTCGGCGAGAAGAACCGCACCGATCTGGAGGCCGCTGCGAAGGGATGGGCGGAGGCGGCGGGCGCCGGCGGCGCCAGCCTGCCCTCGGCCGTCCAGCTTTCGGTCGATCTCCTGAACAAGGCGCAGGACGCCTACGACAGGCAGGACACGCAGAGCGCGATCATGCTCGCCTCGCGCGGCATGCTGCCCGAAGGCACCAATCTGGAGAAGGCGAGCGTCGCCTTCCAGAACGCCCGCGCCCAGATGATCCTCGGCACGGCCTATGCGTTCGAGGGGCGCGGCGCGCTCGCCATGACGGCGCTGCGCCGCGCCGCCGACCTGCTGGCCGGCGAGCCGTGGGACGGGAAGTCGAAGG
This sequence comes from Hyphomicrobiales bacterium, assembly GCA_017305835.1. Classification (GTDB taxonomy): domain Bacteria; phylum Pseudomonadota; class Alphaproteobacteria; order Rhizobiales; family Rhizobiaceae; genus RCIO01. Next base: position 6,759 of record JAFKJY010000062.1, read on the forward strand.
CGCAACTGCTGGCCGCGATCCGCGACGACCGCAACACGTGGAACGTGCCGTGGTCGGTCTTCAGCCAGATCGCCGGCCTTGCCTCCGCGGCCGGGCAGATCGAGCTTTCCGCCGCCGCGCTCGACACGGCGGAGGAGTTCGCCACCAGCCCCGACAACCGTTTCCTGCTCTTGTCGCAGCGTGCCGCGCTTGCGCTCGGCCGCGACGATTTCGCCGGCGCGCAGAAGACGTTTGCCGACGCCGAGGCCCAGGCGCTCGCCTCGGGCGACGCCCGCAACGCCGCGCTGTCCCGCTTCTACAGCGCGGTGGCGAAGCTGCAGGCCGGTGACGGCGATCCGGCCGGCCCCGACGGCGAGGCGGTGCTGAAGGCGGCGACCGCCTATGCCGACCTGCCCGACGCGGCGTTGCAGAACGCCGAATACGCGCTGGCGACGGCCGTGCGCATGGTGGTCGACAAGACCGGCTCGACCGCCGCCGCCATGCCCTATGCCCGCCGCGCGTTTGAAGTCTTCAGGCAGCGCCAGCAGGCCTACGCCAACTACGACGCGGCGCAGGAATCCGGCCGCCGCTCCAGCCGCCGCTTCCTCGAAGTCTTCATCGGCGGCGCCTATGACGAGGCCAAGCCGCCGCAATAGGGCCCTGCGCTGCCGGTCACCGAGGCCTGTGCAGCGCCACGCCCGCCATGACGAGGGCGATGCCCGCCAGGTCCCGCAATGTCGGGATCTGGGCGAGCACGATCGCGGCGATGGCCGTTGCCGCGGCCGGCAGCAGCGCGAGCAGCAGGGCGAAGGAGGCGCGCGGCAGGCGCGCCATGGCGAACTGGTCGCAGACATAGGGGATCACCGAGGAGCACAGGCCGACGCCGATGCCGGCCGCCACGAGCAGCGGCGAGCCGAAGGCGCGCAGCGCCTCGGCGAACCCCACCGGCATCAGCGCGACGAGCGCGATCGCCATCGCCGCGCCGAGCCGCGCGACGCCGTGCCCCGCGCCGTCCGCCGCCAGCCTGTGGCCTAGCACGATGTAGCCGGCAAACAGCGCCGCGTTGAGCGCGGCCCAGCACAGGCCGGCCGCGTCGGAAGCCCATTCCACGTCGGCGAGCGCGACGACGCCGGCGACCGCGAGCGCCAGGGCAAGCGCGTTGCGCGCCGTCCGCACGCCGGCGAGCGCCACCCCGATCGTGCCGACGAACTCCATCGCCGCGACGAGGCTCATCGGCAGCCGCTCCAGCGCGAGATAGAAGGAGGTGTTCATCGCCGCGAGGCACAGGCCGAGGCTGGCGAGAAGCAGCCGCGTGCGCCGGTCGGCGTCGCGGATGGTGCGCCAGGGTGCCCTGAAGGCCGCGAAGGCCAGCGCCGCCGTGGCGATGCGGAACCAGGCGACGCCGAGCACGCCGACCGACGGAAACAGCAGCACGGCAAAGGACGGGCCGAGATAGTGGAAGACGGCGCTGACGCCGAACCACGCGTGCGGCGGCACGCGTCCGGCCACCCCGTCGAGCCCGGTTCTGCGCGAGACCTCCATGCCGCATTCTCCTTGACGGGCGGCATCATCGAAGCTTCCATGCCGGAAATGAATGGGATCCCGCTGGCGATTGCGGCCGTCCCGCCTTCGGATGCGAGGAAGATTTGGCGAAACGTATTGGAAGCGAAGGGAAAGGGCTGGACCCCGTCGACCGCGCCATCCTCGCCGCGCTCTCCGACGATGCGCGCGTGACGATGGCCGAGTTGGCCCGCGCCGTCGGGCTGTCGGCGCCGAGCGTGGCCGAGCGGGTGCGCCGGCTGGAGGAAGCAGGCGTGATAACCGGCTATCGCGCGGTCGTCTCGCCGTCCGCCCTCGGCCTGCCGATCGCCGCATGGCTGCGCATAAGGCCCGTGCCGGGAGAGCTGGAGCGGGTGGCCGGCATCATCCGCGACATCCCCGAGATCGTGGAATGCGACCGCGTCACCGGCGAGGACTGCTTCCTCGCCCGCGCGCATCTGCGCTCGCTGGCCGATCTGGAGCGCGTGATCGACCGCATCATCCCGTATGCGATGACGAATACGTCGGTGATCCAGTCCTCGCCCGTCCCGCCGCGCCTGCCGCCCCTGCGCGGCAGCGGCGGGTGAGATCAGAGCGCGTTCGCCAGCCGCACGAACTCTTCCACCGACAGCGTCTCGGCCCGCCGCGTGCCGTCTATGTTCGCGGCCGAAAGCAGCGCCTCGCCGCCGATCGCCTTGAGGCTCTGCCGCAGCATCTTGCGCCGCTGGCCGAAGGCGGCCTGCGTGACGCGCTCGAGCGAGCGCAGCGCGGCCGGCAGCGGCTCGGCGCGGGGCACGATCTGCACCATTGACGAGGTGACGTTGGGCGGCGGCGTGAAGTCCTGCCGCGGGACGTCGAACATGATCTTCGCCTGCGTGCGCCAGCCGGCGAGCACGCCGAGCCGCCCATAGGCCTCTTCGCCCGGCGCCGCCACGATCCGTTCCGCCACCTCCTTCTGGAACATCAGCGTGAGCTGCCTCCAGAAGGGCGGCCAGTCGGGCAGGACGATCCAGTTGACGAGGAGCTGCGTGCCGATGTTGTAGGGCAGGTTGGCGACGATGCGCACGTCCTCGACCCCCGCCGCGAGCGCGGCGAAGTCGGTCTTCAGCGCGTCGCCCTCGACGACCTCCAGACGCCCCGGCCAGTGCGCGGCGATCTCGGCCAGCGCGCCGAGGCAGCGCGGGTCGCGCTCGATGGCGACGACGCGCTTCGTCCCGTGCGCCAGCAGCGCCCGCGTCAGCCCGCCGGGACCGGGTCCGACCTCGATGACGGTCGCGCTGTCGAGCTGCCCGGCCGCGCGCGCGATCTTGCCGGTCAGGTTGAGGTCGAGCAGGAAGTTCTGGCCGAGCTCCTTCTTGGCCCGCAGGCCGAAGCGCTCGATCACCTCGCGCAGCGGCGGCAGCCCGTCGGCGCTCATGCCGTCTCCCGCGCCGCCATCTCGCCGGCCATCTTCAGCGCCGCGATCAGGCTGTCCGGCCGCGCGACGCCCTTGCCGGCGATGTCGAAGGCGGTGCCGTGGTCGGGCGAGGTGCGGATGAAGGGCAGGCCCAGCGTCACGTTGACGGCGCTGTCGAAGGCGAGCGTCTTGGCCGGGATCAGCGCCTGGTCGTGATACATGCAGATCGCCACGTCGTAGCCGGCGCGCGCGCGCGCATGGAACATCGTGTCGGCCGGCAGCGGCCCGCGCGCGTCGATGCCCTCGCCGCGCAGGATCGCGAGCGCCGGCGCGATGAGGTCGCGGTCCTCGGTCCCCATCGAGCCGTCCTCGCCGGCATGCGGGTTGAGGCCCGCCACCGCCAGCCGTGGCTTCGCCAGCCCGAAACGGCGGGTCAGGTCCGCCGCCACGATGCGGCAGGTCGTCAGGATCGCCTCGCGCGTGATCGCGGCCGGCACCGCCGAGAGCGCGATGTGGATCGTCAGCGGCACGGTCCTCAGATCCGGCCCGGCGATCATCATCACCGGCGTCGCCGCGACACCGAACCGCGTGGCGCTGAGATGGCCGAGATATTCGGTGTGGCCGGGGAAACGGAAGCCGGCGTCGTAGAGCGTCTTCTTGGCGATCGGCGCCGTCACCACCGCGCTCGCCGCGCCGTCGCGCACGGCGTCCACCGCGCGGTCGATCGCCTCGATCACGCCCGCCGCGTTGGTGACCGAGGAGATGCCCGGCGTGTCGCCCATGCGGTGCGCCAGCGGCGCCACCGGCAGCGCGTTCGCAAAGGCCGCGGCGGCTTCCGCCGGCGCGCATTCGCGGATCGGCACGTCGAGGCCCACCAGCCGGGCTCGGGCGGCGACCAGCGCCGGGTCGGCGAGCAGGAAGAAGGGGGGAACAGCGTTTTCCTCACGGCCGCGCCAGGCGGCAGCCGCGAGCTCGGGACCGACGCCGGAGGGGTCGCCGACGGAGAGGGCGAGGGGCTTCATGCCTGCAGCCAATAGCATTTCCAGCAAAAGTGCATAGCGGTTTTGCGTCCGGAAATGCGGCCCGGAACAGCGCATTTCCGGCAAAGTGTGTAGCGGTTCGGGTCTGGAAATGTGGCCGGAACGGCGCGTTCCGGTGCGAGGCGAAATCGCTTCGCCTCGCTCGGGGTCAGGGAAAGGGCGCCGCGCCTCAGCGCTTGGCGATCTGCGACTTGGAGCGGAGCTCTTCCGTGTAGGTCTTGCTCAGCTCCTCGGTCGAGTTCTTGCCTTCCTTGGCCTGCTGCTGCTCGAACACGAGCTGCGCGACCTTGTCGTCGCTGGCCGTGCGCGTCGAGCAGATGGCGATGAACTCGACACCGCGCGGCGTCTCGCGCACCTTGGTGACGCCGCCCTGCTTGGCGGCCTTGACCAGCTCGGCCCAGTCCGGCGGCAGCTCGGGCTCCAGCACGCGGCCGAGATTGCGCACGGTCACGTCGATCATGCCCTTCACCTGGTCGCGCGAGGTCTCGCAGCTCCCGAAATGGTCGCGCACCTGCTGGGCCTCGCGCTTGCGCTTGGCCAGCAGCTTGCCGCGGTCGCGGTCGGGCACCACGAAGATCACCTGCTGCAGCACGTATTCCGTGGTGCTCGGCTCCTGGCCGCTCTTCATCATCTGCCGGATGGCGTCCTGCTCGTTCGTGCCGGACGAGCGCGCCCGCAGCGCCAGCGCCTGGTTCCAGCCGATCTGGGCGCGGATGTAGTCCTTGAAATGCTCGGTCGACACGCCCGACTGGGCGAGGATCGAATCGAGCTGCTGGATGGTGAGCTTGTTGGAGGTGGCGAAGTTCTTGTAGGCGTCGTTGACCTGCTGGTCGCTGACGTTGATCTTCAGTTTCTTCATTTCCTGAAGATGCAGCACCTGGTTGACCATCTCGTCGCCGGCATTGGCGCCGCCGCGGCGCTGCAGCTTGAGGAAGGCGGCGCGCCTCTGGATGTCGAAGCTGGTGATCGGCGCCCCGTTGACGATGTACTTGATCTCGCTCGCGGAAGCGGCCTGCATGCCGCCCGCGGCCGGCAGGAGCACGGCCAGCAGCATGGCGCCCGCGCACAACAGCCGTTTCATCCCTGATTTCATGCCGAGTTTCCCGTTTTCCCGATGCTGGCAGAAGCCGCGCCAAACGTCCATGCCCCAGCTATGGGGCGAAACGGTGTCCGCTCATGCGGCTACAGGCCGAGGCCGCTCGAGCTCTGCCCGAAATCGCCGATCGTGCGCAGCGACAGGTTGAACCCGAACGAGTTGCTGGTCGACGTGCCGGTGGTGTTGCGCGACTGCGACGCGGTGAAGGAGAACGAGAAGCACTCGTCGTCATAGGCGAAGCCGATCGAATCCTGCAGCAGCGTGCCGGCCACGAAGTCGTAGGTGCCCGAGCCGAACAGCCGCCAGTTCTCGACCACCCGCGCCGAGGCGCCGAGCGTCACCTGGTGGCGGTCGGCGGCGTAGCCGTAGAGCGGCTGCTTCTGGATGAAGGCGTAGCTGGTGCTGACCGAGACCGGGCCGAGCGTGGCGCCGGCGCGCACGTCGAGGCGGCGCAGCTCCAGCGTCGTCTCGTCCAGCCGCGCGCCGGTCGACAGCGAGACGCCGTTCGGGCTCGTCACGCCGACCAGTCCGACATAGTCGGAGGAGGCCGTCTCCAAGCCCGAGAACGCGCCCGCATTGACGAGGTTGGGCGCGCCGAACGGGTTCAGCCCGGCGAGCTGGAAGGACTGGCCGGCCACCGCATGCGTGGTCCACCCGCCGGGCAGCGTGCCCGAATAGCGGAAGCCGAGATTGGCCCGCACGCCGCCCTCGATCACGTCGTAGCCGGAGAACTTGTCGCGCTCGAACAGCGTGGTGGCGTCGAACACCATGCTCTGGGCATCCTCGTTGGGGATGCCGAGCGTGGTGGCGTAGGGCGCGTCGGGCCGCGCGAACACCTGCGCGATCGGCTCGATCACATGGCTCGAATTCGCCGTCGACAGCAGCAGCGGCCAGCGCGCCTCCAGCCCGGCCGTCGCCATGTAGCGCCAGTAGGTCGAGCGCAGGTTGCTCGGCACCGGCGCGCCGCCGATCGTCACGCCGGAGATGGCCGCCGTCGTCGCCGGCGACAGGTTGGCGTAGATCGCGTCGCCGCGCAGCGCCAGCAGCGGCGTCACCACCAGCCCGCCGGGGGCGATGATGCTGCGCTTCCACTCGGCCTCGGCCGTCAGCCGCCCGGTCGCGCCTGCCACGCCGGGGATGTTGGTGCCGGCGATCAGCGCCGTCGGCAGCGTCGACAGGTTCGGACGGTAGATGTTCTGCGCGTTGACGTTGAGCGTCAGCTCGCCGCCGGCCACCGGCGCGTCGGGTATGTAGGTGTAGTCGAAGCCCGGCAGCAGCCAGGGCTGCAGCTCCGAATCGCCCGCCCCCGGATTGCTTTCCTGCACGGTGAAGCGGTTCAGCCTGAGGTCGAAATAGTTCCGGTCGTTGAGGCCGGTCAGATAGATCTCGTCCCTGCGGTCGTAGGCGTTGAAGCCGCCGAGCCCGTAGGTGTAGGCGAAGTTCTTGTCGCTCTGCACCATGACGTCCCAGCCGAACGTCCAGCGCGGGTTGATGCGGAACTCGCCCTTGGTGCCGATCATGCCGCGCAGCGTCTGGTTGGCGTCCACCGTGCCGGCCGAGAAGGCGCCGGGGTTGAACTGGTAGATGCCCGCCGCGTGGATGCTGTAGCTGCCGTTGTTGAAGCGCTGCCGCCACTCCGCCTCGGTCAGGAAGCCCTGCTGCGTGAAGCCGGTGACGGTCGTCGTCAGGTCGTAGGTCGGCGACAGCGCCCAGTAGTAGGGAACCGCGACGCCGAAGCCGAGATTGCTGCCGAAGCGGAAATTGGGGAACAGGAAGCCCGACTTGCGCTTGACCGTGTGGTCCGGCACTTCGAGCACCGGGAACCAGGCGATCGGGAAGCCGAACAGCTCGAGGCGCGGATTGACGAAGCGGATCGTCTTTTCCTTGCCCTTCCAGATGATCTTGGTCGCCTTGACGCGCCAGACCGGCGGCTTGTCCGGCTTGTCCTCGCAGGGCTTGCAGGCCGTGTAGACGCCGGTGTTGAAGGTGGTGACGTTGCCTTCCTGCCGCTCCGCGCTCTCGGCCGCGAAATAGGTCTGCTGGTTCGTCTCGATGCGCAGCGCGTTGGCGAAGCCCACGGCGAGGTCGTCGGTCACGTCGATCTCGTCGGCGAAGCTGCGGTTGCCGTCCTTGTCGACGATCTCGACGTCGCCGGAGGCGACCAGCCGCGAGGTCTTGCGGTTGAAGATCACCTTGCGGGCGACGAGGCGGGTGCCCTTGTAGTCGATGCGCACGTTGCCGGCCGCGGTCACGGTCTCGACGTCGTTGTCGTAAGTGAGCGTGTCGGCTTCGAGCAGCATCTGCCCGTCATTGGCGACGGTGGCGGCTTCGGCTTGCTGCGGCAGCATGGCGGCGATGCCGCCGGCGAGCGCGAGCGCAAGCGCCGCCGCGCCTGCTAGGCGCACCGGCAACGCGGCCGCTCGACGGCTCGCCGCTCCCACCCCCACTAACCGTCCTCCCTGTGCAACAGGAAAGTCACCCCGAAGAACATAGCTACCACAACAGGCACCCAGGCGGCTAACACCGGCGGGATGAACCCCACGTTACCGAACGCCGTGAAGACGACCAACGCGACATAAAGCAGAAAGCCGGCGAGGATGCCACCCAGAATCACCGACGCCGACTGGCCCATGCGGGCAAAGCGCAGCGATACGGTGGCCGCGATCAGCGTCATCGCCACCATCAGCATCGGCAGCGCCATAAGTGAATGGAATTGCATCGCGAATCGGTTCGGCTGGAGACCCAGCGCGCGCGCCACCCGGACCTTGCCCGGAAGCTCGTAGACCGAGGTCGCCTGGGGTGCTGCGAGCTGCTGCTCGACGAACTCCGGCCGCAGCTCGGTGGGCAGGTCGGCCGCCTCCAGCACCTCCTTCTGGCGGTCGCCGAAGGTCCTGCGCACGTCCTCCAGGTGCCAGTGCCCGGCCTCCAGCGTCGCCGTGCGCGCGTCGTACCGCTCCACGAGGTTGCCGCCGGCGTCGACCTGCAGGAACACCGCGTCGCCGAGAAGCTGGCCGTGGCGGGCGGTGCGGTCGGCGCCGATGATGGTGATGCCGCCGTCGCCGGCATCCTGGCTGAACCACGGCACGGCGAGCTCGTCCGAGCGGTCGGGCGCCCAGCCGCGAAAGGTCATCTCCAACTCCTCGACCGCGCTGAGCGACCACGCCGCGACCGGGTTGACGACGGTGACGGCGACCGTGCCGACGAGGAAGCTGGCAAGGCACAGCGGCGCCAGGAACTGCCAGGCCGAGACGCCGACCGAGCGCGCCACGACCAGCTCGTAGCGGCGGTTGAGCGACATCAGCACGCCGATCGCCGCGAGCAGGGCGACGAAGGGCCAGACCAGCATGGCGATCATCGGCATGCGCATGGCCGACAGGTAGAGGCCCTTGGCGACCGTGTAGGAAGGCCAGCCGCCGGCCCGGCGCGCAAATTCGGTGAAGTCGACGAGATAGGCGACCACCACGATGGCCGCCATCACCTGAACGACCATCATCAGGTGGCGACGGAACAGGTAGCGCGACAGCGTCGACATCATGGCCGGCCGCCCCCGTCGCGCCGCTGCGATCCGCTGGCCCTGCGCGTGCCGGGAAGCACCCCGGCGATCCCGCCGCCGATCGTCGACAGCCCCTCGGCGAATGCCTTCGGCACCGGCATCGCCCGGCTGCCGAGGATGAGCGCGCCGAACACGGCGATCGCCGCCAGCGGTACGAGATAGGCCAGCGCCGCGAGCGCCGGGTTCTCGCCCGAGCCCGCGATGGTGAAGAAGCCGACCGCCCGCAGCCCCAGCGCCAGCAGCGCGCCGGTGACGATGTGCAGCGGCTGCTGCTGCCGGCTCGACTGGGCTGTGCCGACGAAATAGGCCGCGATCAGCCCGAAGGCGAGCGGGTAGAGCCATTCGGAGAAGCGCCGGTTGAGCTCGCGGCGGATCTCGGCCGGCTCGCGCGCGGCCAGCGGGTCGTCGGCCGGCGGCGACAGCAGGAAGCCCGTCGGCAGCTCCTCGGGCCGGTAGCCGCGCGCGCTCTGGCCGAGGAATTGCGAGAAGTCGAGCGCTGTAGTGGCGAACGAGATGATCGACACCGAGCGGTCGTTGCTGTTGCGGCGGTGGACCTCGCCGTCGGCGAGCACGAACAGCGTCACGCCCTCGCTCTCGGCCAGCGTGCCGCGCTTGGCGTAGTAGATGACCTCGGTCGTGGCGTCGCGCGTGTCGACGATGACGATCTGGCCGTATTCGCCGCTCGGCAGCTCCTTGCCGATCTGGATGAACAGGCCGCTGCTCACCTTCACGAACGAGCCGGACTGGACGGCCGAGCGGATCAGGTCGGCGCTCGCCTGGGCAATCGTGTCCTGCATCTTGCGGTTGGCCCAGGGCTCGACCGTGTGGGAGGCGGCGAGGCTGGCGAGCGTCATCAGCGCGGCCAGCACGATGATCGGCTTCGCCGTCGCGGCCGGCGCGCGGCCTGCCGCCTCGAGCACGGCCAGCTCCGAATCGTTGTTCATCGTGTTGAGCGTGCGGATCGCCCCGATCAGCAGCGCGAAGGGCGCGACCAGCAGCGCGATCGTCGGCACCAGCGTCACCGCCAGCACGCCGAAATTGGCGGCAGCGTCGGCCGAGCGCGTCACCATGTCGACATGCACGAGGAGCTGGGTCGTCAGCAGGATGCCGGTGGCCACCAGCAGCGCCGACATGGTCAGCGCGAACACCCTGCGGAAAATGTACCGTTCGATCAGCTTCATTCCGGTCCGGCCGCCATGCACGAAATATCTGCCGGCGGCCATGCCGGGCACTGCGGCTTTCGCGGTCCGGCCACCATCTTCGCCCCCGTTCATATGATGAGAGAATGGCTAATATTGGCCCAATGAGCAGCCTTAACCAACAGTAAACGGCAAGGCGACTCGGCCGTCATGCGCGGCGATCCCTAACTTTCGGCGGCCGCCGGGCGCAACCCGTTTGCCCGGCCACCGGCCTTGGTGTAGGCCTGCCGCAGGCGGCTCCCCATGCGCGCGGGCCGCTCCGCCGTTGTCTCCGCCGCTCCCGCGGCCGGTATTCCATCCGGAGTCGTCATGTCCAGGACCATCGAAATCAGCTTCGCCCGCTCCGCCAAACCGTCCGACGAGCTCTCCGTCCTGCTCGCCGCCGACGGCGGCCGCCTCGGCGCGGCGGCGCAGGCCGTCGACCCCTCCGGCGTGCTGGCGCGGGCCTTCCGCATCTCCGGCTTCCGCGGCAAGGCGCGCGCGACGACCGAGATCGTCGCCGCGCAGGGCTCTCCTTCCGACCGCATCGCGGTCGTCGGCGTCGGCGATCCCGCCTCGCCGCAGCCCGACGGCTGGGCGCGGCTGGGCGGTGCAGCCGCCGGCCAGCTCGGCAAGGCGCGCAAGGCGACCGTCTTCCTCGACGTGCCGGGCATCGAGATCGGCGCGCGCGAGGCGGCCGATTTCGCGTTCGGCATGCTGCTGCGGGCCTATTCCTTCGACCGCTACAAGACGAAGAAGGGCGAGGACGACGCCAACGGCGCCGCCGGAAAGGTCGCCGTGACCATCGTCGCCGCCGCCGCGACCGCCGCGAAGAAGGAGTTCGCCGCGGCGCAGGCCGTGGCCGAGGGCGTGCTGCTGGCGCGCGACCTCGTCAACGAGCCGGCCAACCTGCTCGGCCCGCTCGAGTTCGCCGAGCGCGCCCGCGAGCTCGGCAGGCTCGGTGTCAAGGTCGAGATCCTGACCGAGAAGGAGATGAAGAAGCTCGGCATGGGCGCGCTGCTCGGCGTCGCCCAGGGCTCCGTCCGCCCGCCGCGGCTCGCCGTCATGCAGTGGAACGGCGCGCCGCGCAACCGGCGCCCCGTCGCCTTCGTTGGCAAGGGCGTCGTCTTCGACACCGGCGGCAACTCGATGAAGCCGGCCTCCGGCATGGAGGACATGAAGGGCGACATGGGCGGCGCCGCCGCTGTCACCGGCCTGATGCACGCGCTCGCCGCCCGCAAGGCGACCGTCAATGCGATCGGCGTCATCGGCCTCGTCGAGAACATGGTCGACGGCAACGCGCAGCGTCCCGGCGACATCGTCACCTCCATGTCCGGCCAGACCATCGAGGTGCTCAACACCGACGCCGAAGGCCGCCTCGTGCTCGCCGACGCCATCTGGTACTGCATCGACCGCTTCAAGCCGGCCTTCGCCATCGACCTCGCGACGCTGACCGGCGCCGTCATGGTCGCGCTCGGCCAGCATCATGCCGGCCTGTTCTCCAACAATGACGAGCTCGCCGGCCGCCTGCTCGCCGCCGGCCTCGCCACGCAGGAGCGCGTCTGGCGCCTGCCGCTCGGGCCCGAATACGACAAGCTGATCGATTCCAAGAACGCCGACATGAAGAACATAGGCGGCCGCTACGGCGGCTCGATCACCGCCGCGCAGTTCCTCCAGCGCTTCGTCAAGGACACCGCCTGGGCGCATCTCGACATCGCCGGCACCGCCATGGGCTCGCCGGCCACCGAGATCAGCCAGGGCTGGGCCTCCGGCTTCGGCGTGCGCCTTCTCGACCGGCTGGTGCGCGACAACTACGAGGGCTGAGCCGCTTGGCCGAAGTGCTGTTCTACCACCTCACCGAATCGACGCTCGAGGAGGCGCTGCCGGGCCTGCTCGAGCGCTCCGTGGCGCGCGGCTGGCGCGCCGTCGTGCAGGTGGGCAGCGAGGAGCGCCGCGACGCGCTCGACCAGCATCTGTGGACGTTCCGCGACGATTCCTTCCTCGCCCACGGCACCGACCGCGAGCCGCACGCCGCCGACCAGCCGGTGCTGCTCACCGTCACCGACGCAAATCCGAACGGCGCCGCGATCCGCTTCATGGTCGACGGCGCCGAGCCGCCGCCGCTCGACGGCTACGAGCGCGCCGTCTTCCTCTTCGACGGCCACGACCAGCTCCAGCTCGAATCCGCCCGCCGCCACTGGAAGGATCTCAAATCCGCCGGCCACGCCGTCACCTACTGGCAGCAAGGCCCCGACAAGCGCTGGGAACGCAAGGCCTGAGATGGGTGCTTCGGCTCCAAATCGGTGGCTGCTGGTCGACCCCCACTCCGTCATGCTTCGCATGCCACCTCTCCCCCGATCGACGGGGGAGAGGACAGCCGGCAAGCCTTGACGCCCTTCCTCTACCCACGAAGTGGGGGAGAGGTGGCGCCGCGAAGCGGCGACGGAGTGGGGGAAGTCGACGTCCGGGTGGCACGAACCCGTAGATGCTTGGCCGGCAGGTGTAACAATGACATGCTGCAGACGACGCGATTGCGAAGCCCTCGTGAACGAATGAGGCTGGGTGCGACCTGCCGATGAGCCGAGAATACATACCCGTCTCCGAAATATTCGAAGAGTGGCGGAAAGACCCTGAGTATGTCGCCGCCTACGACGCGCTTGAGGAGGAGTTCGCGCTCGCCGAGGCGCTGATCCGGGCTCGCGCCCATGCCGACATGACGCAGGAGCAGGTGGCGAAGGCGATGGGAACCACCCAGGCGGCGATCGCCCGCCTCGAAAGCGGCCGCTCCATGCCGTCGACCCGCACGCTACAGCGTTTCGCTGAAGCCACCGGAACCCGCCTGCGCGTCAGCTTCGTGCCCGGGAAGGATACGTCCAAGGCGCCTGCCAAGGCGAAGCGGCCCGCGGCGAGGCGGAAGACTGCGGCGAAGGCAGGGAAGGCGGCCGCGAAACGGAGTTCTGCCGCCTGAGGCTGCCGGACGCCGGCCCGCTCTAGCTCGTTCAGCTATCTTCCACCCGCCCCGCGATCTCGCCCAGCTTGTCGACGATGCGGGGCCAGCCGCTGCCCATGCCGACATAGCCGCGTTCGTCCTGCGGGCGGAAGCCGGCCTGTTCCATACGCACATGCGTGCCGTCGCCCTGCGGCGTCAGCGTCCATGTCACCACCGTGCTCAGCCCGCTGTCGGATTCGGACCCGTCGCCCCAGCGGTAGCGGAGCCTGTGGGGCGCCTCGACCTCCAGCACCTCGCAATTGATCACGCCCGACCAGCCCGGTCCCGGCCGCGTGCGAAAGGTGAAGCGGTGGCCGACGGCGGGCTGGAAATCGTTCTCCATCAGCCATTCGGCGATCAGATGCGAGGTGGTCAGCGCCCGCCAGATCTTCTCGGCGCTGTGCGGCATCGCGCGTTCGACGACGATCGATTTCGTTTCGGTCATTGTGTCCGTACCCCGGTTGATCGGTCACTTCCCCGGCGCGAGATAGCCGGGCAGGGCGGCCGCCTGCCGGACCCAGTCGGCGAACTGCGCCTCGTCGAGCGCGTCGTCCCTGCGGATGTCGAGATAGCGCACGTCGGGATGCTTGCTCGCGCCGGGCGGCGGCGGTGTCAGGGCCGCGCCCCGGAAGAACGTAACCTTCACGTAGCTGGTGAAGGTGTGGAAGGAGAGGAACCAGCCGTTGCCCTCGACCCCGTAGAAGGGCGAGTTCCACTTCACGGCCTTCGTCACCTGCGGCAGCGCCCGCACGATGATCGCGTCGAGGCGGCGGCCGACGTCGCGCCGCCAGTCGGGCATCGCCTCGATATAGGCCTGCACCGGGCCGTCCCCGCCGCCCTTGGCGATCTGCGGATTGCCGCCCGAGAGCAGCCTGACCGGCTTGCCGCCGGCCTTCGGTCCGGCTGGAGCGCGCGCCATCAGCCCTTCGCCCGCTTCTTCGGCGCGGCCTTGGCCCTGTTGAGCGCCACCGCCGCGCGCGCCAGCGCCTTCAGCGCCGCCGCGTCCACCTTCGCGCCCTCGAAAAAGTCGATGGCGCGGCGGGTGCCGCCGTCGAGGCTGGAGTTGAACAGGCCGGCCGGGTCGTCCAGCGCCGCGCCCTGCGCGAAGGTCAGCTTCACCTTGTCCTTGTAGGTCTCGCCCGTGCAGATGATGCCGTCGTGCTCCCACACCGGCACGCCGAGCGGGTTCGATGCCTTGCGCCACTTGACCGTCTCGACCACCTCCGGGTCGGCCTGCCGGATCGCCTCGCGCAGCCGCGCCAGCATCTCGCCGCGCCAGCCGCCGAGCCCGGCGATCTTGGCGTCGATCAGTTCGGATTGCGTCTGTTCCATCGTTCCTTCCTTGTGTCGTCCCGGGCGTTACGCGGTCCCGGTCGCGCGCCGCCTTCCCGCGAAATAGGGCAGCGCGAAGAGATACAGCCCGGTGAAGAGCTGCAGGAAGAGGAACGGCAGCGGCGAATAGACGATCCATGCCGGCGGCTCCCCGAAGGCCATCGCGACGAAGTTGGCGAGAACCGTCAGCGTGAAGACGACCGACAGCCAGCGATGGGTCTGGCGCATCCAGAAATTCATGTTCGCAAAACTCCGTTCATGCGTGCACGCGCCGCTGGGCGCTGTTCACTCCACCTTCGCCAGCAGCTCGTCGAGCCGCGCGAGGAACTGCCGCCAGCCCACCTTGGCGCCGCCATAGGCCTGCTTCTGGTCCGGCCGGAAGCCCGTCTGCTCCATGCGCAGATGCGTACCCGTGGCGGTGCGGGTCAGCGTGAAGGTCACGGTGCTGGCGAGGTCGTAGGCCGGGTCCTCGTGCGCGAAGTTCCAGCTATAGGTCAGCGATTCGTGCGGCTCGATCTGCCTGACCTCGCAGGCGAGCACGCCGCCCCATTCGCCGCGCAAATTGAAGCGGTGGCCGACCTGCGGCCTGAAATCGTTCTTCATCAGCCATTCCTCGATCAGGTGCGGTTGCGTCAGCGCGCGCCAGACCTTCTCGGGCGGGTGGGCGAAGTCACGCTCGACGACGACGGAGAGCGTCTGCGGCTTCTCGTTCACTGGTCCATCCTCTTCAGCAGGTCCTCGAGGTCGTCGAACCGGCTCTCCCAGAACCCGGCCATCTCGCTCGTCCAGTCGACCAGCGGCGCCAGCGCGCGCGGCCGCGCGCGGTAATGCGTCTGGCGGCCGTCGCGCCGGTCGGCGACCAGCCCCGCCGCCTTGAGCACGCCGAGATGCTTGGAGACGGCCGGCTGCGAGATGCCGGCCTGCTCGGTCAGCACGCGCACGTTCTGCTCGCCCGCCCGCGACAGCCTCTCGAAGATGGCGCGTCGCGTCGGGTCGGCAAGGGCGCTGAAGATCGCGTCGGTCCGCTCGTTCATCGTGAAATCATCACCATACGGTTATGGATTATCCATAGCCACATGGTTATGGGTTTGTCAACCGGCCGCGCGCCGGCTCGGGCGCGGCCATCGAGCCCCTTGCGCCTCCGGCCCGCCTCCGCCATTAACGCCGCGCCATGCTGACCATCAACGACCTTTCGCTCCGCGTCGCCGGACGCCTGCTCCTCGACCACGCCTCGCTGGCGCTGCCCACCGGCGCCAAGGCGGGCCTCGTCGGCCGCAACGGCACCGGCAAGACCACGCTGTTCAAGGCGATCACCGGCGACCTGCCGTCCGAGACGGGGTCGATCTACATCCCGAAGAGCACGCGCATCGGCCAGGTCGCGCAGGAGGCGCCCGGCACCGAGGAGCCGCTGATCGAGATCGTGCTCAAGGCCGACCTGGAGCGCGCCGCGCTGCTGGCCGAGGAGCAGACGGCGACCGATCCCGCCCGCATCGCCGAGATCCACATCCGGCTGGCCGACATCGACGCGCATACCGCCGAGGCGCGCGCGGCCACCATCCTCGCCGGGCTGGGCTTCGACGACGAGGCGCAGAAGCGCCCGGCCTCCAGCTTTTCCGGCGGCTGGCGCATGCGCGTGGCGCTCGCGGCCGTGCTGTTCTCGCGCCCCGATTTGCTGCTGCTCGACGAGCCGACCAACTATCTGGACCTCGAAGGCACGCTGTGGCTGGAGAACTACGTCTCGAAATACCCGCACACGGTGCTGCTCATCAGCCATGACCGCGACCTGCTCAACCGCGCGGTCAACTCCATCGTGCATCTCGACCAGAAGAAGCTGACCTTCTGGCGCGGCGGCTACGACCAGTTCGAGCGCCAGCGCGCCGAGCAGCTCGAATTGCAGGAAAAGGGCAGGGTCAAGCAGGAGGCGGCGCGAAAACACCTGCAGTCCTTCGTCGACCGCTTCCGCGCCAAGGCGTCCAAGGCGCGTCAGGCGCAGTCGCGCATCAAGGCGCTGGAGAAGATGAAGCCGATCGCCGCGATGATCGAGGATTCGGTCCAGCCCTTCTCCTTCCCGGAGCCGGTCAAGACGGTCGCCTCGCCGATCGTCGCGCTCGAAGGCGTCTCGGTCGGCTACCAGCCCGGCAGTCCGATCCTCAGGAAGATGACGCTGCGCATCGATGCCGACGACCGCATCGCGCTGCTCGGCGCCAACGGCAACGGCAAGTCGACCTTCGCCAAGCTGCTCGCCGGCCGGCTCAAGCCCGAGGCGGGCACGATGACGGTGGCGCCGGGCCTCAAGGTCGCGATCTTCGCCCAGCACCAGCTCGACGATCTCCGCCCCGAGGAGAACGCCTACGAGCATGTGCGGCGCCTGATGCCGGACGCGCCCGAATCGAAGGTGCGCGCCCGCGTCGCCCGCTTCGGCCTGGCGACGGAGAAGATGAACACGGCCGCCAAGGACCTCTCCGGCGGCGAGAAGGCGCGGCTCCTGATGGGGCTGGCCTCGTTCGAGGGGCCGAACCTGTTCATCCTCGACGAGCCGACCAACCATCTCGACATCGACAGCCGCGAGGCG
Source organism: Hyphomicrobiales bacterium (assembly GCA_017305835.1). Classification (GTDB taxonomy): domain Bacteria; phylum Pseudomonadota; class Alphaproteobacteria; order Rhizobiales; family Rhizobiaceae; genus RCIO01. Next base: position 23,433 of record JAFKJY010000062.1, read on the forward strand.
CTGATCCATGCGCTCAACGACTTTCCTGGCGCCGTGATCCTGATCTCGCACGACCGCCACCTGCTGGAGGCGACCGCCGACCGGCTGTGGCTGGTCAAGGACGGCCACGTCGCGCCCTATGACGGCGATCTCGACGACTACCGCCAGCTCGTCACCGGCCAGAGCGGCGACCGGCGCGAGAAGCGCGAGGCCGACAAGGCGTCCAAGGCCGAGCGCCGCCGCGAGGCCGCGCAGCGCCGCGCCGCGCTGGAGCCGCTGGCCAAGCAGATCAAGGCGACCGAGGGCCTGATCGAGCGCACGCGCAAGCGCCTCGACGCCATCGACGCGCAACTCGAGGATCCGAAGCTCTACGACAGCGACCCAAGGGGCGTCACCCAGTTGTCCAAGGAGCGCGCCGAGCTGGCCGCCACGCTCTCGCGCCACGAGGAAAGCTGGCTGACCATGTCGGCCGAATACGAGGCCGGCGTCGCCGACTGACGGCTCCGCCTTTTTGGGTTAGGCTTGCCGCTTCCGGCACCGGCGCGAGAGGCAGGCATGACCATCAGGACCGACAGCGACGGCGAGATCACCGTCGTCACCATCGACAGGCCGCAGCTTCGCAACGCCGTCGACACGGCGACCGCCGACGCGCTGTTCAGCGCCTTCGTCGCCTTCGACCGCGATCCGGCCCGCAAGGTGGCGGTGCTGACCGGCGCCGGCGGCGCCTTCTGCGCCGGCTTCGACCTCGCCCATGCGGCGTCCGGCGCGGTCGGCGAGGCGTGGTTCGCCGAGCACGACCTCGACCCCTCCTTCGACGGCACCGACGATCGCCCGCGCAAGGGGCCGATGGGTCCGACGCGGCTGACGCTGTCCAAGCCCGTCATCGCCGCGATCGCCGGCCCGGCGGTGGCCGGCGGCATGGAGCTGGCGCTGTGGTGCGACATGCGGGTGATGGAGGAGGGCGCCTATATGGGCGTCTACTGCCGCCGCTGGGGCGTGCCGCTGATCGACGGCGGCACGGTGCGCCTGCCGCGCATCGTCGGCCACGGCCGCGCCATGGACCTGATCCTCACCGGCCGCAAGGTCGAGGCCGCCGAGTGCCTGTCGATCGGGCTGGCGAACCGCGTCTGCGCCGAGGGCGAGGCCCTCGATACGGCGCTGGAGCTCGCCCGCGAGATCGCCCGCTTCCCGCAGGCCTGCCTGCGCGCCGACAGGGCCTCCGCCCTGCGCCAATGGTCGCTCGACATGCCGCGCGCGCTCGCGTCGGAATGGAAGAGCAGTCGCGCGTTCGGGAGCGAGGGCGTCGAAGGCGCCCGCCGCTTCGCCTCCGGCAAGGGCCGGGGAGGGGATTTCGGCGAGATCTGACCGGCGTAATAGGGGCGTCTACTCGCGGCCCCATTTGCGCTGCGGCTCGCTGGAGTTCGGGTTCTTGGGCCGCTTGCGGCCGAAGCTGGCGATCAGCCCCACCAGCCCCACCGCCATCAGCACGTAGCCGGCCGGCGTGGTGCGCGGGTCGAGGTCGAAGGCGCCGGCCTCCACCTTCAGGTCGACCGTCTCGACCGCGTCGCTCGGCGTGTCGCCGGGACCGATGGTGAAGACGTAGCGGTCGCCCGCGACCTCGGAGATCCTGCCGGCCTTCTCGTGGTAGACGCGCATGCCGGACTGCGGGTTGATGACCGTCTCGACCGCGTCGGTGAAGTCGAGCGTGCGCGCCAGCACGGTCTTGCCCTCGGTGTCGGCGGTCAGCGTCAGCAGCGTGCCGCCGTCGAACCGGACCGGCCCCTTCGTCGCCACGTCGAGGCTCACCGTCACCGGCGCGTCGGAGGGCGCAAGGCTCGCCTCGGCCGGCGCATAGCCTGCCGCGCGGTCGTAGACCCGCCTCACGCCGATCGTGTAGCCGCTGAGCCTGCCTGCCGCGAGCGGATAGGCGATGCCGAGGGCCGCGCCCGCCAGGATGAGCAGGATGAAGAGTGTCCGAAGCACGATCGCGTCCGCAGGCTGGTCTTGGTTCGGGGCGCTTCCTGCCAGTTCCGCCGGCGCTTGTCCAGAAACCGGGATGCGCGCATACGAAGGCGGCCGGCGATGGCCGGCCGCCTCCTTGAATGCCGGTGGAACCTAGCGCGAGGCCGACTGGATCATCTCGCACAGCGCGATCAGGTTCTTGTCGAAGCCCGCGCGCTGCGCGGTCACGTCGGCGCAGGTGCGCCGGTAGCTCTGGATCTGCGATTCCGACATGCCCGCCACCATGCCGGCCGGGTCGAACGTCTCGCTGCCGGTGCCGCCGGTCCCGGTGCCGCCGCCCGCCGTGCCGGTGCCCGGCGCGGCGCCGGCAGCGCCGCCGGTTCCGAGGCCGATGCCGACGCCGGCCGAGGTTCCGCTGCCGGTGCCGACGCTCAGCCCGGCCGCGGTGCCGCCCGTGCCGCCGATGGAAGCCGTGGCGCCGGCATCGACGCCGTCGGTCAGGCCAATGCCGTTCGTGCCGAGGCTGACGTCGGCATCCGCGGTGGTGCCGCCGCCGGTCGTGACGTCGGCGGACAGGCCGCTCCCTCCGCCGATCGAGACGTCGGCATCGACGCTCTGGGCGTGGGCGAGGGGCAGGGCGATGAAAAATGCGCTGCTGGCGAGCGCAGCCGCGAGTTTGCGCGCGTTCATGGTCTTCTCCATCTGAAGCTGTTTGGAGCGGCTGGCATGGCCGCCTTGCCAGACCTACGCGCAGCGCCGGACCTTCGTTCCGGCGCGACGGCACGCATGGTTTACGAAGGCTTGCACCAATAAATAGAGCTTTATAGATAAGGACAGTAAAGTCATCAGAATTACTGCATAAGAAATTCGATTAGATCATATGATTCGATTAGAACCATGTATCCAAATGAGCAAAAAAATAATCGACGAATTTATAAATGCAGTACGTAACGAAACTTCCAATGGAAATTTTTAGCGCCCCCCAGCGCATGGTAGCCGCGTCCGAGCGGGAAGGAGGCGGGTCACCCGGTAGATGAGGACGTTTTTGAGGGCGCTTTGGCATCGGCAGAGTCCTTCATTGAGAAATCTCATGAGGACCAACGGGGCCGATTACTTCTTGTCCGCCGAATTGCCTGCTGATGCAAGTCCGAGACAACATTCATCGCAGCGGTTTTCGTGCGAGATCTGTGGATGGATTCCCGTAATCTATTGTAATTCCTATTAGAACAACTAACTTTGAGAGACGGTTATCCACAGGTCGCACACGCGTGCTTTGGGCAATGTTCGCGGAATGTTTCATTTACATGATGCACCTAAAGCGTCTCTCACGCGAAGGGCCGGCCGGTCTCGGTGCGCTGGAACTGGATCAGGTCGAGCTCGGGCGAGGGCTGGCCGAGCGCGGTCAGCATGGCGTGGACCTGGCCGCGATGGTGGGTCTGGTGGTTGAAGAAATGCGCCAGCGCCGGCGCCAGCCGCTGCGAGACCGTGCGCATGTCCGTCACGGTCATGTAGGTGAAGCGGCCGGAGAGCGCCTTCTCCGTCAGGCCGCCGATCCAGGCCACGATCCGTTCGTCCTCCGCCTCGCGCGCCGCCCTGAGCGCGCCGAGCGCGGGGAACAGGATGGCGTCGAGCCGCGCCGGCGCCTCGCCCTCGCCGGTGAAGCGCTTCATCCAGATGCGGTCGGCCACCAGCATGTGGTTGAGCGTGCCGAGCACCGAGCCGAAGAAGGCGCCCATGTCGCGCTCGAGATCGTCGGCCGCGAGCGCGCCGGCCGCCTCCAGCACGCGCCCGTTGGCCCAGCCATTGTAGGCCGCCATCATCTGGAAATGCTGCTTCACCTTACGCCCTTCGCGCCTTTGCTGCCCCGGCGACGCAATAGCACGCCCGCCGCCCCCTTCACAGAATTGCCCGCCGCCGCTATAGAGCGCGCCACTTCATGCAAAACCCGTTTCCGAAGGATATGCCATGGCGATCGAACGCACCTTTTCGATGATCAAACCGGACGCCACCAAGCGCAATCTCACCGGCGCGATCACCAGGATGCTCGAGGAAGCCGGCCTGCGCGTCGTCGCCTCCAAGCGCGTGTGGATGAGCCGCCGCGAGGCCGAGGGCTTCTACGCCGTCCACAAGGACCGTCCTTTCTTCGGCGAGCTGGTCGACTTCATGTCGTCCGGCCCGACCGTGGTGCAGGTGCTGGAAGGCGAGAACGCGATTGCGAAGAACCGCGAAGTGATGGGCGCGACCGACCCGGCGAAGGCCGCCGAGGGTACCATCCGCAAGGTCCACGCCAAGTCGATCGGCGAGAACTCGGTGCACGGCTCCGATGCGGCCGACACCGCCGCCCAGGAGATCCGCTTCTGGTTCTCCGACATCGAGATCGTCGGCTGAGGCCGGCTTTACCGAGAGACGACGAAGGCCGGGCTCGACCCGGCCTTTTTCATGCGCTGGCGGCTTCGGCCGCCTCGCGCGGCATCGGCGTGAGCGCCCGCACGAAGGTGTCGAAGGCGCGCGCCGGCAGCGCCTTGCTGTAGAGCCAGCCCTGGAAGCACTCGCAGCCGTGCTCGCGCAGGAAGGCCTCCTGCGCCGGCGTCTCGACATGCTCGGCCACCGCGTTGAGGCCGAGCGTCTGCGCCATCGCCAGGATCGTCTTGACCAGCACCCGGTCGTTCTCCGCCGTCTCGATGTCGGCGACGAAGCTGCCGTCGATCTTCACCTCGTCGAAGGGCAGCCGCTTGAGATAGGTCAGCGAGGAGTAGCCGGTGCCGAAATCGTCGAGCGACAGCCGCACGCCGAGCTGCTTCAAACGGTCGAGCCGGCCGGCGATCTGCTCCTGGTCGCGCGCCATCGCGTGCTCGGTCACCTCGATCGTCAGCCGGCTGCCGTCCACCCTGTGCTGCGCCAGCAGCGTGGCCAGGAAGGGCGGCATGTCGTCGTTCTGGAAGCATTTGACCGAGAGGTTCACCGCCAGCCCCAGCCGCTGCAGCCGCGGGTCGGCGCTCCATTGCGCCAGCCGCTTCACCGCCTCGGCCAGCACGAAATTGCTGATCTCGCCGATCAGGCCGAACTGCTCCGCGAGCGGGATGAGGCTGTCGGGGAAGATCGTGCCGCGCCGCGGGTGGTTCCAGCGGATCAGCGCTTCCGCCGCCGTCACCTTGCCGTCGCGGCCGATCTGCGGCTGGTAGTGCAGCTCGAGCTCGTCGCCGCCTCGCATGAGCGTGTCGCGCAGGTCGGCCAGCAGCCTGTAGCGCTCGGCCTCCCGGTCCGTCGAGGCGGGGTTGTAGAGCGACAGCCCGTCGCGGCCGGCCGACTTCGCCTCGTACATGGCGAGGTCGGCGTGTTTCAGGATTTCCTCCGGCGTCGCGCTCAGCCCGTCGAACACGACGATGCCGATGCTGGCCGAGGCGTGGTGGCGGATGGCGTCGATCTCGAAGTTGCGGCGCATCGCCGCCGTGATCCCGTGGCCGACGGAGACCGCATGCGCGGCCGCCGCCTCGCTGTCGCCGCCGATCGCCTCGATGACGATGACGAACTCGTCGCCGCCGATGCGCGCCACCGTGCCGGCCTCGCCGATCGCCGCGCCGAGCCGCTGCGCCACCTGCTTCAGGTACTTGTCGCCGACGTCGTGGCCCTGCGTGTCGTTGAGCGACTTGAAGTTGTCGAGGTCGATGAACAGCAGCGCCCCGCGCCCGTCCGTCTTGCGGCAGCGCTCCACCGCCTCGGCCATGCGGTCGAGGAAGGCGCGCCGGTTGGGCAGGCCGGTCAGCGTGTCGAAATAGGCCAGCCGCTCGGCCGCGAGCTGGTTGTTCTTGCGCAGCGTCACGTCCGACATGTAGCCGTGCCAGACCACCGACCGGCCCTTGATCTCGGGCGTCGCCGAGACGCGGATCCACTTCTCGTGGCCGAGCGGGCAGGTGTAGCGGTGCTCGAGGTCGAAGGGCAGGGGCGCCTCGCCCGTATAGCCGAAATAGCGCGAATAGAGCGCGCGGTCGGCGTCGGGCACGCGGTCGAGGAAGGCGCGCCAGTTGACGATCTGGGCGCTGGCGGGAATGCCGCTCAGCCGCTCGAAGCCGGGGCTCAGATATTCGACGATGCCCGGCTCGCCGGGCGTCACCGTGCACTGGAACAGCGCGCCGGGCACCTCGCGCATCAGCTTGGAGAACTTCTCCTCCAGCTTGAGCCGCTTCATCGTCTCGGTGATCTCGCGCACCGAGCCCTCGTAGTAGAGCGCCCGGCCGGTCGCCTTGTCGCGCACCAGCCGCGCCGATTCCGTCACCCAGATGCGCTCGCGCGTCTTGTGCCGGTAGATCTCGGAGACGAAGTCGACGACGCGGCCCTGCGTTTCCAGCAGCTCGGTGAACTCGGCCCGCCGCTGCGGCTGCACGTACCATTCGCGCGCGATGTCGCGCACGCCGGCCAGCATCTCCGCCTCGCTGTCGTAGCCGTTGAGGCGAACCAGCGCGGCGTTGGCCTTCATCTGCCGTCCGTCCGGGGCGGAGCGGTAGATGCCCTCCGACAGATTGTCGATCATCTCGTCCGTGTTGGCCTGCTGCTGGCGTGCGGCGTGGTAGAGGTTGCGGTAGCGGACGATCCAGAGCGCGAGCAGGGCGGACAGGATGAAGTTCGCCGTCACCAGCCATTGATGGCTGGACGCCAGTTCGAAGAACGAGGACAGGAAGCCCGGCATTGACGCTCTGAAGACGGTTTACCGGGCGGAATGCTACCGCGTGCGACTTTAAATTGTATAAATCGCGCGGGCCGCGGGCAGGCAGCCGCGGGCCGCTGCGCAAGGCCCTTAGAGCATTTCCAGCAAAAGTGCGAAGCGGTCTTGCGTCCGGAAATGCGGCAGAAACAACTCTAGCGCCAGCGCAGCAGCGCCTCTTCGTCCGCGTGCCTGGCCTCGACCCAGCCGCCGTCGGCTCCGTCGCGCCGGTGCTCCTTCTTCCAGAACGGCGCTTCCGACTTGAGGAAGTCCATGACGAAGCTCGCCGCGTCGAACGCGGCCTGCCGGTGCGTGGCGGCCGCCACCACCAGCACAATGTCGTCGCCGGCCTCGATGCGCCCGACGCGGTGGATCACGGTGAGCGCGAGCAGCGGCCAGCGCGCGATGGCCTCGCCGGCGATGCGGCCGATCTGCGCCTCCGCCATGCCCGGATAGTGCTCCAGCTCCAGCGCCGTCAGCCGCCCTTCCTCGGCCCGGCACAGGCCGGTGAAGGAGACCACAGCACCGACGTTCGCCCGCCCGCGCGAGGCGGCCGCGATCTCGGCGCCGGCGTCGAAGCCGGCCGTCTGGATGCGGATCACGGGCTCGACGGCCATCGCCTCAGCCCCCCGTCATCGGCGGGAACAGCCCGACCTCCCGCGCGCCGGAGAGGCTTTCCTTGTGGCTGGCGTGCTCCTGGTTGATGGCGACGCGGATCGCCTCCGGGTGCTGCAGCGCCTGCTCGTATTCGGGGCCGCGCGTCTTGAGCCAGACGAGCAGGTCGCGCACGGTCTTCACCTCGGCCGGCAGCTCGACCTCCTCCTCGGATCGCCCGATCCGCTCGCGCACCCATGCGAAATAGATCAGCTTCATGGTCAGTCCATGATGTGCTTCAGCCCGGCCCGGAAATAGTCGTATCCGGTGTAGAGCGTGATGATGGCGGAAATCCACAGGAGCACGATGCCGATCTGCGTGGCGTAGCCGATCAGCTTGTCGCCGGCCGGCCCGACCAGCAGGAAGCCGATGGCGACGAGCTGCACCGTCGTCTTCCACTTGGCGAGCTGCGTCACCGGCACCGAGACCTTGAGGCCCGCCAGGTATTCGCGCAGGCCCGAGACGAGGATCTCGCGGCACAGGATGATGATCGCCGCCCACAGCGTCCAGCCGGCGATGGTGCCGTCGGCCGCCACCAGCAGCAGCACCGACGAGACCAGCAGCTTGTCGGCGATCGGGTCGAGCATGCGGCCGATGTTGGACGTCTGCTTCCAGATCCGCGCCAGGTAGCCGTCGAGGAAGTCGGTGATGCTGGCCACCACGAAGATGGCGAAGGCGGCCCAGCGCGCCGCGTCGGTCGTCTGCAACCGCCCTTCGAGGAAGAAGCACAGCACGACGAGCGGCACGGCCACGATGCGCGCATAGGTCAGCATGTTGGGGAGATTGAACGCGCGCTGTTGCATCTTGCCTGCCTCTGGTGCGGTCGCAGTCAAATCAGATGCCTCCCATGCCGGTCAAGTTCGCCTGCGCCGGGCGGCGGCGATGCCGCGGCCGCTATGCGCGAGTCTCGTGGAAATGGTTGTAGATCATCCGCGCCATCGATTCCGATATGCCATCGACGGAAAGAAGGTCCTCCACGGCGGCGCGGCTGACGGCCTTGGCGGTGCCGAAATGGTGCAGCAGCGCGCGCTTGCGCGTCGGGCCGATGCCGGCGATCTCGTCGAGCGGGTTCTTCACCATCTCCTTCTTGCGGCGCGCCCTGTGCGAGCCGATGGCGAAGCGGTGCGCCTCGTCGCGCATGCGCTGGATGAAGTAGAGCACCGGGTCGCGCACCGGCAGCATGAACGGCTCGCGCCCCTCGATGAAGAAGCGCTCGCGCCCGGCCTCGCGGTCGAGGCCCTTGGCGACGCCGATCGCGGTCACCTTGTCGCGGATGCCGAGCTCGTCCAGCACCTGCCGGACCGAGCTCATCTGCCCCTGGCCGCCGTCGATCAGCACGAGGTCGGGCCAGGCCGGCATCTCCTCGTGCGGACCTTCCGCCGCTGTCTCGCCGCCTTCCTCGCCGTGTTCGCGCACGAGCCGCGAGAAGCGCCGCTGCATGACCTCGCGCATCATGCCGAAATCGTCGCCGGGCGTGATCTCGGTCGAGCGGATGTTGAACTTGCGGTACTGGCTCTTGGCGAAGCCCTCGGGACCGGCCACGATCATCGCGCCGACCGCGTTGGTGCCCATGATGTGGGAGTTGTCGTAGACCTCGATGCGACGCGGCGTCCGCGCCAGCCCGAACGTCGCCGCCAGCCCTTCGAGCAGGCGCGCCTGCGACGAGGTCTCGGCCAGCCGCCGGCCCAGCGCCTCGCGCGCGTTCTGCAACGCGTGGTCGGTCAGGTCCTTCTTCTCGCCGCGCTGCGGCACGCTGATCGAGACCTTGCGGCCCGCCCGCGTCGACAGCGCCTCGGCCAGCAGCTCCTGCTCCTCGACCGCGTGGCTGAGCAGGATCGCCTTCGGCGTCGGCTTGTCGTCGTAGAACTGCGCCAGGAACGAGCCTAGCACCTCGCCGGCCTCCAGCGAGGCGTCGGCCTTGGGGAAGTAGGCGCGGTTGCCCCAGTTTTGGCCGGTGCGGAAGAAGAACACCTGCACGCAGTTCTGCCCGCCCTCCTGGTGGATGGCGAACACGTCCGCCTCCTCCACCGACTGCGGGTTGATGCCCTGGTGGCTCTGCACGTGGGAGAGCGCGGCGAGGCGGTCGCGGTAGATCGCCGCACGCTCGAAATCCAGCTCCTCGGAGGCCTCCTGCATGGCGGCCGAGATCTGCGCCTTGATCGCGCTCGACCGGCCCGACAGGAAGTCGCGGGCCTCCGACACCAGCTCGGCGTAGTCGCCGGGACTGATCTCGCCGGTGCAGGGCGCCGAGCAGCGCTTGATCTGGTAGAGCAGGCAGGGCCGCGTCCGGCTCTCGAACACCGAATCCGTGCAGGTGCGGATCAGGAAGGCCCGTTGCAGCGAGTTGATCGTGCGGTCGACCGCGCCGGCCGAGGCGAACGGCCCGAAATAGTCGCCCTTGCGGCTGCGCGCGCCGCGATGCTTGAAGATGCCGGGGGCGGGATGGTCGCCGGTCAGCAGGATATAGGGGAACGACTTGTCGTCCCGCATCAGCACGTTGAAGCGCGGCCGCAACCTCTTGATGAGGTTCGCTTCCAGCAGCAGCGCCTCGGTCTCGGTGCGGGTGACGACGAACTCCATCGCCGCCGTCTCGCGCACCATCCGGCCGATGCGGTTGGTGTGGAAGCGCCCCTGCGCGTAGTTGGTCACGCGCTTCTTCAGGCTGCGCGCCTTGCCGACGTAGAGAACGTCGCCGGCCGCGTTCATCATGCGGTAGACGCCGGGCGCGTTGGGCAGCCGCTTGACCAGCCGCTGGATCACCTCGGCGCCGACGCCGCCGGGACCGTCGTCCTCGTCGGCTCCGCTCCAGTCGATGCCGGGGATCTGCGTCGCGCGCGTCGCCGGCGCCTCCTCGGCCGGCTCGACGACTTCGGCCTCGTCGTCCTCGCCGTTCCCGTTCGGCATGTAGCCGGCCATGTCGTCGCCGGCGCGGCCGGACTTGCGCGGGATCGGCGGCGTCTTGCCCGGCCCGCTCATTCGACGATGCCCGCCACGTCGGGCGTCTCCCAGGCGAGGTGCTGGCCGCCGTCGAGCGCGATCATCTGCCCGGTCACCGAGCGCGCCGCCCACAGGTAGCGGATCGTGCTGCCGAACTCGTCGAGCCCCGGCCCGCGCTGCAGCGGCACCGCCTGCACCTGCCGCGAAAAATCGTCCTCGCTCTGGCGCGTGTTGCGCAGCGTCGGCCCCGGCCCGATCGCGTTGACGCGCACCCGCGGCGCGAGCGCCTGCGCCATCGTCCGCGTCGCCGTCCACAGCGCGCTCTTCGAGAGCGTGTAGGAGAAGAACTGCGGCCTGAGCCGCCACACCCGCTGGTCGATCACGTTGACGACCAGCCCGTCGTCGCGCGCCGGCAGCGCCGCCGCCATCCTGCGCGCCATCTCCACCGGCGCCTTCAGGTGGACGGCGAAATGCCGCTCCCACGCCTCCCAGCCGAAATCGGCGAGCGAATCGTCCTCGAACAGCGAGGCGTTGTTGACCAGCAGCCGCACCGGCGCGCCGAGCGCGGCCGCCGCCTCGTCCACCACGCGGCCGCTGCTGGCGAAGTCGGTCAGGTCGGCCGCGATCACGGCCGTCCTCGCGCCCAGCGCGGCCGCCCGGCCGGCGACATCCTCCGCCTCGTCGCGGCTGCCGTTGCAGTGGATCGCGACGTCGAAGCCGTTGGCCGCGAGGTCGAGCGCGATCGCCGCGCCGATCCGCCGCGCCGCGCCCGTCACCAGTGCCGGCACGCGCGCGCTCATGCCCCGCGCCTCCGCGGCGAGGGGAGGCCGTGCGCGGTGGGGGCGGGGGTCGTGCCGGCGGCGCTATCGGGGGGAAGGCGGAACATCGAGTCGCAATATATGCGCCCTGCCGGCCCGCACCAAGCCGCGCGCCGGGGCGCGGTGAAACCTGCTGACTCTTTCGTTGGTTAACGAAACGTTACAGCTTCCGGCTGTAGGCGTTGCCGATTTGCAACTTCACATTTCTGCCATCTTGCGGACAGGCAATGACCGAGTTTCGGGTTCGGTTTGGCCTCATTTCGGATCGACAAGGCGGAACCGAAAGCGCGCCGGATCGTTGGAGGCCTTGGACGGTGTGGGGCGTTTTCGAGATGGACGGGCGTATTTCCGTTACTGATGGCCAAGGAGTGTCAATTATGAGAGCCAACAGGATCAATTTGCGGTCGGTTGCCGTGGCGGCGGGACTCGCCGCGGTGCTTGCCAGCGGCTCGGCCTATGCGGCCGACGTGGTCTACAACGAGCCCCCGGCGCCGACCCCGCCGATCGAGGTCGCTCCGGTGAGCACCTGGGCCGGCCCCTATGTCGGTCTGTCGACCGGCTACGGCTTCGGCGGCGCGGCCACCGGTGCTGCCGGCGGCACGATCAACGGCCCGAGCGGTTGGATGTTCAGCGGCTTCGGCGGCTACAACTGGCAGAGCGGCGGCTTCGTCTACGGTCTGGAAGGTGACGTCGGCTACAACGGCCAGAACGCCGGCAACGGCACGACCTACTTCCGCAACGGCATGGAAGGTTCGCTGCGCGCCCGCTTCGGCGTCGCCGCCAGCGACAACGTCCTGCTCTACGGCACCGCCGGTGCGGCGCTCGGCCAGCAGCAGATCTTCGATGCCGCCGGCAGCGCCAGCGGCGGTGCCTGGGGCTGGACGGCCGGTGCCGGTGCCGACATCAAGATGACCGACAAGATGTTCACGCGTATCGAGTATCGCTACACCGATCTCGGCGACGTGACCCTCAACACCGGGTCGGGCGCGCAGACGATCAACTCCAACAACCACCGCATCATGGTGGGTCTTGGCGTCAAGTTCTGATCGTCGCATCCCGGACTTCTGATCGTCGCATCCCGGACTGGAATACGGAAACCGGCCCCTCGCGGGCCGGTTTTCTTTTGGGCAGATGCCAGCCGAAGCCGGGTGCCTAACCTTGGGGGACGAGCTTGGCGAGCTCCGGGAACTTCTCGTCGAACTTCTTGGCCCAGCGCACCAGCCTGGAGCGGCCCTTCTCCCACTTGCCCTCGAAGCGGAGCTGCAGGTAGCCGATGGTCGCGCGAAGCGCGATCTGCCCGGCGGTGATCTTGGCCGGGATCTTCGGCGGCGCCGCGTTCAGCATGTCGAGCGCGCGCGTCACCTTGGCCCACTGCTTGTCCAGCCATTCCTGGTGGACCTTCTCTTCCGGCCGCCAACGGCGCTCGTAGACATGCGCCAGCAGGCAGTCGCAGATGCCGTCGGCGAGCGATTCGAGCCTCTCGGCCTCGGTGCGCTTGGCCGGATTGCGCGGGAACAGCGCGTTCTTCGACACGCGGTTGAGATACTGCACGATCGCCGCGCTGTCGTAGATCGCCATGCCGTCCTCGGTGACCAGCACCGGGATCTTGCCGAGCGGGTTGGCCTTGAGGAATTCGGCGCTCGGCTCGGTCGTGTTGGTCTTGACCGGGCCATCCTCACCTTCGCGCTGTAGGGCGAGGGCGTCGCAAAGAGCAGTTTATGCATGCTGGTTCTCCATCTCGTCGGCGCGAGACCTAGAGCATTTCCAGCAAAAGTGCGAAGCGGTTTTGCGTCCGGAAATGCGCCTGAACAAAATAGCTGGAGCGGTTCTGCCAATTCCATTGATACCGGAACCACTCTAGCCGATTCTGGCGCGCCCGCCGAGACGGAAAGCCGCCTTCAGGGCGCGGCCGGCAGGCTCAGCGAGCCGGCGCGGCAGGAATTGCGGTCGATCTCCGGGCAGGAGCGGAAGCCGAGCTCCCGCGTCAGGCAGATGCGCACCTCGTCCAGCATGCCGCCTTCGCAGGTCACCGCGATGCCGTCCGTCGTCATGCCGGGATTGGCCTGCGCGAAGGCCTGCTCGATCGCCTTCGGCGCCAGCTTCGCGGCTTGGCCGGCGTCGCTCAGGCTCTCCGGCAGCCTGATCCGCTCGTAGGCGGCCCGCGTCGCCGCGAAATAGTCGGCCTGCGACAGGTTGGTGCAGGTCCCGTGCGTGCGCCACTCGTGGCCGACGAGCCCGCGCGAGGGCATGATGTCGGCCATGCGGTCGGCGAGATCGTTCGGCACCCGGGCCGGCTCGTCGCTCTGGCAGTCCTTCGGATAGCCGCGCTCGAACTGCGGCCACAGCCCGTGCACGATGAAGGCGAGGTCGCGGTCGCGGGCGCATTGCCGGCGGTCCGCCTGCTCGCCCTCGATCTCGCAATAGCTCGGGGACCACGCGAGCGACAGCACGTAGAAGTCGAAGCCGCTGCCGCGCGCGGCCGTCGTCGCGCCGTCCTTGCCGGAGGAAGGGGCGCAGGCGGCCAGGATCAGCGTCGCGGCGACCGCCGCCTTGATGCGTCTCACGGAATCCGTCCCGGCGCGCGCCCTAGCGCAGCACGCGGCAATTGCCGTTGTAGACGTGCCAGCGGTCGAAGCCGGACACGCAGAACTCGACATTACTGCCGAAGCCGGCGAAGCCCATCGGCTTCTCGATCAGGTACCAGACCGTGCGGCTGCGCCCGTCGCTGAGCGCGACGGTGGCGTGGCAGTAGCGGCGGTCGACCAGCCAGGTGTCGTGCGCCGGCCGGTAGCGGGTCTGGCCGATGCGCTGGAAGTCGACGATCTCGACCTGCGGCAGGTGGGGCACGTTGCGCACCTGCCAGCGGAAGCGCTCGCTGATGCGGCCGAGCACGCGCGTGTCGGCGCAGGCGCCGGGGTCGGACGCGTAGACGCCGACCACCATGTCGGCCGCGCTGGCCGCGCCTGCGACGACGGCGCCGGAGGCGGCGATCGCGGCCGCCAGGACGGCATGGACGAAATTCTTCATCGGGCTCTCCGTTGGTGGCGCCGCATCCGGCCGCGTCGATTCGGCCGGCAGGTAAGCAATTTGGCCAACGGCCGACGCAGGGTCAAGCGCGGGCTCCGCTTGCAACGCGCAGGGCCGGTGCTAGGTTGCCGCAGGGGCAGGGGAGGCGGACATGGCAGACGCAGTCCACGCGATAGGCAAGGCGATGTTCGACGCGCTGATGCGCGGCGACAAGGAGGCGACGATCGCCGCCTTCGCCGACGACGCCGAGATATTCGATCCGCACTATCCGCGGCCGCATATGCGCGGCAAGGCCGAGATCCGCGCCGGCCTCGACTGGGGCTTCGGCTCGATGAAGAGCTTCGGCTTCGACATAAAGCACTATTTCCCCGGCAAGGACGGCCTGTCCGGCGTCTTCGAGGTCGACACGCACCACGTGCTCAAGATCGGCAAGAAACTCGACTTCCCGCAGATCTTCGTCATGGAGACCGACGGCAGCAAGGTCACCGCGCTCCGCGCCTACGAGCCCTACGGCCCGAACGGCATGGGCGGCGTCTTCCTCGGCATCGAGCGGCTGAAGTGGAAGATGTCGGGCAAATAGCTATTCGCCCGCCAGCCACGCCACGTTCGCCTTCGCGCCGCCTTCGCCGAGTATGTCCGCCAGCACCGGCAGCAGCGTCCTCATCTCCGCTTCGAGCGGGTAGGGCGGGTTGACCACGGCCAGCCCGGAGCCGTCGAAGCGCGGCTCGGCCGAAGGCGCGCGGATCTCCAGCGAAAGATCGAGGATCTTCGGGATGTCGGCGCCTGCCAGCTCTCGCCGGAATGCCTCGACCGCCTTGCGGTCCTTGATGGGATACCACAGCGCGTAGATGCCGCCCGGCCAGCGCCGCCATGCCTTCTTCAGCCCCTCGGCCAGCCGGTCGAACTCGCCCGCCTCCTCGAACGGCGGGTCGACCAGCACCAGCCCGCGCTTCTCCTTGGGCGGCAGGTGCGCGCCGAGCGCCAGCCAGCCGTCGAGCTCGATCACCCGCGTCTGAAAGTCGCCGGCGAAGCGCGCCTTCAGCGCCGCCGCGTCGGCCGGATGCAGCTCGATCGCCGTCAGCCGGTCCTGCGGCCGCAGCAGGTGCCGCACGATCGCCGGCGAGCCGGGATAGCGCCGCATGCCGCCGCCGGGGTTCGCGGCGCGCACAGCGTCGAGATAGGGCGCGAGCAGCGCCTGGGCCCCGGCCGGCAGCGTCGCCTCCAGCAGCCCGCCGATGCCGCCGCGCCATTCGCCGGTCTTCTGCGCCTCGGCCGAGGAGAGGTCGTAGACGCCGAGGCCGGCGTGGGTGTCGATGACGCGGAACGCCTTGTCCTTCTGCTTCAGGTATTCCACGATCCGTGCCAACGCCGCGTGCTTCATCACGTCGGCGAAATTCCCCGCATGGTAGGCGTGGCGGTAGTTCATGGCAGGCTGGCAGGCAGGAAATTACCCCCACCCCTAACCCCTCCCCACAAGGGGGAGGGGAACTCGGAAACGGCGGCATTCCCCTCCCCCTTGTGGGGAGGGGTTAGGGGTGGGGGTAGACGACGCGCGAAAACGCTGGGGGCTTCGTCTGGTCCAAATGCGATCATGCTGTTTCCCTACACGCCCACGCCAAAACCCGCTAGTTTGACCGCATGAATGCCCCAGCCAATATCCGCGAGGCGGCCGCGCGACTGACCGTCGGCCACTCCGCCTGCCCCCACGACTGCCCCTCCACCTGTGCGCTGGACGTCGAGATCCTCGACGGCAGGCGCATCGGCCGCGTCCACGGCGCCCGAGACAATTCCTATACGGCCGGCGTCATCTGCGCCAAGGTCGCGCGCTATTCCGAGCGCATCCACCATCCCGACCGCCTGCTGAAGCCGCTCGTCCGCTCCGGCGCCAAGGGCGGGGGCGGCTGGAAGGAGGCGAGCTGGGAGGCCGCGCTCGACCTCGTCGCCGAAAAGTTCATCGCCGCCGAGGAAAAGCACGGCTCCGAGACGGTCTGGCCCTACTACTACGCCGGTACGATGGGGCTGGTGCAGCGCGATTCGATCAACCGCCTGCGCCACGCCAAGAAATATTCCGGCTTCTTCGATTCGATCTGCACCAACCTCGCCTGGACCGGCTGGGTGATGGGCACCGGCCGGCTCGCCGGCGCCGATCCGCGCGAGATGGCCAGGTCCGACTGCGTCGTCATCTGGGGCACGAATGCCGTCGTCACCCAGGTCAACGTGATGACGCATGCCGTGCGGGCGCGGAAGGAGCGCGGCGCCAAGATCGTCGTCGTCGACGTCTACGACAACGCCACGATGAAGCAGGCCGACATGGGCCTGATCGTCAAGCCGGGCACCGACGGCGCGCTCGCCTGCGCGGTCATGCACGTGCTGTTCCGCGACGGCCTCGCCGACCGGGCCTATCTGGAAAGATACACCGACGACCCGAAGGGGCTGGAGGCGCATCTTTCCACCCGCACGCCCGAATGGGCCTCCGCCATCTGCGGTGTGCCCGTTCCCGAGATCGAGGCCTTCGCCCGTCTCGTCGGCACCACCAAGCGGACCTTCTTCCGCCTCGGCTACGGCTTCGCGCGCCAGCGCAACGGCTCTGTCAACATGCATGCCGCGCTCTCCATAGCGGCCGTCACGGGCTGCTGGCAGTACGAGGGCGGCGGCGCGTTCCATTCCAATTCCGGCGTGCTCAAGCTCGACGGCAATCTCGTGCAGGGCACTCGGCTCGCCGACCCGCGCATCCGCCATCTCGACCACTCGCGCATCGGACCGGTGCTCACCGGCGCCCCGGACGCACTTTACGGCGGGCCGCCGGTGACGGCGCTGCTGATCCAGAACACCAATCCGGCCAACGTCGCGCCCGAGCAGCGGCTGGTGAAGCGCGGCTTCCTGCGCGACGATCTCTTCACCTGCGTGCACGAGCAGTTCATGACCGATACGGCGAAGCTCGCCGACGTCGTGCTGCCGGCCACCATGTTCATGGAGCACGACGACATCTACAAGGGCGGTGGCAACCAGCACATCACGCTGGGGCCGAAGCTGGTCGACCCGCCGGAAGGCCCGCGCCCCAACCTCTACGTCATCGAGGAACTGGCCAAACGGCTGGGCGTCGCCCACATGCCCGGCTTCGGCATGACCGCGCGCGAGCATATCGACGTGATGCTGGCGCGGCGCGGCCTGGGTGACTTCGACAGCTTTCGCGCCGGGCGCTGGGCCGACCTTCAGCCGCCTTTCGAGCGCGCCCATTACATCTCCGGCTTTGGCCATCCCGACGGCAAGTTCCGCTTCCGGCCCGACTGGACCAACACGCCGGCGCCAAACAAGCCGCCGAAGTCGATGGGGCCGCAGGGCGACTGGCGGCGGCTTCCCGAATTTCCCGACCATGTCGACCTGATCGAGGTCGCGGACGCAGAGCACCCGTTCCGGCTGGCGACTTCGCCGGCGCGCAACTACCTGAATTCGAGCTTCACCGAGACGCCCACCTCGCGCCAGCGCGAGGGCCGGCCCGAGCTGCAGATCCATCCCGAGGACGCCGCCCCGCTCGGCCTTGCCGACGGCGACCGCGTCGAGATCGGCAACATGCGCGGCGAGGTCGTGCTGCACGCGAAGCTGTTTTCCGGCTTGCGCCGCGGCGTCGTCATCGCCGAAGGCGTGTGGCCCAACTCCGCCCACGAGCGCGGCGAGGGCATCAACGTCCTCACCGGCTCCGACGCCGGCCCGCCCTACGGCGGCTTCGCCGTCCACGACACCAAAGTGTGGGTGCGGCGGGCGGGCTAGAAAAGGTCGGTGAGGTCGCGCGCGCCGTGAACGACGCGGATGATTTCGACCATATTGCCGTCGAAGCGATAAAGGATCAGATATCTGCCGCTGACCAGCACCCGCGCGTCGGAGGCAATCTCCGGTCTGCGTGCACCGATTTCGGGGAAATCGGCCAGACGGATGATTTGCTTGTCGATTTCATCGAGCAGGCGGTCGGCGGCGCCCGGCGACTCGGCAGCGATATAGTTCCAGATCTCGATTAGATCGGTCTTGGCTGTGGCATTCCGAACGATCTGTATCCGCGGCAATCAACGCTCCCTGCGCATCGCCTCGTATTTCGCCCGCGCTTCGGCCTTGATCTCTTCGATCGAATAAGGCTGCCCCGGACCGCTGTCGATGCCTTCCTGCCAGAGCCTGCGCAGGCGTTCGATTTCGAGCTGGCGCAGCGATTGGCGCTGCTTCCATTCGCGCAGCGCCTCGCGCACCACCTCGCTCGCCGAACCGTACTGGCCGCTGTCGACCGCCTCGTGGACCGATTCCAGGAGCTCGTGCGGCAGCGAGATGCTGACCTTTTCGATATTCGCCATGACCGTATCTCCCAAGGCGAATGGTAGCAAAATTTCCTACCGCCGGCAACGCAACGCCCGCTACGGCGTGAACCGCGCCAGCGCCTCGATGTCGGAGCTGGCCGAGACCGGGTCGGGCGACAGGATCGTCTCGGCCGGGCCGCCCTTGACCGGGAAGGAGGCGTAGACCGTGCGGCCGCCTTCCATCCTGACCTTGCCTTCCGCCAGAAGGGCGAGCGCGGCCGGGTAGAGCCGGTGCTCGGCCTTGAGCACGCGCGCGGCGAGCGCCTCCTCGCCGTCCTCGGGAAAGACCGGCACCGCCGCCTGCGCGATGATCGGCCCGGAATCCACCTGCGCGGTGACGAAATGCACCGTGCAGCCGTGGATTCGCAGGCCGGCGTCGAGCGCGCGCGCATGCGTGTCGAGGCCGGGGAAAGTCGGCAGCAGGGAAGGGTGGATGTTGATCATGCGCCCGTGCCAGCGCGCCGTGAAGTCGGGCGACAGCGTGCGCATGTAGCCGGCGAGGCAGATCAGCTCCGCCTGCGCGTCCTCCAGCACGTTGGTGATCGCCCCCTCATGCGCCTCGCGCGTGGGGTATTCCGAGCGCGGCACGGTGCGCGTCTGTACGCCCGCGCGCGCTGCGAGGTCGAGGCCGGGCGCGTCGGCGCGGTTGGAGATGACGGCGACGATCTCGGCCGGATAGTCGCGCTCGGACGCCGCCGCGATCAGCGCGGCCATGTTCGAGCCCCGCCCGGAGATCAGGATAGCGACGCGTTTGCGTGTGGTCATGCGCGTGTGCTCCTGGCTCAGAATTCCAACTCGCCGCGATAGACGACGCCGCGGTCGCGGCGCGGGCAGATGCGGCCGATCGGCGTCACCGTCTCGCCGGCCGCCTGCAGCACGGCCGCCACCTGCGCGGCCTGCCCGGCCGCCACCACGGCGATCATGCCGACGCCGCAGTTGAAGGTCCGCAGCATCTCGTCGCGCGCCACCCCGCCGGTCCGCGCCAGCCAGGAGAACACGGGCGGCGGCTCGATCGTGTCGAGGTCGAGCTCGGCCGCGAAGGCCGCCGGCAGCACGCGCGGCGTGTTTTCCGGGAAGCCGCCGCCGGTGATGTGGGCGAGCGCCTTGATGCCGTGCGTCTCGCGCATGGCGGAGAGCAGCGGCTTCACATAGATGCGCGTCGGCGCCAAAAGCGCCTCGCCGAGCGAGCGCCCGGCCGCGAACGGCGCCTCGTCGGCCCAGGCGAGCCCGCTCCTCTCGACGATCCGCCGCACCAGCGAAAACCCGTTGGAGTGCAGGCCGGACGAGGCGAGCCCGAGCAGCACGTCGCCTTCCACGATGTCGTCCGTCGGCAGCAGCCGGCCGCGCTCGGCCGCGCCCACCGCGAAGCCGGCGAGGTCGTAGTCCTTGTCGGCATAGAGGCCCGGCATCTCCGCCGTCTCGCCGCCGAGCAGCGCGCAGCCGGCCTGCCGGCAGCCCTCGGCGATGCCGGCCACGATCGCCGCGCCCTGGTCGGGGTCGAGCTTGCCGGTCGCGAAATAGTCGAGGAAGAACAGCGGCTCGGCGCCCTGCACGACGATGTCGTTGACGCACATCGCCACGAGGTCGATGCCGATCGTGCCGTTGAGGCCCGTCTCGATGGCGATCTTAAGCTTGGTGCCGACGCCGTCGTTGGCGGCCACCAGCACGGGGTCGGTGAAGCCCGCCGCCCTGAGGTCGAACAGGCCGCCGAAGCCGCCGATCTCGCCATCGGCGCCCGGCCGCCGCGTCTGCCGCACCAGCGGCTTGATCTTCTCGACCATCTCGGCGCCGGCATCGATGTCGACGCCGGCCTGGGCATAGGTCAAACCGTTCTTGCCGTCGCTCATGGCCGCCCGTTTCCGCCGCCTGTGCCGCCCATGCCGGGTGTTTGCCCGAAGCGGCCGCCGCTTGCAAGGCGGGGCGACCACTGCCGCCGCGAAAGCCCGTGGACAGTCGCGCACCTTGCTAAGTGCGGCGCGGACGGCCATCTATCGCCGACAGACACAAGCCGGTGCGGAGCCGACGACGGCCGTGACCATCCCCAACGTCATCACGCTGATGCGTTTCCTGCTCGTTCCCGCCGTCATCTATGCGATGCTCGTCGGCGCGACGGGCTGGGCGCTCGCCGGCTTCGTGCTGGCCGGCGTGTCGGACGCGGTCGACGGCTTCATCGCCCGCCAGTTCCACCAGCAGTCCGAGCTCGGCGCCTATCTCGACCCGCTCGCCGACAAGCTGCTGCTGGTCAGCGTCTTCGTGGTGCTGGGCCTCAGGGGCGACCTGCCGCTGTGGCTCGTCGTGGCGGCCGTGTCGCGCGATGCGCTCATCGTCGGCGCGGTGCTGATCTCCACCGTCATGGCCATGCCCGTCGAGGTCAAGCCGCTGCCGGTGTCGAAGGCAAATACCGCGATCCAGATCGTGCTCGCCTCGGTCGTCCTGTTCGAGCTCGCCTTCGATTATCATTTCGGCGGCCTGCGCGCCTGGCTGGTCATCGCCTCCGGCCTCTTGACCGCCGCTTCCGCGGCAGCCTATCTCGTCGCCTGGCTGAGGCACATGAGCGGTCATGGCGAAGGCGAATCCGCGTAAGGCCGGCGCTGCGGCGGCCGTCAGGAAGTCGCCGCGAAGGGCCCGGGCCGTCGCGGTGGCGGAGCCGTCGCCGCCCGTCGTCATGGTCGAGCCCGGCCCGAGCATGGCCTGGCGCCGCCAGATCATGTTCTGGCTCGTCGCGGCCGCCATCTTCATCGGCTTCCTCTATCTGTTCAGCTCGATCCTGCTGCCCTTCCTGGCCGGCATGATCCTGGCCTATTTCCTCGATCCCGTGGCCGACCGGCTGGAACGGCTCGGCCTGTCGCGGCTGTGGGCGACCGTCGTCATCCTCATCGCCTTCATCGTCGTGCTGGTCATCGGCCTGATGATCGTCATCCCGGTGCTCGCCAACCAACTCGCCGACTTCATCGCGCGCCTGCCCGACTATCTGTCGCGGCTTCAGGACCTCGTCACCGGCTTCGACCCGACCTGGATCGCGCAGAACACCGGCGTCGACGCCAATTCGCTGCGCGAGGGGCTCGCCTCGCTGCTCACTCAGGGCGCCGGCTTCCTCACCACTTTGTTCAAGTCGATCTGGAGCTCCGGCAAGACGCTGATCGACATCGCCGGCCTGTTCGTCGTCACCCCGGTCGTCGCCTTCTACATGCTGCTCGACTGGGACCGCATGGTCGCCACCGTCGATGGCTGGGTGCCGCGCGACCACGTCGCCACCGTCCGGAAGATCGCCGCCGACGTGAACCTCGCCACCGCCGGCTTCGTCCGCGGGCAGGGCACGCTCTGCATCGTGCTCGGCATCATGTACGCCGTCGGGCTGACGATGGTCGGCCTGAATTTCGGCCTGCTGATCGGCCTGTTCGCCGGCGTCATCAGCTTCATCCCCTATGTCGGCTCGCTGACCGGGCTGGCGCTGTCGGTCGGCGTCGCCTTCGTGCAGTTCTGGCCGGACTGGCAGTGGATCGCGGCCGTCGTCGCCGTCTTCCTCGTCGGCCAGTTCATCGAGGGCAACATCCTGCAGCCGCGGCTGGTCGGAAAGAGCGTCGGCCTGCATCCGGTCTGGCTGATGTTCGCGCTGTTCGCCTTCGGCTACCTGTTCGGCTTCGTCGGCCTGCTGGTCGCGGTGCCGGCCTCGGCGGCGGTCGCGGTCCTCGTCCGCTTCGCCATCTCGCGCTACCTCGAATCGCCGCTCTACCGCGGCCACGGGGCCGGCCCCGCGTGAGCGCCATGCAGCCCGAGCGCCCACGCCAGATCCCGCTCGACCTCGACCGCACGCCCGGCTTCTCGCGCGACGATCTCGTCGTCAGCCCGGCCAATGCGGCGGCCGTCGCGATGGTCGACCGCTGGCCCGACTGGCCGGCCTCCGCGATGGTGCTCGCCGGCCCGCCCGGCTCCGGCAAGAGCCATCTCGCCGCCATCTGGGCCGAACATTCGGGCGCCGCGAGCCTCGACCGCGCCTCGCTCGGCGCGGCGGCTCTGGCGGCCGCCTCGCGCGGCCCGGTGCTGGTCGACGACGCCGATGCGGGCGGCCTCGACGAGGCCGGGCTGTTCCACCTCTTCAACGCGGTGCGTCAGGCCGGCGGCCACCTGCTGCTGGTCTCCCGCCGCTTCCCGGCCGCCTGGGGCGTGCGCCTGCCGGACCTCGCCTCGCGGCTGAAGGCGGCGCCCGTCGTCGAGATCGGCGAGCCGGACGACATGCTCCTGGCCGGCGTCATCACGAAACTCTTCGCCGACCGTCAGGTGGCGATCGAGCCGCTGGTCGTGCAGTACCTCGTGCGCCGCATCGAGCGGTCGCTGGCCACGGCCATGCGCGTGGTCGAGAAGCTCGACCGCCGCGCGCTGGAGGAAAAGACCCGCATCACCCGCCCCCTCGCGGCCTCGGTTCTCGACGCGATGGACGCGGGGCAGGGCGTCCTGGAGCTCTAGTTCGACGGCTGCTCCAGCGGCCACACCTCGATCACGCCATGCGCGACGGCGCAGGGGCTCTTCGACACCATCTCCATCGCCTCGGCGAGCGTCGCCGCCTCGATGATGGCGAAGCCCGCCACCGGCAAGGACGACGTCATGAACGGGCCGTTGGCCGTTTCGACCCCCCTGGCGTCGGGATTGCGGACCTGGACCGGCGCGCCAGCGATGCCCATCAGCACGCCTGCCTCCTGCAGCTCGGCGTCATGCGCATGCGCCGCGTCGCGGACTTCCGGCGCGGTGCGGTCGTAGCCGGCGCGGTCGCCGTATCCGATCGTCACGAACTTTGCCACGGGACGTTCCTCCGGGTCGTTGGCGGCATGGAAGGCCGGGCCGGCTGGCCGGCCGCCTCGCCGGTAGAACAGGGCGCGGCCGGGATGGTTCCCCGCAAGGCGTTTCCCGCCCACGCGGATCGTGGTCTAATGCAGCCGGCGGCAAATCTGAGGTGCGGACGGTGAGCGAGGCAACCGTGGAGGAAACCGGCGGCAGGCGGCGGCGCGGCAAGGCCGTGACGGCCTTTCTCGTCGCCGACAGGGCGCCGATGTGGTTCACGGTCGCCGCGCTTCTCGCCGGCTCGGCCGGCACCTACCTCATCGCGCCGCGCGTCAACGCGGAGTTCGAGGCGCAGAAGATCAAGACAGACTTCGTCATCCGCAACTACAACGACCTGCGCGCCAAGATGGAGGATTTCCAGAGCCTCTACGTCGTGACCGTGCAGAAGCAGGTGGCGGGCGAGGAGATTCGTGCCGAGGTCACCCGGCTGCAGGAGCTCGTCGCCCGCGTCGGCGCGCAGAACATCGCCATGATGCCGATGTTCACGACCGCCAACGGCCCGAAGGCGGCCGGCGAGGTCACCGTCGCCATGAACGGCATGCTGACCGTGCTGTTTGCCAATGCCGGCAAGTCGATCGCCACGGAGCAGGAGACGGCGGCCTACAACGCGCAGGTGGCCGAGGCCACGCAGAAGCTCGTGAAGCCGCTGCTCGAGCTCTATGTGCGGATCGGCGACGTCGGCCGGCTCAGGCCGACCCCGACCAATACCGACCTCCGGGAGGAGTGAGCCGTCGCGCCGGCTCCCCCGGCTGCGGCGCCCTGCCGGCTTGACGAAAGCCGGCGCTCAGGTAAATGCAGGACAGTTCGGCGAAGCCACCGGAGCCACGCACCATGTCCGCACTGATCTACAGCCCCGCCCGGACCGCCATGCAGTCCGGCACGGCCAAGACCGGCTACTGGGTGCTCGAGTTCGAGCCGGAGAAGCCGCGCAAGATCGACCCGCTGATGGGCTACACCAGCTCGTCGGACATGAAGAGCCAGATCCAGCTCAGGTTCGACACGCGCGAGGAGGCGGAAGCCTATGCCCGCAGCAAGGGCATCGCCTACCGCGTCGAGGAGCCGAACCAGCCGCGCCGCCGCAACATTTCGTACTCGGACAATTTCCGGTATGACCGCAAGACGCCCTGGACGCACTGAGCGTCCAGCTGCTCCAGGCACCCTATATCGCCGCTACGGTCCCGTAGCTCAGCCGGATAGAGCACCGGCCTTCTAAGCCGATGGTCGCAGGTTCGAATCCTGCCGGGATCGCCACCGCTTTTCCAAGCTATTGATTTAATTTGCATGTTTGATATCGAGGTCGTACCGGACGAAAGGTGCGACCGGACTGCCCAGTCCAAAAACCTATATCAGCCCGCGCTGGGACAGTTCGCTCTTCATGTAGGCGTAGTAGATCGGGGCGACGATCAGGCCGGGGATGCCGAAGGCGGCTTCCATCACCAGCATCGCCAGGAGCAGCTCCCACGCCCGCGAGCGGATGCGGCCGCCGATGATGCGGGCGTTGGCGAAATATTCGAGCTTGTGGATCAGCACGAGGAAGACGAGCGAGGCCAGCGAGACGTAGGGCGACACGCTCAGGCTGACGAGCAGGATCACCGTGTTGGAGATCAGGTTGCCGACCACCGGCAGCAGGCCGGCGATGAAGGTCACCGCCACCATCACCTTGACGAAGGGCAGCTCGACGCCCGCCAGCGGCAGGATCACCGCCAGGTAGATCGTCGTCAGCACCGTGTTCAGCGCCGAGATGCGGATCTGCGAGAAGACGATGTTGGCGAACGCCGTGCTCAGCGTCGAGATGCGGTCCTCCAGCGCGGCGGCCAGCGGCGCCGAGTTGGGGTGGCGCACGCCGCGGCTGTAGGCGATCATGCCGCCGATCAGCATGCCGACCACGATGTGCGTCAGGAACATGCCGACATTGCGCCCGACGAACTGGAGCTGCCAGGCATTGGCCCTGAGCCAGCGCGACGCGGCCGCCTCGATCTCCTCGACATTGTCGGGCAGGTAGTAGCTGACCCAGCCGGGCAGGTGGGCGCGCGCGGTGTCGACGGCCTCCGCCATGCTCTGCAGCAGCACGAACAGGTTCTCCGGCCCCGCCGTCAGCCACGAGGCCATGCCGAGGATCGCCAGCACCGCCGCGCTCGCCACCAGTCCGGCCAGCACGCCGAGCGCGATGGCGCGGCCCAGCCTGTGGTCGGCCACGCCGGCGCGGTTGAGCAGCGGCACCGTGCCGTTGACGAGCTGCGCGATCAGCAGCCCCGACAGCAGCGCCGGCACGAGGTGGAGCAGCAGCGCGGCGAGCAGCCCCGCCGCCATGATCGCCAGCGAGGCGATGTCGATCGCCATCCCGCGATGCGTGCGGACCGGCGCCGTCGCGATGTCGTCGGCGACGGTCACGGCATCGGGCCCGGCCGCAAGCGGCGTCTCGCGCTCGGAGGGGGAGAGGCTGGTGTCCATCGGCCAGGTGTTCCGTTCGTCAGGAGTGCGCGCCGGCGGGCGGGGATGCCCCGGCGGCCGGACCGCCCCGCAACGGCGGGGCCGCATATCGCACCGTCGCAGCGGTCGCCATCTTCCAGCCCCCGTCGAAATGGTCTCTTGGGCCGCAGTCAACCATCATTGCCGCCGCCCCACAAGCGGCCGCGGGGGCGGCGTGGCGGCGCAGGCGGGCAGGGCGGGCAATTCGCCGCGGCCCGGCGTGCCGCCGGCAGCCTCCTGCGGCCGATTTGTCGCTGCCACGACCGGGCGGAAGCGGTATCGGGATGGCGGCGGCCGCCGCGCCGCCCGTACCGGCAGTCCAGATGATCTCTCAAAAAGCCAAATACGCCCTGCGTGCCCTGATCGCCCTGGCGCGCGCCGACACGCCCGACGCGACCCTGGTCATCGCCGACATCGCCGCCGGACAGCGCATCCCGCGAAAGTTCCTCGAGCAGATCCTGCTCGACCTGAAGCGCCACGGCATCGTCGAGAGCCGCCGCGGCAAGGCCGGCGGCTATCTTCTGCTGCGCAAGCCGTCGGAGATCACTTTCGGCGAGGTGCTGCGCATCGTCGACGGGCCGATCGCGCCGCTGCCCTGCCTGAGCCGCATCGCCTACCGGCGCTGCGCCGACTGCTCCAGCGAGGAGCGCTGCGAGATCAGGCGCGTCTTTGCCCGCGTCGCCGAGGCGACCCGCGACGTGCTCGACGACACCACCATCGCTGACTGCGTCGCCGCGCCGGCGCGGCTGGAGCTGGCCGAACTGGTCGCCGTCTAAGCTGCAGCCGAAAGCGGGCGCCACGGGACGCCCGCGCGGCCCGTAAGGCCACCCAAATCCCCCTTTTTCGATCCCGTGGCGCCGGGTCGTCTCGGCGCGGCTGCGCAACGCCCGCCGCGCCGCGGCAGCCCGTCATGGAAAATCTTGCCCTGCCGCTGCATCATTTTGGTCGGCTCGCGCGTTCTCATACTCGACCAACCCGATAGAGTTTCATGGCTCACCCAACGGAGGCAGCCATGACACAGCATCGACGATCATTCCTGTTCGCAGCCGCGCTCGCCGCTTCGGCGCAGTTCGGCGGCATCGGCCTGGCCTTTGCCGACACCACCCTCGTCAGCGTCTCCTACGACCCGACGCGCGAGCTCTACAAGGCGTTCAACGACGCCTTCGCCGCCAGATGGAAGGCCGACACCGGCGAGACGGTGACCATCCGGCAGTCGCATGGCGGCTCCGGTGCGCAGGCCCGCGCCGTCATCGACGGGCTGGACGCCGACGTGGTGACGCTGGCGCTGGAGAGCGACATCAACGCCATCGTCGAGAAGACGCACAAGATCAACCCGGACTGGCGCGGCCGGCTGCCCAACAATTCGGCGCCCTACACCTCCACCATCGTGTTCCTCGTGCGCAAGGGCAACCCGAAGGGCATCAACGACTGGGGCGACCTCGTCAAGGACGGCGTCGAGATCATCACGCCCAACCCCAAGACCTCCGGCGGCGCGCGCTGGAACTATCTCGCCGCCTGGGCGTGGGCGTGGAACCAGTCGGGCGGCGACGAGGCCAAGGTCAAGGAGTTCATCGGCAAGCTGTTCCAGCACGTGCCCGTGCTCGACACCGGCGCGCGCGGCTCGACGCTGAGCTTCGCCCAGAAGGGGCTGGGCGACGTGCTGCTGGCCTGGGAGAACGAGGCCTATCTGGTGCTCGACGAGTTCGGCGCCGACCAGTTCGACATCGTCGCGCCGCCCACCTCGATCCTGGCCGAGCCGCCGGTCGCCGTGGTCGACGCCAATGTCGACGCCAAGGGCACGCGCAAGGTGGCCGAGGCCTATCTGAACTACCTCTATTCGGCCGAGGGGCAGACGCTGATCGCGAAGAACCACTACCGGCCGTTCAAGCCGGACCTGGTGCCGGCCGCGGACCTGCCGAAGCTGCCGGACATCAAGCTGATCACCATCGACGATCCGGTCTTCGGCGGCTGGAAGAAGGCGCAGCCCTACCATTTCGGCGACGGCGGCGTGTTCGACCAGATCTACAAGCCGGCGCAATAGCGGAGGTTGCGATGAGCCTCGCTGGCGCGGCGGGGTGGCGGTTCAGCAAGCCGAGCGTCGTTCCGGGCTTCGGACTGACGCTCGGCTTCTCGCTCGCCTACCTGACCCTCATCATCCTGATCCCGCTCGCGGCGCTGCTGCTGCGCTCGGCCTCGCTCGGCTGGCCGCAGTTCTGGGCCATCGCCACCGACGCGCGCGTGCTGCACGCCCTGAAGCTCAGCTTCGGCGCCTCGCTGCTGGCCGCGCTCGTCAACGTCGTGTTCGGCACGGTCGTCGCCTGGGTGCTGGTGCGCTACCGCTTCCCCGGCCGCCGCGTGATCGACGCCATCGTCGACCTTCCCTTCGCGCTGCCCACCGCCGTCGCCGGCATCGCCCTCACCACGCTCTACGCCCCGCGCGGCTGGATCGGGGCGATCTTCGCCCCGCTCGGCGTCAAGATCGCCTACACGCCGCTCGGCATCGTCATCGCGCTCGTCTTCATCGGCCTGCCCTTCGTGGTGCGCACCGTGCAGCCGGTGATGGAGGAGATCGACCGCGAGGTGGAGGAAGCGGCCGCCACGCTCGGCGCCGGGCGCGCGCAGACGCTCCTGCGCGTCCTGCTGCCGGGGCTGGCGCCGGCCATCACCACGGGCTTCGCGCTCGCCTTCGCCCGCGCCGTCGGCGAGTACGGCTCGGTCATCTTCATCGCCGGCAACCTGCCGCTGAAGACCGAGATCGCGCCGCTGCTGATCGTCATCAAGCTCGAAGAGTACAACTATGCCGGCGCCACCGCGATCGCGGCGATCATGCTGGCGATCTCCTTTGCCATGCTGTTCGTGATCAACCTCCTGCAATCGTGGAGCCGCAGGCGCTATGGCTGACGTCACCCTGACCCCCGGCGCGGGCTTCCGGCGCGGCACCGCCTCGCCGGTCACCGAACGGCCGGCCGTGCGGCTGGCGCTGATGCTGGTCGCCTTCGCCTTCCTGCTCGTCTTCCTGGTCCTGCCGCTCGTCGTGGTGTTCGGCGAGGCGTTCGCCAAGGGCTGGGGTGCCGCCGCCGCGACGCTGGCCGAGCCGGACACACTGGCGGCGATCCGGCTCACCCTGATGGTGGCGGCGATCGCCGTGCCGCTCAACCTCGTCTTCGGCGTCGCCGCCGCCTGGGCGATCGCCAAGTTCGAGTTCAAGGGCAAGGCCTTCCTGATCACGCTGATCGACCTGCCGTTCTCGGTCTCGCCGGTCATCTCGGGGCTGGTCTACGTGCTCCTGTTCGGTGCCGGCAGCCTGCTCGGGCCGTGGCTCAAGGCGCATGGCGTCGAGATCCTGTTCGCCGTGCCGGGCATCGTGCTCGCCACGGTGTTCGTCACCTTCCCCTTCATCGCGCGCGAGCTGATCCCGCTGATGCAGGCGCAGGGGACCGGCGACGAGGAGGCGGCGTTGTCGCTCGGCGCCAGCGGCTGGCAGACCTTCCGCCATGTGACCCTGCCCAACATCCGCTGGGGCCTGCTCTACGGCGTGCTCCTGTGCAACGCGCGTGCCATGGGCGAGTTCGGCGCCGTTTCGGTCGTGTCCGGCCACATCAGGGGCCTCACCAACACCATGCCGCTGCACATCGAGATCCTCTACAACGAGTACAACATCGCCGGCGCCTTCGCCGTCTCGACGCTGCTGGCCGGCCTGGCGCTGGTCACGCTCGGCCTCAAATCGCTCCTCGAATACCGCTACGGCGACGAGCTCGCCGCGACCGGCCACAATTAGGAGAGCCGCCATGGACCTTTCGATCCGCAACCTCGGCAAGCAGTTCGACGGCTTTCCGGCGCTGGACGACGTCTCCCTCGACATCCGCTCGGGCGAGCTGATCGCGCTGCTCGGCCCGTCGGGCTCCGGCAAGACGACGCTGCTGCGCGTCGTCGCCGGGCTGGAGCAGCCGACCGCCGGCGCCGTCTTCTTCGGCGGCGAGGACGCCTCGCACCTGACCGTGCAGCAGCGCAATGTCGGCTTCGTCTTCCAGCACTACGCGCTGTTCCGGCACATGACCGTGGCCGACAATATCGGCTTCGGGTTGCGGGTGCGGCCCCAGGCCTCGCGCCCGCCGCGCGCCGAGATCCGCCGCCGCGCCGGCGAGCTGCTCGACTTCGTCCAGCTCTCGGGGCTTGAGAAGCGCTATCCCGCCCAGCTCTCCGGCGGCCAGCGTCAGCGCGTGGCGCTCGCCCGCGCGCTCGCCATCGAGCCGCGCCTGCTGCTCCTCGACGAGCCGTTCGGCGCGCTCGACGCGCAGGTGCGGCGCGAGTTGCGGCGCTGGCTGCGCGACATCCACGACGCCACCGGCCATACCACCGTCTTCGTCACCCACGACCAGGAGGAGGCGCTGGAGCTGGCCGATCGCGTCGTCGTGATGAACCGCGGCCGCATCGAGCAGGTCGGCACCGCCGACGAGGTCTACGACGCGCCGAATTCGCCCTTCGTCTACGGCTTCATCGGCGAATCCAGCACGCTGCCCGTGCGCATCGAGGATGGCCAGCTCTGGGTGCAGGACCGCACCATCGGCCTGCGGGCCGAGGGCGCGCCGGCGGGCGACGGCACGCTCCATTTCCGCCCGCACGACGTCGAGCTCCTCGACGGCTGCGGCGGCTGCATTGCCGGCGTGGTGGTGGCGAGCCGCCGCGTCGCCGGCAGCCGCAGGGTCGAGCTCGAGATCGGCAGCGCCGGAAACCGCGTCGAGATCGAGCTTCCGGCCGACCATCGCGCCGCCGAGCGCAGCCGCATCGCCTTCCGGCCGCAGCGCTGGAAGCTGTTCGGGGATGGCGGGGAGCCGCTGCCGCATGCGGGTCACGCCGCGCAGCCGAAAGCGATGGCGGGCGCGAACTGAAGCTTGGCCGGGGAACTGGTCGGAGCGGCAGGATTCGAACCTGCGACCCTCTGGTCCCAAACCAGATGCGCTACCAGACTGCGCTACGCTCCGCTTGGCGCGGGCTATACGGTCACGCCGTTCCGGGCGCAAGTCCCGTGCCGGGAACGGCCCGCATCCCGACTGCCGGTCCCTAGAACCTGAACGTCCAGAACAGGCAGGCGAGCGTCGCCGCCAGGAAGACGATCGCGCCGATCGTCCTCAGCAGGATGTCGCGCCGGAACAGGTCGAGGAATTCGTGCGCCACGACGATGCCGGCCGCGAAGACGAACTGCCAGTCGAGCAGGGCGCGCAACGCTCCGGTGTTGCCGAAGGCCAGCCGCGCGACCTGCACGCCGAGAATGGTGGCGAGCAGCACGACCGCCGCGAAGTGGATCGGCCCGGCCGCGCGGGCGTGCATGAAGCCGGCCGCGCGCGGCGGCGACAGCACGATCAGCAGCGCCGCGAAGGCGTAGAGCGCGGCCAGCGGGACGAAGGTCGCGGCGCTCGCGAGCGCGTCGAGCCGCGCCAGCCCGAGCCCGCCCTGCGGGTAGCCCTTCGCCTGCACGGCGATGCTGAGCGCGGCGAGCAGCGCCGTCAGCACGGTCACCACGAGGAATGCGGTTGCGGTCTGTCTCATGCCCAGCTCCGGAGAATCATGCGCCTACGCGGCATAGAGCATGTTGGCCGAAAGTGGGAACCGGTTTCGGGACAAAGCCCTTGGACAAGGCGAGGGGCCTGCTGCGCGGCGCGCCGGCCTGCGCTATGACGGGCACGTCTTTCTCCCCGGAGGTGCCATGTTCCGCGCTGCTGCCGTCGTTTCCCTGCTCGTGCTCTCCGCCGGCCTCGCCCGCGCCGACGACCTCGTCCCGATGGACACCGGCGCCGTCGATCCGGCGCTGCTGGAGGACTTCTACGGTCCGTGGATCATCAGCGACGAGAGCGGCGCGCGCACCTGCCGGGTGGTGCTGGAGAAGGACGCCACGATCGGCGGCAGCGCCGTCGAGGTCGACCCCGGCTGCGCCGCGGTCTTCCCGGTGATGGACGAGATCGCCTCCTGGCGCCTGCTCGAAGGCTGGGGCATCGCGCTCGCCGACGCCACCCGCAAGACGCGGCTGGTGTTCACCACCCCGGACGAGCGCTACGTCGCCCGCGACGAGGTCGACGGCATCTTCACCATCGCGCCCGAGGAATAGCGCCGGTTCAGGCCGTCCGCGCCGCCGCCAGCCCGCGCGCGATGTCGGCCTTCAGGTCCTCGACGTCCTCCAGCCCGATCTGCAGCCGCAGGATCGGCCCCGGATAATCGCCCTTCGCCACCGTGCGGTCGGCGAGCGAGACGTGCACGGCCAGGCTCTCGTAGCCGCCCCACGAATAGCCGAGGCCGAAGATCTCCAGCGCGTCGAGGAAGGCGTGCGCCTGCTTCTGCCCGCCGCCGTCGAGCACGGCCGAGAAGATGCCGCTGGAGCCCGAAAAGTCGCGCTTCCAGATGTCGTGGCCGGGGAAGCCCGGCAGGGCAGGGTGGAGCACCTGCGCCACGCCCGGCTGCGTCTCCAGCCAGCGCGCGATCTCGAGCGCGCTCGCCTCGTGGTGCTTCAGCCGCACGCCCATCGTGCGCAGCCCGCGCAGCACCTGGTAGACGTCGTCCGGCCCCGCCGGGCAGCCGAGCGTCAGGTGCGCCTCGCGCAGCCGCGGCCACGTCGCCTCGTTGGCCGACACGGTGCCCAGCAGCACGTCCGAATGGCCGGCCGGATATTTCGTCGCCGCGTGGATGGTGATGTCGACGCCGTGGTCGAGCGCCCGGAAGAACAGCGGCGTCGCCCAGGTGTTGTCCATCATCACCACCGCGCCGCCTTCATGCGCGGCCCTGGCGATCGCAGGGATGTCCTGCATCTCGAACGTGTTGGAGCCGGGCGATTCGGTGAACACCACCTTGGTGTTCGGCTTCATCAGCGCCGCGATGCCGGCGCCCGCATGCGGATCGTAGTACTCGACCTCGACGCCGAGGCGCTTCAGCATCGTGTTGGCGAAGTGCCGCGTCGGCGCATAGACCGAATCGACGATCAGCACGTGGTCGCCGGCCGACAGGAAGCCGAGCAGCGGCACGGTGATGGCCGCCAGCCCCGACGGCACGGCGATGGTTCCGGCCGAGCCTTCGAGCGCGTCGATCGCCGCCCCCAGCGCGTCGCTGGTCGGCGTGCCGCGCGTGCCGTAAGTATACTTCTGGTTGCGCGTCGCCATCGTCTGCGCGTCGGGAAACAGCACGGTCGAGGCGTGGACGACCGGCGGATTGACGAATCCGTGATAGGAGCGGGGGTCGTAGCCGCCATGCGCGAGCCGCGTGTTGATGCCGTGCCGCGCCGATTTCTCACCCGCCATTCCCGCTCTCCTTCGCCTGGTCGGCAGCAGCCTTATGCCCTCTGCCGGCGGCGTGCAACGCCGCGCTTTGCGCCCCATCCCGCCGCCAGCGGATTCGTTTGTCTTGCGCCATCCAAACCGTTTTGATGCGCCAATTTCGGCAGATACGGCGCGGATGCATGCGCGGACGGCGGAAAAGCGCGGCGGTTGCGGCGGCCGTTCCATTCTGACTTGACCGAGGCAAAATTATCGCCTTCGATGCTGGCCGTGAACGGGAGGTAGTCCGCGCGCGGCCGCAAGGCGTAGCGCTCGGCGGCGAGCCGATCGGGCCGCCACGGTTCGCAAAGAACGATGAACGGGCCTCGCCCGGGCAACAGAAAAAGGGGTTTGGGTATGAAACACATTGTAATCGGTGTCCTGGGAGCGGCTGCATTCGGCATGATGGCCACGGCCGCCTCCGCCGACACGCTCGGCGACGTCAAGGCGCGCGGCTTCATCAAGTGCGGCGTCAACACCGGCCTCGCCGGCTTCTCCGCGCCGAACGCGCAGGGCGAGTGGACCGGCCTCGACGTCGACTTCTGCCGCGCGGTCGCGGCGGCGGTGTTCGGCGACGGCACCAAGGTCAAGTTCACCGGCCTGAGCGCCAAGGACCGCTTCACCGCCCTGCAGTCGGGCGAGGTCGACATCCTGTCGCGCAACACCACCTGGACGATCAACCGCGACACCGCGCAGGGCCTGAACTTCGCCGGCGTCACCTACTATGACGGCCAGGGCTTCATGATCAACAAGAAGAGCCTGCCGGACGTGAACTCCGCCCTGCAGCTCTCGGGCGCCTCGATCTGCGTGCAGGCCGGCACCACGACCGAGCTCAACATGGCCGACTACTTCCGCGCCAACAAGATGGAATACAACCCGGTGGTCTTCGAGAAGTTCGAGGAGGCCAACGCCGCCTACGACGCCGGCCGCTGCGACGCCTACACCACCGACCAGTCGGGCCTCTATGCCGTGCGCCTGCAGATGAAGTCGCCGGACGATCACGTCGTGCTGCCGGAGATCATCTCCAAGGAGCCGCTCGGCCCGTCCGTGCGCCAGGGCGACGACAAGTGGTTCGACATCGTCAAGTGGACCTACTACGCGCTGCTGAACACCGAGGAGGCCGGCATCACCAAGGCCAACGTCGATGAGATGCTGAAGTCGGACAACCCCGAGATCAAGCGTCTGCTCGGCGTCGAGGCCGAGACCAAGATCGGCACCGATCTCGGCGTCGGCAACGACTGGGTCGTCAACATCGTCAGGGCGACCGGCAATTACGGCGAGATCTTCGAGCGCAACGTCGGCGCCGAGACCCCGCTGAAGATCAGCCGCGGCGTCAATGCCCTGTGGACCAAGGGCGGCCTGCAATACGGCATGCCGATCCGCTGATCCCGCGCTTGGGCCGGAGGGTTCGCCCTCCGGCCTTTCCTTGACCCCGTCGACCGAAAAAGAGGGAACCGGCGGCGGGGCCTGCGTCAAGGTAAGGGGAGCCATGTGTCGCAAGAGGCTATTCGGGACGATTCCGCACGCGTACCGCTGATCTATGACCCGAGGGTGAGGAGCGCCTTCTTCCAGGTGCTGCTCGTCGTCCTGCTCGGTTTCGGGATCTGGTGGATCGTCGAAAACACCATCGAGAACCTGAGCCGTTCCAACATTTCCACCGGCTTCGGCTTCCTGCGCGGTCGCGCGGGCTTCGACATCGCCAACACGCTGATCGCCTATTCGTCGGACTCGTCCTATGGGCAGGCGCTGGTCGTGGGCGTGCTCAACACGCTCGTCGTCGCCGCAGCCGGCATCGTGACGGCCACCATCATCGGCTTTCTCGTCGGCATCGGGCGGCTGTCGAACAACTGGCTGATCCGCAAGCTGGCCACCGTCTATGTGGAGCTGTTCCGCAACATCCCGCCGTTGCTGGTCATCCTGTTCTGGTACCAGGGCGTGCTGTCCTTGCTGCCGAGCGTGCGCCAGAGCATTCCGCTGCCCTTGGGCTCCTACCTGAACAACCGCGGCTTCTATTTGCCGAGCCTGACCTGGGGGCCCGGCTTCTGGCTGATCCTGGCGGGCCTGGTCATCGCCGTCGCGCTCGTCTGGTACGTCGCCCGCCGGGCACATGCGCGCCAGATGGCGACCGGCCAGCAGTTCCCGGTGTTCTGGGTCAGCGTGCTGCTCATCGTCGGCCTGCCGCTGCTCGCCTTCCTGCTCGCCGGCATGCCGGTGACGGTCGAGTTCCCGCAGAAGGGCACGTTCAACCTGACCGGCGGCACCAACATCAAGCCGGAATTCCTGTCGCTCTACCTCGCTCTGTCCTTCTACACGGCCTCCTTCATCGCCGAGATCGTGCGCGCCGGCGTGCTCGGCGTGCCGCGAGGGCAGACGGAGGCCTATTCCGCGCTCGGGCTGCGGCCGGGCAAGGGGCTGCGGCTGGTGATCGTGCCGCAGGCCATGCGCATCATCATCCCGCCGCTGACCAGCCAGTACCTGAACCTGACCAAGAACTCCTCGCTCGCCGTGGCGATCGGCTTCCCCGACCTCTACGCGATCGGCGGCACGATCCTGAACCAGACCGGACAGGCGATCGAGGTCGTCGTCATCTTCATGGTCGTCTATCTCAGCATCAGCATCATCACCTCGCTGTTGATGAACTGGTTCAACGCCAAGATGGCCCTGCCGGAGAGGTGATCCCATGCAAGAACACGACATGTCGTGGGTTCGCACCGAGATGGTGCTGGCGCAGGCGGCACCCCGCTCGCAGGTCGGCGTAGCCGCCTGGCTGCAGAAGAACCTGTTCGCCTCGGCGGTCGACACCGCCATGACCCTGGTCGCGCTGCTGGCGATCGCCTGGGCGCTGCCGCACATTCTCAACTGGCTGTTCTTCGACGCCGTCTGGACCGGGACGGACCGCACGGCCTGCCTGACGACGGAGCAGGGCGGCCAGTTGCCGGCCGGCTGGTCCGGCGCCTGCTGGCCCTTCGTCGGCAGCCGCTTCGGCCAGTTCATGTTCGGCCGCTATCCCTATGACGAACGCTGGCGGGTGATGCTGGCCGGCGCGCTGTTCCTCGTTCTGCTGGTGCCGCTGCTGATCCCGCGCGTGCCCTACAAGCGGCTCAACGCGATCCTGTTCTTCGGCGTGTTCCCGTTCGTCTGCTTCTGGCTGCTGGTCGGCGGCTTCCTGGGGCTGCGCTACGTCGAGACGCCGCTGTGGGGCGGCCTGATGGTCACGCTGGTGCTGTCCTATGTCGGCATCGTCGTGTCGCTGCCGCTCGGCATCCTGCTGGCGCTCGGGCGCCGCTCCCACATGCCGATCGTCAAGCTCCTGTCGGTGATCTTCATCGAGGCAGTGCGCGGCGTGCCGCTGGTCACCGTGCTGTTCATGGCGAGCTTCATGCTGCCGCTGTTCGTGCCGCCGGGCATGACCTTCGACAAGCTGCTGCGCGCGCTGATCGGCGTGGCGCTGTTCGCCTCCGCCTACATGGCCGAGGTGGTCCGTGGCGGCCTGCAGGCGATCCCCAAGGGCCAGTACGAGGGTGCCGATTCGCTCGGCCTCGGCTACTGGCAGAAGATGGGCTTCATCGTCATGCCGCAGGCGCTGACGCTGGTCATCCCGGGCATCGTCAACACCTTCATCGGCATGTTCAAGGACACCACCCTCGTCCTCATCATCTCGATGTTCGACCTGCTGGGCGTGGTCAAGCAGAACATCTCGGGCGACCCGACCTGGGCCACCCCGCAGACCGCCAAGACCGGCTACGTCTTCGCGGCGGCGATCTTCTGGATCTTCTGTTTCGGCATGTCGCGCTATTCGCAGTTCATGGAACGGCGTCTGGCCACCAGCCACAAGCGATAGGAAAAGGGGAACCCTCTCATGGCAACCGAAAACGCGGTCCCGGCCGAGGCGGTGCATGTCGACCGATCGAAGATGCAGGTATCGGCCACGGACGTGGCCATTGAGATCATCGACATGCACAAATGGTATGGCGACTTCCATGTGCTGAAGGACATCAACCTGAAGGTGATGCGCGGCGAGCGCATCGTGGTGTGCGGGCCGTCGGGTTCGGGCAAGTCGACCATGATCCGCTGCATCAACCGGCTGGAGGAGCACCAGAAGGGCAAGATCATCGTCGAAGGCGTGGAGCTCACCAACGACCTGAAGAAGATCGACGAGGTGCGCCGCGAGGTCGGCATGGTGTTCCAGCACTTCAACCTGTTCCCCCACCTGACGATCCTGGAGAACTGCACGCTGGCGCCGATCTGGGTGCGCAAGATCCCGCGGAAGCAGGCCGAGGAGACGGCCATGCACTTCCTGACGCGGGTGAAGATCCCCGAGCAGGCGCACAAATATCCGGGGCAGCTGTCGGGCGGCCAGCAGCAGCGCGTGGCGATCGCCCGCTCGCTGTGCATGCGGCCCAAGATCATGCTGTTCGACGAGCCGACCTCGGCGCTCGACCCGGAGATGGTGAAGGAGGTGCTGGAGACCATGGTCAGCCTCGCGGAGGAGGGGATGACGATGATCTGCGTGACGCACGAGATGGGCTTTGCGCGCCAGGTGGCCAACCGCGTCATCTTCATGGACCAGGGCCAGATCGTCGAGCAGAACACGCCGGCCGAGTTCTTCGACCACCCCCGCCACGAGCGGACGAAGCTCTTCCTCAGCCAGATCCTCCACTGAGGGGAGAGAGCTCGGGCCCTACCGGCCGGCCGCCTCGCGGCCGGCTTTCTTTTCGAGCGCCGCCTTAGCCTCCGCCAGCGCGTCGTAGCCGTAGAGCCAGTCGAGGTCGGCGGCGAGGCGTTCGCCGCGCAGGCGCATGACGAGGTTGCGGCCGAGCGCCATCGGGCCGGCCGCATGGTAGGCGCGCTGGTTGAGGCGGCCGCGCGCCGCCGCACGCGCCACGCGCGGGCGCCGCAGCGCCTCGTAGGCGGCGAGCGCGGCCGGCATGTCGTCGGGCCGCGCGGCGACCAGCTCGGCCAGCACCACCGCATCCTCGATCCCCATCGCCGCGCCCTGCGCCGCGAACGGCGTCATGGCGTGCGCGGCATCGCCGATGAGGGCCGCGCCCACCTCGCCGGTCCACGAGATGCGGGGGTCGACCTCCGAGATCGGCCACGGCGTCCACGGCGCCGCGTCGTCGGCCAGCGTCGCCAGCGCCCCGCGCAGGCCGCGCATGGCGGCCGACAGCGGCGCGTGGTCCGCGGCGTCCGCCTTGCCGCCGGCGTCCGCCCGCGTCACCGCGACGAGGTTCACCGCCGAGCCGCCGCGCAGCGGGTAGGCGACGAGATGGAAGCGCCGGTGCAGGAAGGCCGTCACCGCGTCCTGCGGCATCGCCTCGGCGAGCGCCTGGCCGAGCCGGCTGTCGCGCCGCACCGTGGTGCGCCAGGCGACGTAGCCGCTCGGCCGGTCGGCCGGCGTGCCGCCGCCAAGCCCGCGCACCGAGGAGTGAACGCCGTCGGCGCCGACGAGCAGCAGGCACGACACCTCGTCGATGCGGCCCTTGCGGTCGATCGACACCGTCGCGCCGCGCGCATGCAGCGCCGCGTCGCTGACGCGCGCGCCTGTGACGATGCGGATGTCGGGGTCGCGTTGCGCCCGCGCCAGCAGCGCGCTCTGCAGGTCGGCGCGGTGGGCGACGAGGTAGGGCGCCTTCCAGCGCGTCTCGGCCCGCGCGCCCAGCTCGATGCTGGAGAGCAGCTTCTGCCGCTTGGCGCCGCGCAGCTCGATCCGCTCGGGCGCGATCGCCGCCGGCAGCAGGTGCTCCAGCGCGCCGAGCGCGGCAAGCAGCCGCGTCGCATTGGGCGGGATCTGCAGGCCCGCGCCCGCTTCCTGGATCTGCGGCGCCTGCTCGTAGAGCTGGACGGAAAAACCCTTGCGGGCAAATGCGATCGCGGCCGTCAGGCCGGCGATTCCGGCGCCCGCGACGACGATCTGGCGAGACCGCGGCGTGTTCATGCAGCCACCCCGCCGCGGCGCCTCCGGGGCCTCAGGCGGCCCGCGCCGTGTAGAGGCAGCCTTCCGGCTTCGTCTGCCCGGCCGTCAGCGCCGGATTGTAGACGTAGAGCGTCGAGCAATAGGGGCAGACCTTCTCCGAATCGTCGCCGAGGTCGAGGAAGACGTGCGGATGGTCGAAGGGCGGGTTGGCCCCCACGCACATGAATTCCTTCACGCCGATCTCGATCCTGCGGTGGCCGGCATCGTTCTGGAAATGCGGTATCGAATGTCCCGCCATCTCGGTCTCCCTCGATCTGCTGCCTTCCGATACCGGATCGGCGCGGCGAGCGCCAGCCTTTCTCGCGCGGGGAGGGGGGCCGGGCGCGGTAACCGGTCCTTTGCCGGAAACATGATATGAAACTGTCGCAAATGCCTGCCACAAGCTATGTTGAGGCATGCCCGGCCGCCGGCCGGGGCCTCGCCTATGTGACGAAGCCAGCGGGCGTGGGGCGTGGAATGAACGAGTTGAAGCCGGTCCAGACAGATTTCGCAGCCGAGCCGCCGATGCGCGCCGCCGAGCCGAGCCCGGACCGCTTCGTCAACCGCGAGTTCTCCTGGCTCCAGTTCAACCGCCGCGTGCTGGAGCAGTCGGCCAATCCGCGCCATCCGCTGCTGGAGCGCGTCCGCTTCCTCGCCATCTCGGCCACCAATCTCGACGAGTTCTTCATGGTGCGCGTCGCCGGCCTCGCCGGCCAGGTGCGCGAGGGCATCGTCACCCGCTCGGCCGACGGCCGCACGCCGCAGGAGCAGCTCGACCAGCTCCTCGTCGAGGTCGGCCGCCTCCAGAACGAGCAGCAGGAGAGCTTTTCCGACCTGCTCGGCCTGATGCGCAAGGAGGGCATCGACATCGTGCGGCCCGACGCGCTCACCCGCGACGACAAGGCCTGGCTGGAGGACCATTTCCTCGAAGCCGTCTTCCCGGTGATGACGCCGCTGTCGATCGACCCGGCGCATCCGTTCCCCTTCATCCCCAATCTCGGCTTCTCCATCGCGCTGACGCTGCGCCACAGGCGCGACGGCGAGGAGATGACGGCGCTGCTGCGCCTGCCGCCGGCGCTGCGCCGCTTCGTGCGCCTGCCCGACCGCCGCCAGACGATCCGCTTCATCGCGCTGGAGGATCTCGTCGAGCTGCACATCGACCGCCTGTTCCCCGGCTACGAGGTCAAGGGCTCCGGCACCTTCCGCCTGATCCGCGACAGCGACATCGAGGTGGAGGAGGAGGCGGAGGATCTGGTCCGCCTGTTCGAGACGGCGCTGAAGCGCCGCCGCCGCGGCCAGGTCATCCGCATCGAGTTCGATTCGGGCATGCCGGACCAGCTCCGCGGCTTCGTCGCCGGCGAGCTCGGCGTCGGCCCCAACCGCATCAGCGTGCTGTCGGGCCCGCTCGCCATCAACCAGATCTCCGAGATCGTGGCGCTGCCGCGCGACGACCTGAAGTTCGTGCCCTACAACCCGCGCTTCCCCGAGCGCATCCGCGACCATGGCGGCGACTGCTTCGCGGCGATCCGCGAGAAGGACCTCGTCGTCCACCACCCCTACGAATCCTTCGACGTGGTGGTGCAGTTCCTGCGCCAGGCCGCCGCCGACCCCGACGTCGTCGCCATCAAGCAGACGCTCTACCGCACCTCCAACGACAGCCCGATCGTGCGTGCCCTGATCGACGCGGCCGAGACCGGCAAGTCGGTCACCGCGCTGGTCGAGCTCAAGGCCCGCTTCGACGAGGAGGCCAACATCCGCTGGGCGCGCGACCTGGAGCGCGCCGGCGTGCAGGTCGTGTTCGGCTTCATCGAGCTGAAGACGCACGCCAAGATGTCGCTGGTCGTGCGCCGCGAGGACCAGAAGCTCAGGAACTACGTCCACCTCGGCACCGGCAACTACCACCCGATCACGGCCCGCATCTACACGGACCTTTCCTATTTCACCTCCGACCCGGCGATCGCCCACGACGTCGCCCAGGTCTTCAACTTCATCACCGGCTATGCCGAGCCGACCGAGGAGATGCGGCTCGCCATCTCCCCCTTCACCCTGCGCAAGCGCATCCTCGGCCACATCCAGGCCGAGGTGGGGCACGCCCGCGCGGGCCGCCCCGCGCAGATCTGGATGAAGATGAACTCGCTGGTCGACCCGATCGTCATCGACGCGCTTTACGAGGCGAGCGCGGCCGGCGTCGAGATCGATCTCGTGGTGCGCGGCATCTGCTGCCTGCGCCCGCAGGTGCCTGGCCTGTCGGAGAACATCCGCGTCAAGTCGATCGTCGGCCGCTTCCTGGAGCATGGCCGCATCTACTGCTTCGGCAACGGTCACGGCCTGCCGTCGGACGGCGCGATCGTCTATATCGGTTCGGCCGACATGATGCCGCGCAATCTCGACCGCCGCGTCGAGCTGATCGTGCCCATCACAAACGCGACGGTGCACGAGCAGGTGCTGGGCCAGATCATGCTGGGAAACATCATGGACAACCAGCAGAGCTTTGAAGTAATGCCGGACGGAACCTCGCGGCGCATGGTGCCCGATGAGGGCGAGGAACCCTTCAACGCGCAGGAATACTTCATGACCAACCCGAGCCTGTCCGGCCGTGGCGATGCGCTGAAGATCCATGCGCCCAAGCGCATCACGCGCCACAGCCGCCGCAAGAAGGCCGCGGCGGCCGCCGCCGGCGCATGATATCAGGCTCGCAGGGGCGGCTGCAGGATCGGCGGCCGCTGTCGATCATCGACATCGGCTCAAACTCGATCCGTCTCGTCATCTACGAGGGCATTGCCCGCTCCCCCACCATCCTGTTCAACGAGAAGATGCTGGCCGGCCTCGGCCGCGGCATCGTCTCGACCGGCAGGCTCGACCCGGAGGCCGTCCGCCGCGCCGTCTACGAGTTCGGCCGCTTCCGCGCGCTGTCGGAGCAGGCCGGCGCCGAGAGCCTGCATGTGATCGCCACCGCCGCCGCGCGCGAGGCCGGCAACGGCGAGGAGTTCATCCACCGCGCCGAGGACATCCTCGGCACCCGCATCAACGTGCTGTCGGGCCGCGAGGAGGCGCGCTTCTCCGCGCTCGGCGTCATCTCCGCCTTCCACGCGCCGGACGGGATCGCCGGCGACCTCGGCGGCGGCTCGCTCGAGCTCGTCGACGTTCGCGGCCACGACATAGGCGACGGCATCACCCTGCCGCTCGGCGGCCTGCGCCTGCAGGACATGGCGAAGAACTCCACCGCCGAGGCCGCGAAGATCGTGCGCCGCGAGCTGAAGCGCGCCGAGCTGCTCGACGCCGGCGCAGGCCGCACCTTCTACGCGGTCGGCGGCACCTGGCGAAACCTCGCCCGGCTGCACATGAACGCCATCGGCTACCCGTTGCTGGTCATGCACCACTACGAGATGGACGTGGAGCGTTCGGTGCCCTTCCTGGAGCAGGTCGCGTCCGGCGACATCGACAGGATCAGGGGCATCGACCGCATCTCCAAGAGCCGCCGCGCGCTGCTGCCCTACGGCGCGGCCGTGCTGCAGGAGATCGTGCGGACCATGAAGCCCGGCCGCATCGTCGTCTCTGCGCTCGGCGTGCGCGAGGGCTATCTCTACTCGCTGCTGTCGGACGACCAGCGCGCCGAGGACCCGCTGATCTCGGCCGCCGAGGAGCTGTCGATCCTGCGCTCGCGCTCCGTCGACCATGCCCGCGAGCTGGCCGACTGGACCGGCACCACCTTCGAGACGTTCGGCGTCGTCGAGAGCCCCGACGAGGCGCGCTACCGCCGCGCCGCCTGCCTGCTCGCCGACATCGGCTGGCGCGCGCATCCCGAATATCGCGGCACGCAGTCGCTCAACATCATCGCGCACGCCTCCTTCATCGGCATCGACCACCCCGGCCGCGCCTTCATCGCGCTGACCAACCTGTTCCGCCACGAGGGCATCTACGACGACATCGTCTCGCCCGAGATGCGGGCGCTGGCCACGCCGCGCTACTACGAGCGGGCCAAGCTGCTCGGCGCGCTGATGCGGGTCGTCTACCTGCTGTCGGCCTCGATGCCCGGCGTGATCCCCCGGCTGGAATGGGTCCGCCGCGGCGACCGCGCGCTGACCCTGCTCATCCCCAGCGACAAGGCCGGCCTGATGGGCGAACGCCCCGAAGGCCGCGTCGCCCAGCTCGCCAAGGTGGCCGGCCTCGACCTGAGGATCGCCGTGGCCGACTGAGGCAGGCGGCACTCCCCATACGGGGACTGTCGAGTACGAGAATACCCCCACCCCTGACCCCTCCCCACAAGGGGGAGGGAGGCCCAGACCTTGCGCTGCACGGCGCAAGCTTCGATGACTTATGCTGGAAGGCGATGACGGCGTCTCCCTCCCCCTTGTGGGGAGGGGTCAGGGGTGGGGGTAACGGCAGCGCGATTGCCTATGCAATTGCCTGCCAAAATCCGGCCGCAGCAGGCCGGCCAAACCCGCCGGCCTCTACTCCGCAGCCGTCAGCCGCGGCGCCGCGCGCCCGGACTGCCGTGCCTTCACCGCCGTGCCGAAGGCCTCGAACAGGGCGCGGTTGACCGGGTTTGTCTGCGGGTCGTACTCGGCGTGCCACTGGACGCCGAGGGCGAAGGTCTTGGCGCCCTCGATGCGGATCGCCTCGATCGTGCTGTCCTCGGCCGTGCCCTCGATCAGCACGCGGCTGCCGGGCACGAGGATGCCCTGGCCGTGCAGCGAGTTCACGCGGATCGTGTCCTTGCCGAATATGCCGGCGAAGACGCCGCCCGGCGCCAGCTTCACCTCGTGGCGGTCGGCGAACACGACGTTCGGGTCGGGATGGATCTCGCCGTTTTCCAGCCGCGGCATGCGGTGGTTCATGCGGCCGGGGATCTCGCGGATCTCCGGGTGCAGCGAGCCGCCATAGGCGACGTTCATCTCCTGGAAGCCGCGGCAGATGCCGAACACCGGCACGCCCTCGGCCACGCACGCCTCGACGAGCGACAGCGCCATCTCGTCGCGGTCCTCGTCATAGGGCTCGTATTTCGGCGTCGGCTCGGTCTGGAAGCGCGACGGGTGCACGTTCGCCCGCGCGCCGGTGAGCACGATGCCGTGCACCGTGTCGAGCAGGTCGCGTATGTCGCTGATCGACGGCTTGCCGGCGAAGATCAGCGGCAGCGCGCCCGCCACCTCAGCCACCGCCGCCAGGTTGCGCTCGCCCGCGCCCTGCACCTGGAAGCGCTTTTCCAGCAGGAAGCCGTTGCCGATCACGCCGACGACAGGTCTGGTCATTGCCCTTGTCCCGTTTCCGTCCGTCCCGGAGCATTTCCGGCAGGAGCATGCTGCGGTTCTGCGTCCGGAAATGCGGCTGAAACAAAGAGATAGTCCCCGCCGCCCCATCCGCGCAAGTCCGCGGCTGGAAACGGTGTGGTCACGCTTTCGGCGCCTCGAGGTCGAACACGGCGATCCTGCGTCGCTCGAACTTGATACCGATCTCGCCGCGCACCAGCCGCAGCGCCTTCTCGCCGAACACCTCGCGCCGCCAGCCGTGCAGCGCCGCCACGTCGGCGTTCTCGCCTTCCGAGGCGATGCGCTCGATGTCGTCGCTGGTCGCCAGCACCTTGGCCGCCACGCCCTCGTCCTCGGCGACCAGCCGCAGCAGCACCTTGAGCAGCTCGGCCGCCGCGTTGCTGCCCTCGGCCGGCTGCGCGTGCTTGGGCAGCTTCGGCAGGTCGTCCTTGGGAATGTCGAAGGCGCGGTTCACCGCCGCCAGCAGACCGGCCGCGCTGG
Source organism: Hyphomicrobiales bacterium (assembly GCA_017305835.1). Classification (GTDB taxonomy): domain Bacteria; phylum Pseudomonadota; class Alphaproteobacteria; order Rhizobiales; family Rhizobiaceae; genus RCIO01. The sequence goes on from JAFKJY010000062.1 coordinate 68,155, forward strand.
AGGAGCGCTCCCAGCCGCGCGGCGTGGTGCGCAGCCGGCCGAGCGCCTCGGCGTCGCGCGGCTGCTGCTGCGCGACCTCGAACAGCGCGTCGTCCTTCACCACGCGCCCGCGCGGCACGTTGCGCTCGCGCGCCTCGCGCTCGCGCCATGCCGCGATCTCGCGCAGCACGGCGAGCTCGATCGGCTTGCGCAGCCGCACCTTGAGCCGCTTCCAGGCGTCCTCGGGATTCTGGTCGTAGGTGGAGCGCGCCGTCAGCACCTCCATCTCCTCGTTCAGCCAGTGGGCGCGGTCCTCGCGCTCCAGCTCGGCCTTGAGGTAGAGGTAGACCTCGACCAGATGGGTGACGTCGGCCAGCGCGTATTCGAGCTGCTTGTCCGACAGCGGCCGCCGCCGCCAGTCGGTGAAGCGCGACGACTTGTCGATGCGCGCCCCGGAGACCTTCTGCACGATCTGCTCGTAGGACACGCTCTCGCCGAAGCCGCACACCATCGCCGCCACCTGCGTGTCGAACACCGGGTGCGGGATCAGCCCGCCGAGGTGGAAGACGATCTCGATGTCCTGCCGGGCGGCGTGGAAGACCTTCAGGATGCGCTCGTCGGCCATCAGCTCGAAGAACGGCTTCAGGTCGATGTCCGGCGACAGCGGGTCGACCAGCGCGGTCGCGTCGGGGCTCGCCATCTGGATCAGGCAGAGCTCCGGCCAGAAGGTCGTCTCGCGGATGAATTCGGTGTCGACGGTGACGAAATCGGATTTGCGGAGCGCCGCGACCGCAGCCTCGAACTCCGCCTGCTTGGTGATGAGTTTCATTAGCCCTGTCTAGTTTGCTTTTTTCGCTTGTTGAAGCGCTTCCTTGCTTTCGGCCCGCGCCTTGCTGCCCGCCGTGCGGCCGACGAGGCGGCCGAACAGCAGCGAGGTGCGCAGCAGCGGCGCGAAATGCGTCCGCTCGGCGCGCGGGACCGAAGGCCGCACGCCCATGCGATAGATGATGACCACGATCAGCCCGGCATAGACGGCGGCGGAGAACAGGAACAGCGAATGCGGCCCGAACCGCTCCATCACGTTGGAGGCGGCATAGGGGCCGACCACCGCGCCGACCGAATAGAACAGCATCAGCCCGGCGTTGATCAGCACGAACTCGTTCTCGCCGGCATGGTCGTTGGCATGCGCGGCCGACAGCGAGTAGAGCGGCATGGCGAACGAGCCGAAGACGAACACCGCGACGAAGTTGGGCAGCGGCTCGTTGCCGATCAGGAAGGAGAGTGCCAGCGCCGCCGCCAGCGCCAGCATCGTGCTGCCGAGCAGCGTCACGCGCCGGTCGAGCCGGTCCGACAGGTAGCCGAGCGGATACTGGATCACCGCGCCGCCGATGATCGAGGCGCTGATGAAGGTCGCCACGTCCGCTACCGACATGCCGATCTGCTCGGCATAGACCGGGCTCATCGTGCGGAAGGCGCTGTTGGTCAGGCCGACCGCGATGCAACCGATCGCCGCCAGCGGCGAGATCGCCCAGGCGCGCTTCAGGTCGAGCTTCACGTCGTCCGGCGGCTTCGGGTTGGAGCGGTCGCCGAGCGAGACGGGCACCAGCGACAGCGTGATCATGATCGACATGACGGCGAAGATGGAGAACCCCTCGACGCCGATCACCGGGATGAGGAACTGCGCGCTGGTCACGCTGCCGAGGTCGATGACGCGGTAGACGCCGAGCACCTGCGCGCGGTCGCGGTTGGCCACGCCCGAATTGAGCCAGGCCTCCATCACCGTGAACAGTCCGGCGAAGCAGAAGCCGGTGAGGAAGCGCACGACCGACCACACGACCGGGTCGATCGCCAGCGCCAGCATCAGCGTGCCGGCGGACGCCATCGCCGCCAGCGCCGAGAAGGCGCGCACGTGGCCGACCGCCCGCATCATCCGCACGATCGCCAGGCAGCCGATCAGGAAGCCGCAGAAATAGGCGGTCCCCATGAAGCCGATCGTGTTGGCGGAAAAGCCCTCCTGCGCCCCGCGCAGCGCGATGAAGGTGCCCTGCAGCCCGTTGCCCCCGAGCAGGATGCCGGCGGCGATGAGCAGCGGGATGAGCGGGCGAATCGAGGACACGAAGATGCGGGGCCGGCGGAACCTTGTTCGGTCCTCTATAAGTGCTTCGCGTCCCCCGCGCCATGCGCCAGGCGACCTGCCTCGCCTCTCCAGCGACGCTCTCCGCACCCGGGCTTGGGTGCCGGCTGCGGCCGCGCTATATTGGGTGGACAGGAGAAAGCCATGACGAACCTCAATCTGCGCGTCCGTTCCGACATCAGGGAGTGGATCGAGTCGCGCGTCGAGAAGGGCGAGTTCTCGACGGCCGGGGACTATCTGTCGGAACTCGTCGAGCGCGACCGCGAAAGCCGTTCGGACGAGGAGCGTCTGGAAGATCTTCGCCGCATCGTCGCGGATGCCGAGGCCAGCGGTATCAGCGACCGAACGATGGACGAGATATTCGCCGAGGCGGTCGCGCGGGCGAAGGCCCGCGGGACCTACCGTGAGTAGCTACAGGCTGTCGGCCCGCGCGGATCGAGACCTCGGGGACATCTTTTTCGCCAGTATCGAACTCTTTGGCCCAAACCAGGCGCGGCGTTACCGCGCTTCGCTCGGCCACTGCTTCTCCCTTCTGGCCGACAACCCGCGCATGGGCCGCAGCGCCGCGGGCATCGCGCCGGGCGTGCGCCGCCATGAGCACGGCAGTCATGTCATCCTGTATCGGGAAGTCGACGGCGGCGTCCTCATTCTTGCCCTCGTCCATGGCCGCAGCGTGCGCGGGCTGGAGCTCTGAACCCGGAGCAGGAGGGCTGCCGCCTCCGGCGTGATGGTGCGGCGCCGCGCTCTCCTTGACAATCCGGCCTGCCCATGCGCTTTTCCGCGCGAATTTCGGCGGCCTCGGGCCGCTTTTCAGTCACTCGGCCAGTCGCTCGGAAACACATCATGCACCGCTATCGCAGCCACACCTGCGCGCAACTCCGCAAATCCGAGGTCGGCAAGGCCGTGCGCCTGTCGGGCTGGGTCCATCGCGTGCGCGACCATGGCGGCCTGCTCTTCATCGATCTGCGCGACCATTACGGCATCACGCAGATCGTCGCCGATCCGGATTCGCCCTGCTTCAAGACGGCGGAGACGGTGCGCGGCGAGTGGGTGATCCGCGTCGACGGCGCCGTCAAGGCGCGATCGCCCGAGACCGTCAATGCCAAGATGCCGACCGGCGAGATCGAGGTCTATGGGCAGGAGATCGAAGTCCTGTCGCAGGCCAGGGAGCTGCCGCTGCCGGTGTTCGGCGAGCCGGACTATCCCGAGGACATCCGGCTGAAGTACCGCTTCCTCGACCTGCGCCGCGAGACGCTGCACAGGAACATCGTCCTGCGCACGAGGATCATCGCCGAGATGCGCAAGCGGATGGGCGAGGCCGGCTTCACCGAATATTCGACGCCGATCCTGACGGCCTCCTCGCCGGAGGGTGCGCGCGACTTCCTCGTGCCGAGCCGGCTCCACGAGGGCAAGTTCTACGCGCTGCCGCAGGCGCCGCAGATCTACAAGCAGTTGATCATGGTCTCCGGCTTCGACCGCTATTTCCAGATCGCGCCCTGCTTCCGCGACGAGGACCCCCGCGCCGACCGCCTGCCGGGCGAGTTCTACCAGCTCGACCTCGAGATGAGCTTCGTCGAGCAGGACGACGTGCTGTCGACGATGGAGCCCGTCCTTCGCTCGGTGTTCGAGACCTTCGCGGAAGGCAAGCCGGTCACGCAGGCTTTTCCGCGCATCGCCTGGGACGAGGCGATCCGCAAATACGGCTCCGACAAGCCGGATCTGCGCAACCCGATCGAGATGCAGGACGTCTCCGAGCATTTCCGCGGCTCCGGCTTCAAGGTCTTCGCCGGCATCCTCGACGCCGGCGCGCAGAACCAGGTCTGGGCGATCCCCGCGCCGACCGGCGGCTCGCGCGCATTCTGCGACCGCATGAACTCCTGGGCGCAGGGCGAGGGCCAGCCGGGGCTGGGCTACATCTTCTGGCGCGAGGAGGGCGGCAAGCTTGAAGGCGCCGGCCCCATCGCCAAGAACATCGGCGAGGCGCGCACCGAGGCGATCCGCACCCAGCTCGGCTTGAAGGCCGGCGACGCCTGCTTCTTCGCGGCGGGCGACCCCAAGAAGTTCTATTCCTTCGCCGGTGCCGCGCGCACCCGCGCCGGCGAGGAGCTGAACCTCGTCGACCGCGACCGCTTCGCGCTCTGCTGGATCGTCGACTTCCCGTTCTTCGAGTGGAACGAGGAGGAGAAGAAGATCGACTTCGGCCACAACCCGTTCTCCATGCCGCAGGGCGGCATCGAGGCGCTGTCCTCGGCCGAGCCGCTGTCGATCAAGGCGTTCCAGTACGACATGGTCTGCAACGGCTTCGAGATCGCGTCGGGTGGCATCCGCAACCACCTGCCGGAGACGATGGTGAAGGCCTTCGAGGTCGCCGGTTTCGACCGCGCCACCGTCGAGGACCGCTTCGGCGGCCTCTACCGCGCCTTCCAGTACGGCGCGCCGCCGCATGGCGGCATGGCGGCCGGCATCGACCGCATCGTCATGTTGCTCTGCGGCGCCAAGAATCTGCGCGAGATCACCATGTTCCCGATGAACCAGCAGGCCATGGACCTGCTGATGGGCGCCCCGTCGGAAGCCACCCCGCAGCAGCTCCGCGAGCTCCACCTGCGCATCGCCCCGACCAAGAAGGACTAGCCCTGGATCCTCCCCCGTTCACGGGGGAGGGGGACCATGCGCAGCATGGTGGAGGGGCGTTCCCGACACCCCCGCGTCGCATGCTGCTCGCCAGCCTGATGTGGATCCTGCTGCTCCCATGCGGCATCGCCTTAGCTGTCTCGCTGTGAGCCGCCGGCCTCTGGCGGCGGCTGGACGACTTCGCTAGGGTTTTGGGGAGGCAGGTGGGTCGCGATGCGCATGCGCGGATGGGTTCTGAAGTCGGTCCTTGCGTCTCTCGTGGCCCTGGCCGCCCTGCCTGCCGCGGGCCAGACGCCCATCCAGATGCGGCCCGACGAGGCCTTCTGGAACGCCATCCGCGACCGGGACGAGCTTGAACCGTTCCGCCTCTTTCTCGAAGCCTTCCCGCAGAGCCCCTATGCTGCCGAGGCGAAGGCGCGGCTGGAAGGAGCCGGTGCGCCTGCCTCCGGGCCTTCCGGAGTGTCTGCCGCCGGAGCTCCCGAGCCCGCCCCTGCCGGTCTGGCCCCGCCGCCGCTTCTGGTGCTCCCGTCCGCACCGCCGGTCGTCGTTGCGGCGCCGCCCCGGCCGGCGGTCGTTTCGGACGTCACGGTTCCCGATCCCTTCGCCGACCCGGCCTCCTCGCCCGAGGCGAGGCTGCTCGCGGCGAGCTTCGTGGCGCGGCTCGGCGTGCTGCTCGAGCACCGCGATCTCGGCACCTATGTGACCGGGCGCCTGCCGGGCGCTGCGGCGTGGCTCGGCGCCGGCGACGAGATCGTCTCGCTGAACGACATGCCCACCCATTCCTTCGAGGCGCTGGCGCGGGTGGCGTGGAAGGCGGTGCAGGACCGCAGGCCCCTGCAACTGGTCGTCGTCCGCAATGGCGAGCGGACCCCCGTCCAGGTCTCGTCCAGCGCGCAGGCGACATTCGGGCAGGAGATGCAGTTCGTCGCCGACGATGCGGCGTCGGCCATCCGTTATTTCTGGGACGACAGGTCGGCCGCGCGCGACCCGCGCTTCTTCGCCGATTTCGCGCTCGCCTATCCGGGGCACGAGCGCGCCGCGACAGCGCGCGATCTCGCCGTCGTGCTGAGCTTCCAGAAGCGCCAGCAGGTCGACGAGGCGCAGTTCGTCTCGGCATTGGGCGTCTTGCAGGCACAGGGTCTCCTGAAGGACGCGCAGGGTCAGTTCCCTGCCGTCCCGGCCGAGAGCGCGGTGGCCGCCATCCGCGCCTGGCAGCAGGCGTCCGGCGTCGCGCCGACCGGCTATATTGGGTCCGCCGCTGTGGCCGCTCTGCTGGCCGGAGATTTGTCGGAAGCCGAGAGAGAACGGAAGCTCTTCGATGAACTGCTGAAACGCGGCATCCGGGTCGATTCCATCCGGGAATATGCGTGGTTCGCCCATGATCGGCTCGTGGGTGGCTTGTGGCCCAAGGGGAGGGAGCTGTACGCGGCGCTCCGCAAGGAGTTGGGCCTGCCGCCCGGAGAGTATGTCGACGAGGCGTTCCTGAAGGCATTGCTGTCGGCGCCGCTGGACTACAATCTCAACGGCTCGGCGATGCAAACCGGCATCGTGGCGACGGCGCGCTTCGGCGACTGGCAGATGAACGACCCGAATGCCGACTGGAAGCTCTGCGAAATCTACGTGGAGGCTCCGTCGGTGTCGGTCACGCGGGGATATGTGATGCCGCCGTTCGGCTTCGCGCCGCACCTGTCGCTGGTCCGCGAGCTCGACTATCCCGACACGCAGATGATGTTCCTGCTCGGCGAGATGGATCTTTTTGCAGCCGAGGGCGACATCCATCTGACCGACGGAAAGACCCGCGTGGCCCTGGTGCGCCGAGAGGCCGGAGCGGATATCCCGCGGTTCATGGGTCCGGCGCGGGAGCCGAGAGGACAGGCCAGGGCGGTGATCGACCTGCTGGCGCGCTCCAGCGAGGTCTTCCTCGTCGGGCCTTCCATGTTCGGCGGCGAGGCGAGCGTGCGCTTTTCGTCCAATGGCTTCACCAGGGCGTTCAGGGACATGAGCCGGCGGTGTGCCGGAGGGGTGCTCGATGCGTGGCTCGAATAGCAGGCCGCCGCGCATCCTCGTCACCGGCTTCTCCGTCTTTCCCGGCGCGCCGGTCAATCCGACCGAGCATCTGGTCGCCGCGTTGCGGGCCGATCCGGCCTTGCTCGCGAGCCACGGCGAGGTCCGCGCGGAGGTGCTGCCGGTCGAATACGGCCGCGTCCCGGGGCTGCTCGAAGCGCTCGGCCGCAATTTCGCGCCCGACATCGCCATCCATTTCGGCCTGAGCGCGAAGGCGACCGGCTTCACGCTGGAGCGGCTGGCGCGCAACGCCATCGCCGCGGCAAAGCCGGACAATTGCGGTGTCCTTCCGCCGCCGGCCTGCATCTTCGACGGCGGCGCCGACCTGCCGTCGACCCTGCCGCTCGACGAGATCGCAGCGCGCCTCGCCGGGGCCGGCCTGCCGGTCGACTGGTCGGACGACGCCGGCGGCTATCTCTGCAACTATCTGTTCTACCTGTCGCGCAGCCCGGCCTTCGCCGGCCTGTCGGCGCCGATGGCGGGCTTCGTCCACGTGCCGCCGCTGCGCGAGGCGGAGCCGGCGCACCCGGCCGCCATGCCGCCCGCCGAACTCGTGCGCGGCGCCCGCCTCGTCGTCGCCGCCTGCGCGGCGTAGTGGGGCGCCGCGCGCACGGGCCGCTGACGCGCCGCTATTCGTTCGCCTCCACCTTGATGCCGAGCTGCTGCGCCAGACCCGGCGTCGCCTGCAGCGCGCCCATGGCGATCGCCGCGCCCGAGACCGGCTCCGGCGGCTCGACGGCGATCGCGATGTTGCCCGGCTCCGCGAGGAAGCGCGCCACCGCGTCCGAGGCCTGCTTGGTCAGCGCGGGGTCGCGGAAGAAGCCGGCCCACTGCTCCACCGCCTGCGCCGCCTGCGCGGCGATCGCAGCCCGGTCCTGCCCGCTGTCCTTGGCCGTCAGGTCGAGCGCCCGCCCGGTCAGCGAATCGTCCTGGAATTCGATGCGCGCCGAATGCAGCGTCGTCTGCGCCAGCAGCCCCACCGCCTGGATACCGGCCATCGTGTTGTCGCCGTCGGGATTGGCCGCCATCTGCGCCTGCAGCCGCGCCATCGCGCCCAGCAGCGGCATGCCGACGCCGGCGACGTCGAAGCTCATGCTCAGCGTGCCGGCGTCCTCGACCGACACGTCGTACTTGTCGAGCGCCAGCCGGCCGTCGGCCTCGTCCCAGCTCCCGTCGAACTCGATGTAGCCGCCGAGCTTGCGGTAGCCCAGCGCGTCGACGCTCTGCTGCGTGTCCGGGTCCTTGAGCGAATCGAGATTGAGGTGGAAGGCCTCCACCGCGCCGGTGAACTGCGCCGGCTTGCCTTCGCCCTCCGACGCCACGTCGACATGCAGGTCGCTGACCTTCAGGATCTCGTTCTGGTGGACGTTGAAGGTGAGGTCGCGGATCTGCAGGCCGCCATAGGGCAGGGCGGGTGCCGGCTGGCCCTCCGCCGGCAGCACGAGGTCGCGCACGGTGGTGTCGTAGACGACGAACTCGCTGTCCTCGACCTTCTGGGTGAAGGAGGGGATCGCCAGCCGCCCGATCTTCCAGCCGTCGCCTTCGCGCGCCACGTCGGAGAGATCGACCGTGGACAGCACGACCTGGCCGTTCTGCGCCGCGATCCTGACGTCGAGCAGCGTCGTGACGTCGGCGCCGGTCTCGCCCTTGTAGGTCTCGACCTTGTCCCAGTCGATCGGCGAGCCCTGCTCGGCCATGTAGCTCTTCAGCCGGGCGAGCATCGCCTCGTCGGCCTGCGCGGCGGCCGGCTGGATGGCGGCGATTGCGATCAGCGCGGCGAAGGCGGCCGGCGCGAGGAGGCGGAATGTCGTCATCTGCGTTCCCTGGCGTGTGGTCTGCGAACATTTGTGGCCGGCAATCGCGGCGAGCGCGCGGCAGCCGGCGGACTGTGGCCCGAAACCGGGCGGCATGCCAAGCGGTTCCATCCCGTCGCCGCGACCCGACGCCCGCAAACCCCCTTGCACTTGCCGCGAATCGCCTCCTCGACTAACCCCGTGCCATGGGAAAACGCACGACACCGCCGCCCTCCGATGGCGGCGCCGACCACATCGAGCCGGTCGACCTGAAGAAGGCGCTCGAGGAACGCTACCTCGCCTATGCGCTGTCGACCATCATGCACCGGGCGCTGCCCGACCTGCGCGACGGGCTGAAGCCGGTCCACCGCCGCATCGTGCACGCCATGCGGCTCGCCCGCCTCGAGCCCGGCCAGCGCTTCTCCAAATGCGCGGCCATCGTCGGCGACGTGATGGGCAAGTTCCATCCGCATGGCGACCAGTCGATCTACGACGCGCTGGTCCGCCTCGCCCAGCCCTTCGCCATGCGCTACCCGCTGGTCGACGGCCAGGGCAATTTCGGCAATGTCGACGGCGATAACGCCGCGGCCATGCGCTACACCGAGGCGCGCATGACGCAGGCCGCCTCCGAGATCCTCGAAGGCATCACCGAGGACGCGGTCGACTTCCGCCCCACCTACAACGAGGAGGACGAGGAGCCGGCCGTGCTGCCCGGCGCCTTCCCCAACCTTCTCGCCAACGGCTCGTCCGGCATCGCCGTGGGCATGGCCACCTCGATCCCGCCGCACAACGCGGCCGAGCTGTGCGAGGCCGCCGTCCACCTGATCGACAACCCGGCCGCCACGACCGCCGACCTGATGCGCTTCGTGGAAGGGCCGGACTTCCCGACCGGCGGCATCGTCGTCGACGACCGCGCCTCGATCCTCGACGCCTACGAGACCGGCCGCGGCTCCTTCCGCGTGCGGGCGAAGTGGGAGCAGGAGGACCAGGGCCGCGGCACTTGGGTGGCCGTCGTCACCGAGATCCCCTACGGCGTGCAGAAGTCGCGCCTCATCGAGAAGATCGCCGAGCTGATCCTTGCGCGAAAACTGCCGCTGGTCGAGGACGTCAACGACGAGTCCGCCGAGGACATCCGCCTCGTCATCACGCCGAAAAGCCGCGCGGTCGACCCGGCCTTGATGATGGAATCGCTGTTCAAGCTCTCCGAGCTGGAGACGCGCTTCCCGCTCAACATGAACGTGCTGTCGCGCGGAAAAGTGCCGGGCGTGCTGTCGCTGGCCGAGATCCTGCGCCAGTGGCTGGAGCACCGCCGCGAGGTGCTGATGCGCCGCTCGCGCCACCGGCTGGCCGAGATCGACCGCCGGCTGGAGATCCTCGGCGGCTACCTGATCGCCTATCTGAACATCGACGAGGTCATCCGCATCATCCGCGAGGAGGACGAGCCCAAGCCGGTGATGATGGCCCGCTGGGGGCTCACCGACCTGCAGGCCGAGGCGATCCTCAACATGCGGCTGCGGGCGCTGCGCAAGCTGGAAGAGTTCGAGATCCGCAAGGAGCATGACGGCCTGTCCGAGGAGAAGGCCGGCATCGAGGCGCTGCTGGCCTCGGAGAAGAAGCAGTGGGCGACCGTGCGCTGGCAGGTCGGCGAGATCGGCAGGAAATACGGCAGGGACACCGAGCTCGGCCGCCGCCGCACCGTCTTCGCCGAGGCCCCCGAGCACGACATCGGCGACATCCACCAGGCGATGGTGGAGAAGGAGCCGGTCACGGTCGTCGTCTCGGAGAAGGGCTGGCTGCGCGCCATGAAGGGCCACATGGCCGACTTCTCGACGCTGGCCTTCAAGGAGGGCGACGCGCTCAAGCTCGCCTTCCATGCCCAGACCACCGACAAGATCCTGTTCTTCACCACCGGCGGCAAGTTCTACACGATCGGCGCCGACCGGCTGCCGGGCGGTCGCGGCCACGGCGAGCCGATCCGCATCATGGTCGACATGGAGAACGACCAGGCGATCGTCACCGCCTTCGCCCACGACCCGTCGCGAAAGCTGCTGCTGGTCTCCCACGAGGGCAACGGTTTTGTCGTGCCCGAGGCCGAGGTCGTCGCGAACACGCGAAAAGGCAAGCAGGTGATGAACGTCCGCGCCCCGGACGAAGCGAAGCTGTGCATGCCCATGCCCGCCGACGCCGACCACCTCGCCATCGTCGGCGAGAACCGCAAGCTGCTGGTCTTCCGCTTCGCCGGCGAAGGCGCGAAGGATGCCGACCGCATCCCGGAGATGCCGCGCGGCAAGGGCGTGCGCCTGCAGAAATACAAGGACGGCGGCGTCTCCGACGCCAAACCCTTCGCTCTGACCGCCGGCCTCACCTGGACCGACAGCGCCGACCGCACCTTCGTGAAACCCGCGGCGGAGCTGGCGGAGTGGATAGGGGCGAGGGCCTCAGCGGGCCGGATGGTGCCGAAGGGGTTCCCAAGGACCGGGAAGTTTGGGTGAGCTTCCCCGCGTTTCGTCATCCCAGGGCGAAGCCGGAGCGAAGCGGAGGCGTAGACCCTGGGATCCATGCCTGACCATACCGGCCGCGTGAGGCAGTGGGCGAAGGGCGCGGCTCCTGCGCCGCCTCGCACTTCACCAGCGCTGCGGCATGGATCCTCGGGTCAAGCCCGAGCTTTGACCGAGACTGACAAACGGGTCGACCCTGCGTCGGGATTAGGTCTGTAGTCGGGTTTTCCGGTGCGCTTGATCCAGTCGAGGATTGTGCCAAGCTCGCCTTGCAGGGTGACGGAGAAGTCACGGCGCGTCGGGCCGGGGGCGAGGACGATGCGGTCGATGATCTCGCGGATGGTTTCGGCCGCTTCCGCCGCGTCGTCGGGATGGTCGAGCGCGGCGGTCAAGCGCTCGATCCTGCGCTGGTAGGTTTCGGCGATGCCGGGATGAATGTCGGGAACGCTCTGCGGGGCTTCCGACAGGCGGGCGGTCAGGTTGTCTTGTTTCGTCTCCAATTCGGTGAGTCGGTCGGACAGCGCGCGGTGCCATCCGCCTTGCTCAATGGCCCTAACGATCTCGGCGATAGCCTTGATTGTTTCGGCCAGATCGCGGCGGGTAGCGTCCTCCGCCTGGCGGCGCTCGCGGTTGAGGCGGTTGGTTTCCTGCGCATAGGCGCGTATGACCTCCGCTGCCATGTCAGGCGTCATCATGCGCTCCCGCAGGCCGGACAGCACACGGGCTTCCAGCACTTCGCGGGCGATGGTCCGGGCGTTGTCGCAACCGTTCCCGAGCACATGATTGGTACAGGGGTAGCGGTCCTGCCCGCGCCGTGCGTATGAGCCTCCGCAGCAGCCGCAGAACAACAGGCCGGACAGCAGGGTGCGCGGGCGATGGGTGGCGTTGAGCGCGCCATTCTTGGCAAGGCTGCGCTTCATGCCCTCGCGTGACGCCTCGATCTGCTTCCTATAGAGCGCGGTCAATTCATCCTGACGGACCTTGGCCGCATCCCATAGTTCCTGCGGCACGATGCGAAGCTCGGGAGCCTCCGCGCGTATCCATTCGCTTTCGGGGTTGAGCCGATAGGCGAAGTGGCCAGTGTCGGGGTTCTTGAGCTTCTTCTGACGGTTCCAGCGGATGACGCCGATGTAAAGCTCGCAATTGAGGATGCCGGAGCTGATGATCCGGTTGCCCCGGATCGTGGTGTCGTTCCAGCGCTTGCCCGTGGGGCTCGGTATACCGTCGCGATTCAAGTCGGCAGCGATACGCTGCGGCCCCTTGCCAGCGACATATTCGCGGAAGATGCGACGCACCACCTCGGCCTGTTCCTCGATGATCTCGCGTTCGCCCCGGATCGGCTCGCCGCGTTCGTCGAGCTGGTGGACGACGCGATAGCCATAGGCGTTGCCGCCGCCGATCTTGCCGGCCTCCACGCGGCCTCTGATGCCGCGATGGGTCTTGATGGCGAGGTCTTTCAGGAACAGGGCGTTCATGGTGCCTTTCAGGCCCACATGAAGTTCGTTGATCTCGCCTTCGGATAGCGTGAAGATCGTCACGCCCGCGAAGCGCAGGCGCTTGAAGACGCCGGCCACGTCCTCCTGATCGCGGCTGATGCGGTCCAACGCTTCGGACAGCACCATGTCGAAGCGGCCTGTCTGCGCATCGGCCAGAAGTGACTGGATGCCGGAGCGGATGAGCGATGCGCCGGATATGGCGCGGTCGGAATAGCTCTCCACGATGGTCCAGCCCTCGCGGGCGGCGCGTTCGCGGCACTGACGCAACTGGTCCTCGATGGAAGCGTCACGCTGGTTGTCGGAGGAATAGCGGGCGTAGAGGGCGACGCGGGGCGCTGAACGAGCAGCAGTCATAGGGGCGATCCTTTCAATCGGTATCGGCCCCGTCCTCCATGTTGCCGGTTTCCAAGGGCCGGTTGTCGTTTGCGGCGGTCAGCCGCTCGAAATCTTCGCGCGCCATGCGGCGGCCGATGATGCGGGCCAGTCGGATGGCAACCTCATCGATCCTGCGCCACGTCTCGGCGTCCGGCTCGTCCTGAGGGCCGGTATTGTCGTTGGCCGGTCTGAACCGCCCCGGTCTCGGTTCTGTGTCGTCTCCCATGCAACCGCCTGCAAATTGTTGGACTCAAACAGGCATGAAGCAGCTTCCAGCGAAGAACTAGAAAGGAAAAACAAGGTCGTGCGGCCATAGCGAGCCATCGGCGGCAAATAGGACGGGTTATGATTCACCATCGCCTCCGCGTTTACTGTCGGAAGGGGAGCGCCCGCGCTCACCCCTCGCCTTATCTGCTTCCCAAGCCCCTGCCGGGGCGCTGGCATCCGGTCAAGGCTGGCGCGCAGCGCCACCGCGAAGCGGCTTGGCCTTGGCGGGATGACGGCGCTCCGGCTCCCTGTCCGAAGCAACAAGGCTTTCCCAACGGTCATCGAACCGCCCCGCGTTTCATCCGTTCGGCCAAGTCCAGCAGGTTCCGAAGCGTTTGGCCGCGGTTGTAGGGCGACCAAACGGCATAAAACTCTGCCCGCTCCGATTCGTCGTCAATGGGGCGAAAGACAAGACTGGAAACGGGAACGGATGCCACCGACTCCGTGGTGATCGTCACGCCCCAGCCGTGGGCGACCATGTGAAACAGTGTCTCGCGGCCAACGTCCCAACGCAGAATCCGGGGATGATGGCCCAGCTCCGCGATCCGCCGCGTTATGTGGTCATGCGCCTGCGGGCCGGTTCCGCCATACCGGACAAGGAATGTTTCGGCCGTGAGGTCCGTCCATGTGATTGCTGAATAATTCGCGAGCGGATGGTCAGCCGGGATAACGGCCATCAACGGCTCCGACCATAGCAAGCGAGAATGGCAGTCCTCGGCCTTCGGCGCTCCGATGACGAAGGCAATGTCGAGTCGGCCTTTTCGTACCAATTGCATGATGTCTGCTGATCGGCCTTCCATCACGTTGATGCCGATGCGTGGATGTTGTTCATGATGGCGGGCAAGCAGATCGGCGAGGAATCCAGCCAAGGGCGGCACATGCAGCCCGATCCGTAAACATCCTTCCTCGCCGCGCGCCAGTGCGCCGGCCGTCTTCACGGCGTGGTCAAGTTGGTCGATGCCGGCGGATACGCTCGCGACAAATTGGCGTCCGGCCTCCGTCAGCCGGACGCCTCGCGCGTGACGCTCAAATAGGAGAACGCCAAGGTCTTCCTCCAGCGTCTTCACGCGGGAGCTGACGCTCGACAGGCTGACACCTAGCGCTTTGGCGGCATGACGGAAGTTCAGATGTTCGGCGACAGCGCATGTTTGTATCAGAGCGGCCATTGGAACGCGGCCGCCCAACAGCTTGGATGATTGGTCGTGATCCAAGAATCTACCCTGCCGCCGTCTCATGCTGCCTCACGATCCCGCTGAAATGCGCCGAGCATCGCGGCGACGAGCAGGAGCAGCACGGATGCCCACAGGCCGCTCGATAGATTCCGCATCGCATCGTTGACCAAGCCGATAGCAACCGGCCCGAGCATCTGGCCGATCCCGAAGACGACCGTGAGGATGCCGATGGCGGATGCCCATTGCGCTTGCGGGAGGTTGCGTCTCACGAATGCGGTTGTCGCGGCCACCACCGCGAAGAACGCGCTTCCGAACAATGCCGCCGATGCGAGCAGCATCGGCACCGTGTTGGATATGAGCGGCAGTACGGCCCCGATAGCGGTGATGCTGGTCAGGATCGCAAAGGCGTGCCCATGCACAAGCCGCTTGAGGATCACCGTCCACAGCCACGGCGAGGCAATCGTCGCCAGTCCGATAACCGCCCAAAACACAGCCTGGAAACCGACCCCGCCGCCGCTGCCTTGAACCCAGGCGATCATGAAGGTCATGTAGGCGATATAGCCCGCGCCGAAGAACAGATAGCCGCACAGCAGCCAGCGCATATCCGCGTAACGCGGACTCGCCTGCGCAGATGGCGGCGCGGCGGTGCTTTCACCCCGCGTCAGATGCAGGCCGACAGCCAGCGGCAGGGAAAGGACCGCAAGCGCGGCCCATGCCGCGCCCCACGATCCCGCGCCGAACCGTTCGAGCGTGAACGGAACCGCGACGCCGGACAGCAGAATGCCAAGGCCCGGTCCCGCATAGAACAGGCCGAGCAGGAAGGCGGCGCGCTCCGGGTTGCGCTGCGCCACGCCGGCCGCGAGCACACCGCCCGACACGAAGGCGAAGCCGCCGCCGAGTCCGGCTAGCACTCTGGCGGCGTTGAGCGGTATGGCGTGACGGAAGACGGCGCAAAGCATGAGCGCCACGACGCAGGCCCATGCGCCGGCCACCATGACACGATATGCGCCGACCGAAGCGATTGTCCGCGCGGCGACCAAAGCGCCGAGCAAATAGCCGGCGGCATTGGTGGTGTTCATCCAGCCCGCATCCGCATAGGACCAGCCAAGATCGGCGCGCATGTCGGGCAGGACCAGCGCATAGGCGAAACGTGCGATACCGAGGCCGATTGCAGGCGCGAGCGCCAGCGCTGCAACAATCGCAACATCGCGGCGGGCGTGCTCCGGTTCAGGGTTGGTCGGTCTGTCGGCGCTGCCCCGCGAGAGCTTGGGCAACAGGTTCCAGAGGGAGCGAAGGGCACAAGCAAATGTGCGGCGCATCGCTACGTTTCGGCTCCGGTGCGCGCGGCGGCGATGATGGTCGATCAGCTCGGGCGTAATGGTCGGCTACGACATTGCTATCTGAGTCCATTTTTCATACCCAAACTATCCGCTCTGGGTATGAAAATCAAACTCTGTTATGCTGAACGCATGACCGACCACGTTCCCAAGATCGTTTCCTCCCGCCATGCCCCTGTGCCGCTTGCCGAATGCGCCCTTGCGCGCGCCATCCGCTCCATCGGCGACGGCTGGACGCTGCTGATCCTCCGCGAGGCGTTGTGCGGGGTAGAGCGGTTCGATGCCATGCACGACGATCTCGGCATTCCGCGCTCGGTGCTCGCGGAGCGGCTGTCAAAGCTGGTCGCGGAAGGCATCCTCGAACAGCGACCCTATCGGGAGCCGGGCCGCCGGCAGCGCAATGGCTATGTGTTGACGGAGAAAGGCCGCGCGCTTACGCCGGCGCTGGTCGCTTTGCGCGAATGGTCGGAAGCTCATCTGCCCGGCGGCCCCTCGCGATTGCGTCTGCAAACCCCGGATGGCCAAGAGGTCGTCACCCGCCTCATACGCGTCGATGGTTCAGTGCTGGCTGACCCCTCCGAGATCGTCGCAATAGCCAAGCCGGGATAGCTGCGCATTTACCAATTGATGCGGTGGAAGATCACCCCGCGCCGCCTGATGACAGGCGCTGGCGTCTCCCTGATCCACAGCGAGCAATCTGCTGCGCTGGTTCATCGCTTCGCGCACCTGTTGGCTGAAGTTGGTCAGTGCAATATCGTCCGTCTTGCCGGAGGGCTAACCGCCGGTCGAGCTGCGTCGCGCCATTCCCGTATCGAGCAGGAAAAATTGGGCTCCGGCCAGAAGCAATTTTGCCGCCGCCGCTCATGGTTGCGTCCCGGCCGAAGCTGCCGAAAATCGCACATTCGGCGGCCATGGTGCCGGCCGAAAACCAGCAACGCCAAGGCTTTGCGCGAAATCGCGGCACCAAGGGGGTAAAAAATGGGGTGCCGCTCGCGCACCACCTAAACAGTGTGCCGACAACGATAATTTCCAGAACATGCGCGACGTAGTGCCATGTTCTTTTATCTTGCCCTCGCAAAATCCGACCCTTTCCGCCCAAAATGCCGATTTTCGATTTTGCACTGAACGCGCCGATTTCCTGCATGGACACTGCAAGGAAGCTCGCCGCCGAAGGCACATATTTCGACCGCCGATCTGCAAAGCGGCTGCCGGAATCACGCCGATCTGACGCACATTTCACGCTGCCCGATGCGAGGAAAGGCAGCGGAGAAGCGCATGGGTTTCGACAATGATTGCACCGTCAACATGCGGTCGCCGTGCAAACATCCGGGTGCTGTGAGCATTTTCTTTCGCTGCCACAAGCGCGACGGTGGAGCGGACGAGCGGCCCGCCGGAGCGACCGCCAAGAGTCTGGCGTAGGCGGGCCGCTCGTCCGCTGTGCGCGGTGGTAGCAACCTTCATTCTGGGCTGGCGATGCAGGCCGGCGGCCGTCGATATGCGGGGGGGGGGCACTGTTCAACGTAGAGCAGTGTACTCCTGCTCAACGGCCTGTTCCGATATCCGGCGATAACCGATTTTTGTCATCCATTTCGCGCGTGCAAGGTGGCTTCCCGGCAGCGCCACGTTCGCGCAACATCGGACGCTGGATCGCGATGTAGCACGATCTGTGCAATCTCGGTCCAGTTCGTGTCCTCTGCATTTGCGTCCAGCAGACACAAATAAGCGACGTAATGCTGCTCGTCATAAGCGGTGATATTGTCACCGGTCGGCGCTCGGTCGTCCACATCGGGATCAAGCTCGGGTTGCATTGTATCGCCTGAAATCTCTGCAATCTTAGCGTACTAGCGCTTCGCTAACCGATGAAAGCTGACGCCATCATAGGTACTCTCTTTGGACTTTTTGATACGCAGAACGACAGCGCAATCTGAGGCATCAAATAACGCGGCGGCCGCATTGTGGGCTATTGTACGAGCACGCTCAGCCCATTCGCCTTCGGACATCGGATGTTTGGTCAAATGGTAGGCCAGAACAAAGACGCGCCTGCCAATAGTGTTGCGCACAACGATTATATCGCCCCGTTTCTTGCTCATAAGGCCGCGCTTCCATTTGCGCAATTGCTGTTCGATGCCAGCGAGCACGTGGGGATGCTGGTTCAGGACAACTTGAAGAATATCGAAGCGATGCCGCAGGCTCGCGTCTCGATAGATTTCTTCCAGAGTTGAGCGCCAGTATTGGCTGAGAGGAATACCGAGTATCTCAAACTCTGTCCTATCAGCACGCGGCGTCTTTCCAGTGCGAACGATTCCGTCAATATTTACAAATTGAAGCTGCCGCCCCTCTGCCTTTTCGGCATCGATCGAGAGTCCATTGGTAAGGTAAATCGATAAAATATCCTGCTCATCTCCCTCAAAATCGACCACTTCTTCGAGCGTTGATCGGCGCGTGAGATAGTGAAAAAATGACACCTCCGTATCGAGATAACGCCATATCAGCATCAACTCACCAAGTGAGAGAACTGGTGCCCATGCATCCTCTTCGCCGATAGCGCCAAAAATTCTTAGATTATGCCTAGCACTGGTCAACGCCGCGAAGTGCTCGATGCAGATACTGAATTTATGGACGATTTTCGGCTTTTCCAAATTGAGCACTAACGGCTCGTTGGTGTCTTTAATCCATAGCTTTGCGTCTTTACCGTTTTTGTCGAGGTAGCGTTCAAGGCGTAGAGCTTGCTCAGCGGGTTCAACGAATAGCTCCTTAAAATTCCTCAGCAAGCTAAGTTCGCCGCCGCGACGTGCTACATCATCTAACTTCCCGGACTTGGCTTCAAATAGGAATATTGTGTTCCCGATGAGCGCAACCACGTCATTTTCATATAGAATCCCGCTTTCATCGTCGCGCCACATGACTTTCTGGTAGGTCTTGGCGTTGGGCATCGCAGTTGCGATGTGAGTCTCTATGGCGTCCTCTAGGAAGCGCGCTCTTGCGTCTGAGTAAGCCCTCTCAAGCACTGGCCTCCCGGCTATAAGCTGTTCGAATATTTGAAAAGGGAACCCGTAAAACAAATTCGGCAAGGGCAGGAACAGCGTCAATTCATCAACTTCCACGAATGGCCGACGCCATACAGGATTGTTCATGAAAAAATGCTCGGGGTCGGCCGATGCCAGTTCGCCTGGTCGAATGGATAATTTTTCGAAGAACTCTATGGTATCGTTTCCATACAAATGGCGTATAGAAGCCTTATCCAGCATATATGGCCAAGTATGACAGAGCTCTGAAAGCTGAAATGCAGCCCATCGAAAATCTTCGACGGCATGACAATGCTTTTTGCACTTTGACCAAGCGCGGCTTGCGATTGGCGAGATCGAGCAAAAGAAATCGATTGAACGTAGTGCATCAGATTCTGATTTGGCCTGCAATCCATCCCTGACTTTGTCGGCGTATTCGTTCAGCCTTATCTCGACCATAGATGCAACGGCGATCAGAATAGAAAAAATTTCCGAGAGTTTGACGCCGAGTTCTTTCAACGCAAGATCATCAATCTGTTGGAGGATCGAGCGAAAGACAGTTTCGCAATCCTCCTTAACGAATATATTGCGGTATCGCATCGTTTGCAGGCGGAGCCTTCTAATTATCCGCTCGCGTTCAGGGTTTTCCTTATAGCGAATAGGTTGCATATGCGCGAAAGCAAACGCGCATTTAGGTATCTCCGGGAGAAGCCGATGCATGCTTCCCGGAGACGCAGGAACAGCCTTCGGTGGAGAGGTCTGCATCAGTGCCAGAGCTTGCATAATTTCGAGGTCAGCAGGCTCGATAAGCTCATACGGCTCGTGCTTTTCCAAAAACCAGCGTGGGTTCTCCTTCCGCCATGCTTCAACAGCCATCGCTTGGTTGGTACATTTCGCAATTATCGCGAAGCCATCATGAATCTGGAGGAACTTCCTAACGTTTTGTATTGATGTGTTGAAAATGGAACGCCATCCATCGGGCGTATCCGCGAGGGCGGCGAAGGGGTGATGTATTTCTAGTATTTCCGGATCGATTACATCGACACCATGCATCACCATTGTGCGCTTCCGATTCTTACGCGCTGGCTAACGCCCTCATACAGCCATTTGCTTCCAGTAGAGTGCTTCAAACCTCCACGGTCAACAGATGTCTGTCTCGGTCAAACCTGCCCGAGGATGACGAAAGCGGGGAAGGAGGCGCCTCGCCGACGATCGCCAGCTTTACCCCGCTACCCTTCCTTCTCCATCTTCATCAGCGAACCGACCAGCCCGACGACCGCTGCGGCGAGCAGGATGTATTGCAGCGTGGCGAGCGCGGTGCTCGGGCTCTCGTCGGCCGACAGGATGGAATAGCCGATCAGCACGACCGCGACGGCGCTGACGATGGCCGATGTCTTCGGGGTCATGGTTGCCTCCCTTTCCTTGGGGAAGCAGGGAAGCGGGCAGGGCAGGACGTGTCAAGCGGCTCCCCTTCTCCCCGCAAGGACGGAGAGAGGAAGGACTGCCACCACCTCTCCGTGCGTCATCCCGGAACGAGACGCGAGCGCAGCGAGCGGTTCGTATCCGGGACCCATTCCGAGACATCGCGGCCGCGTGAGGCGGCGGGCCGAGGACGCCGGCCCCGCACTTCGCCAAGGTCACGGAATGGGTCCCGGCTCGCGGTCGCTTCGCTTCCTTGGCCGGGATGACGCGGTGGAGAGGTTGGCGCCAGCACGCCGGGCGTGGATAAACCGCACCGCCGTTTCCGTCCAACCCCTTGCCCCGACTGCCGATTGCCGACCGCCGACTGCCGCGTCTGTCCCCGCCCGTTGCCGCGCGCCTATCCTGGCCCGGCTCCTGTCGCGGGAACGCCGATCATGACGGTGGTTGTGCGGGCAGGGGACGGCGCCTCCGCCCGGCCCTCGTAAGGCCGGTCCGGGGAGGCCGCGCCAAGGGTTCCCCCTCGGCCACTACGGGCCGGGCGTGACGGACGGTTCACTAGAACCCCGCGGAGCCTGCAAGGGCAAAGCGGGGGGAAGCGGAACGGGCGCGGTTAAAAATCGCCGGACGGGCGGCCGCGAGGCCGCACATTGCTTGCCTACGAGCGTCCCTGCGGCCGCCCGTCTTCCCCTTCTTTCGCCCCGCCTGCGCGGGGTCGCTGGCGCATGTGTCGAATTTGAACGGTTTCCTTCGCTGTCCCGCAATCGCCCTCTGCTAGCCTCAGGCTGCTGGAATTTCGGCTGGGGGGCCGGACATGGTGGCGATCGATCATTTCGACGGCGGGCGTGCGCCCGGCGGTGCCGTGCGGCGGCGCGGCGCGGGCCGCGTGGCGGCGCTCGCGCTGGCCGGCGCGTTCGGATGCCTGCTCGCGCTCGCCGGTTCGCACCAGCTCGCGCCGCTGCCCTGGGGCGAGGCGGCGACGGCGCTGCGGGTCGCGACCTGGCCGGTGGCCGAGGCGAGGGTCACGGCCGCCCGCCTCGACGAGGCGCCGGTCGCCGCGCGTGGCGGCGTGGTGGCCGAGTGGCGCCTCTCGCTAACTTACGAATACGAGGTCGACGGCCGGCGCTTCGCGGGCGGGCAGGGGAGCCTCACCGACCGCGCGCCTGCCGACGACCGCCGGCTGGTCTCGCTCTACCGCCGCGCCGAGTTCTCCCGCATCACCGGCAGCCCGCTCGCGGTCTCCTACGATCCGGCCGGGCCCGGGCGCGCCTATGTCGAGGCCGCCGTGCCCTGGGCGCTGCTGCTGCCCGGCCTGGCGAAGGGCGCGGCGCTGTTCCTCGCCGCCGGCTGGTGCTTCGCCTTCGCCTTTCCGGACGGGCCGCTGCGAAGCCGTCGCTAGACCGGGTGGCGCAGCACGCGCGCGGCGCGCCGGCGCCGGCCGTCGCGGATCTGCCACAGCGAATGCGCCACCAGCGCCACGATCAGGATGACGCCGCCGGCGAGGCTGCGCGGCGTCGGCTGCTCGGCAAAGATCAGCCACACCCACACCGGCGCCAGCACGGTCTCGAGCAGGTAGAACATCGCCACCTCCGGCCCGGATATGTATTTCGGCCCCGTCGCCAGGCAGAAGAACGACAGCGGCATGATCACCAGCCCGTTGAACAGGATCCAGCCGGGATGGTCGATGCGGAAGCCGTCATGGCCGACCATCCACAGCGCCAGCAGGAATGGCAGCAGCACCGCCACCAGCGAGGCGAAGCCCATGTCCTTGCCGGTCGCCCGCGTGATGGTGATCGCCGAGGCGATGAACAGCGCCGAGCAGCCGGCCATCAGGTCGCCGAACAGATTGCCCGAGCCGACCGAGTCCGACACGATGATGCCGACGCCGGCGATCATCGCGGCCATGGCGAGGAAGGTCGCCGGCCGCGGTCGCTCGCCGAGGAAGACCCACGACAGCAGCGCCGCGAACATCGGGTTGAAGGCGAGGATGAAGACGACGTTGGCCGTCGAGGTGGTGAAGACCGCGGTGATGAAGGTGAGCGACGACAGGCCGTAGAGCGCGGCGACCGCCAGCCCCGCCCGGCCGGGGATGAGCGACGGCACGGCGCGGCCGGAGAAGGCGCGCCAGGCGAGCCAGATCGCCAGCGCCGCGAGGAAGGTCGCGCCGGACCTGACCATGAGGATCGACCAGCTCTCGCCGGCCGCGAGCTTGATCAGCGGGATGTCGACGGTCAGCGCCAGGCCGCCGATGGCCGTCAGCAGCAGGCCCTTGGCATGGTTCGTCTCGGGCAGCGCCAATGCGGCCTCCGGTCGGGCTGTCGCGGCCGGGCCGCGTCGGACGGTTGGGAAGGGTTCAGTCCTCGGCCGCGAAGCGCTCCCAGCCCTTGGGCCCGAGATGCTCCTGCGGCTGGAAGCGGATCTTATAGGCCATCTTGCGCGAGCCGTTGACCCAATAGCCGAGATAGACATGGGGCAGGCCGGCCGCCCGCGTCCGCTCGATGTGGTCGAGGATCATGTAGGTGCCGAGCGAGCGGTCGGTCAGCTCGGGGTCATAGAAGGAATAGACCATCGACAGGCCGTCGCCCATGCGGTCGGTGAGCGCCACCGCGATCAGCTCGCCCTGGCCCTTGCCGGTGATGAAGCTGTCCGGCCCGCGACGGCGGTATTCGATGATCTTGGTGTCGACATGCGTGTCCTCGACCATCATGGCGTAGTCGAGCACGGTCATGTCCGACATGCCGCCCTTGCGGTGGCGGGCGTCGAGATAGGCGCGGAACAGCGAATACTGCTCGGTGGTCGGCTCGGCGTCGTGGACGGCGCCGATCAGGTCGGCGTTCTGCTGCACGATGCGGCGCATGTTGCGCGTCGCCCTGAACTCGCCGGCGAGGATGCGCACCGACACGCAGGCCCGGCAGGTTTCGCAGGCCGGCCGGTAAGCGATATTCTGCGAGCGGCGGAAACCGCCCTGGGTGAGCAGGTCGTTGAGCTCCGGCGCCTTCTGGCCGACGAGATGCGTGAACACCTTCCGCTCGAACTGCCCGTCTATGTAGGGGCAGGGCGAGGGCGCAGTCAGGAAGAACTGCGGGGAGTGCGGGCTGTGTTGCGTCATCTGGCGGCGTCGTGCGGGTGCTTCGCCCCTAGCTTGGCCGCGCCGCGCCAAACGTCAACAGGAGATTGCGGCAAGGCCGCTTCCGCCGGGTCAAAAACGCCGGAAGCGGCCGTGACGAGGCTCGTCGGCCCGGTTCAGCGGTCGCTGCGGGCGACGACAGTGCCGAGCAGCAGATCGTGCAGGGTGCGCTTGCGGTCGGCGAACAGGGTGACGACCAGCACCAGCGGCGTCAGGATCGCGTTGGCGGCCCAGAACAGCACCGAGTGGACGACCGCCAGCAGCCCGTCGACGCGGCGCCCGTCGAGGCGCTCCAGCCGGATGTTCATCATCCGCATGCCCACGGTCGCCTGCTCCTCGCCGCCCAGCGTGTTCCAGATGTAGAGGATCGCCACCAGCGGGAACAGCGCGCCGAACAGCATCCAGCCGAAGCCGAGCGTGACGACGCCGAGCAGGAAGACGACGATCCCGAACGGGATCATCAGCAGCAGCACGATCAGATAGTCGATCAGGAAGGCGAAGATGCGCCGGCTGCGCACGCCGTCATAGACGCGCGCGTCGTCCAGCCTGCCGTTGATGATCTCGCCGTCGAGAACCCGTGTGTTCATCTACCTCAGCCTCTCTGCGGGGCGATGGCGCCCGCGCGCATTCAGATGGGGTTTTGCCGCCGCCGATTCAATGCGCGTGGCCCCGCGCGATTGTGCTCGGGGCCCGACTCGGTGTTGGCTCCGCGCGCCGTGTCCAAGGTTCTCGCGTCGGCGGCTCGAGCGGGGGTCCCATGCAGCATTTCGACATGCTCGTCATCGGCAGCGGACCGGCCGGCCGCCGCGCCGCGGTGCAGTCGGCCAAGCTCGGCAAGTCGGTGCTGGTGGTCGACCGCGGCCGGCGGCTCGGCGGCGTGTCGGTGCACACCGGCACGATCCCCTCCAAGACGATCCGCGAGACGGTGCTCAACCTCTCCGGCTTCCGCGAGCGCGGCTTCTACGGACGCGGCTACCGGGTGAAGCAGGAGATCGCGGTCTCCGACATCGTCGAGCGCCTGCGCAAGACGCTCGACCACGAGGTCGAGGTGCTGCAGCACCAGTTCATGCGCAACCAGGTCAGGAGCGTCCACGCAGCCGCCCAGTTCGTCGACCGCAACACCGCGCGCATCGTCAGCGAGAACAACGAGCGCTACGAGGTCGGCTTCGAGCATGCGCTGGTCGCGGTCGGCACGCGGCCGTTCCGGCCCGACAGCGTGCCCTTCGACAGCCGCCACATCTTCGACAGCGACGAGATCCTCGACCTCGCTCACCTGCCGCGCAACATGACGGTGGTCGGCGGCGGCGTGATCGGCGTCGAATACGCCACGATCTTCTCCGCGCTGGACGTGCCGGTGACGCTGATCGAGCAGCGCTCCAGCCTGCTCGACTTCGTCGACCGCGAGATCGTCGAGGATTTCGTCCACCAGATGCGCGACCGCGGCATCCAGGTGCGGCTCGGCACCGGCATCGACAAGGTTGCGGCGGTCGACGGCCATGCCGAGGTGACGCTCGCCGACGGGCGCACGGTGCGCTCCGAGATCGTGCTCTACGCCGCCGGCCGCAGCGGCGCCGTCGACGGCCTCGGGCTGGAGGCGGTCGGCATCGAGGCCGATGCGCGCGGCCGCATCAAGGTCGACCCGAAGACGTTCCAGACCGCCGTGCCCAACATCTATGCCGCCGGCGACGTGATCGGCTTCCCGAGCCTCGCCTCCACGTCGATGGAGCAGGGCAGGGTGGCCGCCTGCCATGCCTTCGGCATGGCGCTGCCGCCGGCGCCCGAGACATTTCCCTACGGCATCTACGCCGTGCCGGAAATCTCGACCGTCGGCCAGTCGGAGGAGGAGGTGCGCAAGTCGGGCGTGGCCTACGAATGCGGCGTGGCGCGTTTCCGCGAGACCTCGCGCGGCCACATCATGGGCGTCGATTCAGGCTTCCTGAAGCTGATCTTCTCGCTGGAGAGCCGTCGCCTGCTCGGCGCCCACATCGTCGGCGAGGGCGCGACCGAGCTGATCCACATCGGCCAGGCCGTCATCAACCTCGGCGGTACGGTCGACTTCTTCGTCGAGAACACCTTCAACTACCCGACGCTCGCCGAAGCCTACAAGATCGCCGGCCTTGATGCGTGGAACAGGATGGGGCGGGGGTAGAGGCCCGCGGCCGGAACCGACTCGCGAACGCGCATCGCCTCAATTTCACCATCCCCGTCCGCGAGGTCCGGCCTTCGGAAGGGGATGTTCATGTTGAAGAGGTTCCTGATCGGCCTCGTGCTGGTCGTCGTCGCGATCTGGCTGTGGAACGCCTCGTGGCTCGCGCCGGTGCCGGCGGGCACGCTGCGGCTGATCGCCCATCGCGGCGTCCACCAGATCTTCAGCCGCGAGGGGCTGGACAACGACACCTGCACGGCGACGCGCATCGATCCGCCGCGCCACGATTTCATCGAGAACACGATCCCCTCGATGCAGGCTGCGTTCGCGGCCGGGGCCGACGTCGTGGAGCTCGATGTCCACCCGACCACCGACGGCCGCTTCGCCGTCATCCACGACTGGACGCTCGACTGCCGCACCGAGGGCAAGGGCGAGGTGCGCAGCCACGACATGGCCTATCTGAAGACGCTCGACCCCGGCTACGGCTACACTGCCGACGAGGGCAAGACGTTTCAGCTGCGCGGCAAGGGCGTCGGCATGATGCCCGAGCTGATGGAGGTGCTGGCGGCGATGCCGGGCCGGCGCTTCCTCGTCAACTTCAAGTCGAACGAGGCGCGCGAAGGCGACATGCTGGCCGCGCTCGCCGCCGCCAACCCGCAATGGCGCGACGCGATCTGGGGCGCCTATGGCGGCGACCTGCCGACCCTGCGCGCCGCGAGCCTGATGCCCGGCCTCGAAGTGTGGACCCGCGGCGGCCTGATGAAATGCTTCACCCGCTACCTCGCCTATGGCTGGACCGGCATCGTGCCGCCGGCCTGCCGCGACACCGAGGTGATGCTGCCGATCAACGTCGCGCCGTGGCTGTGGGGCTGGCCGAACCGTTTCCTCGACCGCATGGCCAAGGCCGGCAGCACCGTGATCCTGCTCGGCCCCTACGGGGCGGGCGATACGGGTACGGCCGGCATCGACGACGTCGCGCTGCTGGCCCGCGTCCCGCCGGGCTTCGGCGGCTATGTCTGGACGAACCGCATCGAGCTGATCGGCCCGGCGCTGAAGGCGCGCTGAGGCCGCCTCAGGCCTTGGCGGCGGCGGTCGGGAAGGTGACGACGAAGCAGGCGCCGCCGCCCGCCGGCGCCTCGTGGCGCACGCCGGCGCCGTGGTGGCCGGCGATCTGGCGTACCAGCGACAGGCCGAGCCCCCAGCCGCCGGCCGTCTCGCTGCGCCCCTCGGGGCGATAGAACGGCTCGAACACGCGGTCGCCCGTGGCCGCCGGGATGCCCGGCCCGTGGTCGCGCACGCGCAACACCACCGCGCCGTTCTCATGGCCGACATGCGCCTCGACCGGCGGCGCGCCGTGGCGCAGCGCGTTCTGCATCAAATTGCGCACGAGCCGCGTCAGCAGCTTGGCGTCGCCCTCGACCATGGCCGGCTCGCCGCCGACGGCGACGCCGCAGCGCGCGCCTTCCTCGGCCGTCAGCGCAAGCAGGTCGACCGGCTCGGTGCGCTCCAGCCGGTCGATGTGGTCGAGCCGGCTGGCGAGCAGGATCTCCTCCACCAGCGCGTCGAGCTCGGCGAGGTTGCGGATGATCTCCTCGCGCGCCGCGCCTTTCTTCAGGCTCTTTTCCAGGTCGACCGCCATGCGCAGGCGCGCCAGCGGCGATCGCAGCTCGTGGCTGGCATTGGCGAGCAATGCCCTGTGCGATTCGAGCAGCCGCTCGACCTGCTCGGCCGCATGGTTGAAGCTCGCCGCCACGGCCGCCACCTCGTCGCCGCCCTTGACCGGCACGCGCGTATCGAGCGCGCCGCCGCCCCAGCGCTCCATGCCCTGGCGCACGGCCTCCAGCCGCCGCGTCAGGTGGCGCACCACCGGATAGGCGGCGACGCCGATGACGGCGGCGATGAGCGCCAGATAGGCGAGCGGGAAGCGGCCGCCGCCCGGCCCGAAGGGCAGGCGCAGCCGCGCCGCCACCAGACTGCCGTCGTCGAGGCGGACGACGAAGGGGCGCGGCCGGTCGTCGTCCGCCATCAGCCGGCGGCGGCCGAACGGTTCGTGCGCCGGCACCAGCCGGCCGGCGACGGCGATGACCCGCCCGTCGGGCGCGTAGACGGTGATGTCGGCGTCGAACGCCTTGGACAGGTGCTCCACCGTCGCCTGCAGGCTCGCCGGGTCGCCGCCGACCGGCAGCATGGCGGCGATGAAGGCGTCGCGCCGGGTGGTCCAGCCGGCCGCGTCACGGTCCTGCACGACGCGCACGAACACGGCGCTGGCGATCGCCACCACGGCGAGGCTGGCGAGCAGCGTCAGGTAGATCTTGACGAACAGCGATCCGCGCAACGCCTACCTCTCGTCGTCCTGGAAGCGGGCGAAGACGTAGCCCACGCCGCGCACGGTGATGATGCGGCGCGGATGCCTGGCATCGTCCTCGATCGCGGCGCGGATGCGGGAGACGTGAACGTCGATCGAGCGGTCGAACGCCTCCAGTTGCTCGCCCTTGACGAGGTCCATGAGCTGTTCGCGCGACAGCGTGCGGCCGGCGTTCTCGGCGAGCGCCACGAGCAGGTCGAACTGGTGGCTGGTCAGCGGCCGCTCCTGCCCGTCGAGGCGGACCGAGCGTGAGGGCGGGTCGATCTCCAGCCGGCCGAAGCGCAGGGCGCGCGGCGAGGGCGCGGCGGCCGGGCCGTTGCGGCGGCGCAGGATCGCCTTGAGGCGGGCGAGCAGCTCGCGCGGATTGAAGGGCTTGGGCAGGTAGTCGTCGGCGCCGATCTCCAGCCCGACGATGCGGTCGGTCTCGTCGCCGCGCGCCGTCAGCATGAGGACGGGCACGTCGGAGGTCTGGCGGATGCGCCGCAGCGCCTCGAAGCCGTCCATGTCGGGCAGCATCACGTCGAGCACGAC
>JAFKJY010000161.1 GCA_017305835.1 Hyphomicrobiales bacterium
GCCGTCCTCGAGGACGGCGACACGCGCGCCTACACGCCGCGCGCCCTGCCGGAGGTGGCGTGATGGACGAGCCGGTCCTGGTCGACTGCCGCGACGTCGACACCTTCTTCGGCACCCATCACGTGCTGAAGCGCGTGAGCCTGACGATCCGCTATGGCGAGACGGTCGGTCTCGTCGGCGAGAGCGGGTCGGGCAAGACGACGCTCGGCCGCGCCATCCTCGGCATCGGCCCGGTCAGCTCGGGGCGCATCCTGTTCGAGGGCGTGGACATAGCCGGCGTGCCGCCGCGCGAGCGGCGCGGCAACGCCGCCGCGATCCAGGCCGTGTTCCAGGACCCCTACACCTCGCTCAACCCGTCGATGACGATCGAGGATATCCTGACCGAGCCGATCGTGGCGCGCGGCATGGCCACGCGCGCCGAGGCGGCGACGCGTGTGCGGGCGCTGCTCGACCAGGTGGCGCTGCCGGTCGACGCGGCCGGGCGCTATCCGCGCGAGTTCTCCGGCGGGCAGCGCCAGCGCATCGCGATCGCCCGTGCGCTCGGCCTGTCGCCGCGCCTCATCGTCTGCGACGAGCCGGTCTCGGCGCTCGACTTGTCCACACAGGCGCGCGTGCTCGACCTGTTCGTCGAGATCCAGGAGCGCACCGGCGTCGCCTATCTGTTCGTCTCCCACGACCTCGCCGTGGTGCGCCACATCTCGCACCGCGTCGCCGTCATGCGCGGCGGCGAGATCGTCGAGTTCGGCGAATGCGACCAGGTCACCGCGCGGCCGCGCCACGACTATACCCGGCGGCTCCTGCTCGCCGCCCCCGTCGCCGATCCGGACCGGCAGGCCGCGCGCCGCGCCGAGCTCCGCGCCATGTCCATGAAAGCCTGAGTCCCATGCGTGCCATCGTTCTGATGTTCGACAGCCTCAACCGCAGGATGCTGCCACCCTATGGCGACGCCGCCACCCATGCGCCCAACTTCGTGCGGCTGGCCGCGCGGACGGCGACCTTCGACAATTGCTATGCCGGCTCGATGCCCTGCATGCCGGCGCGGCGCGAGCTGCACACCGGGCGCTACAACTTCCTGCACCGCTCGTGGGGGCCGCTGGAGCCGTTCGACGACAGCGTGCCGGAGATGCTGCGCAATGCCGGCGTCTACACGCACATGGTCACCGACCACCAGCACTACTGGGAGGACGGCGGCGCCACCTACCACAACCGCTTCTGCTCCTACGAGTTCTTCCGCGGCCAGGAGGGCGACCTCTGGAAGGGCGTCGTCGCCGGCGCCGACCGCTCGATGATCGGCAATTTCGCCTATCGCATGAAGCGGCAGGACGCGATCAACCGTTCCTTCCTGGCGAGCGAGGAGGAGCACCCGCAGACGGGCGTGTTCGACGCCGGGCTGGACTTCGTCGGGCGCAATGCCGGCGAGGACGGCTGGCTGGTCCACATCGAGACATTCGACCCGCACGAGCCCTTCTTCAGCTATGCGCGCTGGCACGCGCTCTACCCGGACGACGGCAGCGACTTCGACTGGCCGCCCTACGACCGCGTCACCGAGGACGAGGCCACCGCCGCGCAGGCCCGCAACCGCTACCTGGCGCTGCTGTCGATGTGCGACGCCAATCTCGGCCGGCTGCTCGACCTGATGGACGAGAAGAAGATGTGGGACGACACGATGCTGATCGTGTGCACCGACCACGGCTACATGCTCGGCGAGAAGGGCTGGTGGAGCAAGTCCGTCATGCCCTGGTACGACGAGACCATCCACACCCCGCTCTTCGTCTGGGACCCGCGCTCGCAGGTCAGCGGCGACCGCCGCCGGGCGCTCGTCCAGACCATCGACATCGGCCCGACCCTGCTCGACTTCTTCGGGCTCGCGCCGACCAGCGACATGCAGGGCCGGCCGCTGCGCGACACGATCGCCGAGGACCGGCCGGTGCGGCAGGCCGGCCTGTTCGGTATCTATGGCGGCCATGTCAGCGTCACCGACGGGCGCTACGTCTACATGCGGGCGCCCGCCGAAAGGGAGAACACGCCGCTCTACGAATACACGCTGATGCCGGTGCACATGCGCGCGATGTTCCTGCCGGAGGAGCTGGCCTCGGCCGAACTCGCGCCGCCTTTCTCCTTCACCAAGGGCGCGCCCGTTCTGAAGGTGCCCGGCTGGTCGATGGGCACCGCCTGGTCCTACGGCACGCTGCTCTACGACCTCGAGGCCGATCCCGGCCAGGAGCGGCCGCTCGACGACCCCGGGCTGGAGCTGCGCATGGCACAGATGCTGGTCGACCTGATGCGCGCCAGCGAGGCCCCGGCCGAGCAGTTCGCGCGGCTCGGCCTGCCGGCGCAGGGCCCGGTGACGGACGAGCACCTGCTGGTCGCCCGCCAGTGGCCGCAGGTCGAGGCGGGTCAGAGGCAGGCGCTGCGGTCGAGCGATTTCCCGCCCGGCGCGCTGGTCGCCAGCCTGACCGTCGGCGAGCTGATGGAGCGGCCCGGCGCGCGCGAGCTGCTGGCCGGCGTCCTGCCCGAGCCGGGCAACAGCTTCATGGCCTATATTCTCGGCACCAAGACGCTGGTCGAGGTCGCCGCGACCATGCCCGACCTGACGCGAGAGCGGCTCGAGGAACTGGAGCGCGAGCTCGAAACGCTCGCCTGATTGATGAAGCGGATGGACATGCACGAGGATACCGAGGATCGCCCGGCGGCCGCTGCCGCCTCCCCCGAGGCGCTGGTCGACGCGATGACGCTCGCCGAGCAGGTTTCGCTGCTGTCGGGCGCGGATTTCTGGTCGCTGCCGGCGATCGAAAGGCTGGGCATCGGCAAGCTGCGCGTCACCGACGGGCCGAACGGCGCGCGCGGCTCCGGCTCGCTGGTCGGCGGCGTGAAATCCGCCGCCTTCCCGGTCGGCATCGCGCTCGGCGCGAGCTGGAACCCCGAGCTGGCGCGGGAGGTCGGCGCGGCGCTGGCGCAGGAGGTGAAGTCGAAGGGCGCGCATGCGCTGCTCGGCCCCACCGTCAACATCCACCGCTCGGTGACCAACGGCCGCAACTTCGAGTGCTATTCCGAGGACCCCGAGCTCGCCGCCGCGTTGGCCGTCGGCTACATAAGCGGCCTGCAGGCGGGCGGCGTCGCCGCCACCATCAAGCACTTCGCCGGCAACGAATCCGAGATCGAGCGCACCACCATCGATTCGGTGGTCGACGAGCGGTCGCTGCGCGAGATCTACCTGCGCCCGTTCGAGGCGGCGGTGAAGGAGGCCGGCACCTGGGCGGTGATGTCTTCCTACAACCGGCTCAACGGCACCTATGCGGCCGAGAACGGCTGGCTGCTCACCGAGGTGCTGCGCGGCGACTGGGGCTTCGACGGCGTCGTGGTGTCCGACTGGTACGGCTCGCGCTCGACCGCGCCGACGGTCAATGCCGGGCTGGACCTGGAGATGCCCGGACCGACGCGCGACCGCGGACCGAAGCTCGTTGCCGCCGTCGAGGCCGGGCAGGTCGAGGCTTCCACGGTGCGCGAACGCGCGCTCAACGTGCTGAGGCTGATGCAGCGCACCGGCGCGCTGGCCGACACCGGGCCCTTCGCCGAGCGCGCCGACGACCGGCCGCAGACGCGCGCCCTGATCCGCCGGGCGGCGGCCGAAGGCACGGTGCTGCTGCGCAACGAAGGTGGCCTGCTGCCGCTCGTCGCGCCGAAAGGCAGCATCGCCGTCATCGGGCCGAACGCCAGGGTGGCGCAGATCATGGGCGGCGGCTCGGCGCAGCTCAACCCGCATTATGCCGTGAGCCCCTGGCAGGGGCTCGCCGCGCGGCTGGGCGAGGACCGGCTCGTCTACGCGCAGGGCTGCACCAACAATCGCTGGGAGCCGCTGTGGCGGGGCGAGCTGACCGCGACCTTTTATGCCAGCGGCGACCTCTCGGGCAGCCCGGTGCATCGCGAGGCGATGGACGCGGCGGAGGCGTTCTGGATCCCGCCCTTTGCCGGCGGCAAGGTCGAGGGCGGCCTGTTCTCCGCCCGCATCGAGGGCACGTTCACGCCGCAAAAGTCCGGCCGCCACCGGTTCGGTATCTTCTCGGCCGGCTATTCGCGGCTGTTCGTCAACGGCGCGCTGATCGCCGACGCCTGGAAGGGCTGGACCAAGGGCCGCACCTTCTTCGAGGAGGGCTGCGACGAGGTGGTCGGCGAGGTCGACCTCGTCGAAGGCAAGCCGGTGCATGTCCGCATCGAGTTCGGCTCCAAGCGCTTCGACAATCTGCGTTTCTCGGCCCTGCGCGCCGGCATCGGCCGGCCGCTCGGCGACGCCGACATCACCGAGGCCGCGAGGGCGGCGGCCGAAGCCGAGACGGCGATCGTCTGCGTCGGCCGCACCGGCGAATGGGACACCGAGGGCAGCGACCTCGAAGGCATCGCGCTGCCCGGCCGGCAGGACGAGCTGGTCGCCGCCGTGCTCGCCGCCAACCCGCGCACGGTGATCGTGCTGCAGACCGGCGGCCCCGTCGCCATGCCCTGGTTGGCGGACGCGCCGGCGGTGCTGCAGGCCTGGTATCCGGGCCAGGAGGCCGGCAACGCCATCGCCGACGTGCTGTTCGGCGATGCCGAGCCGGGCGGGCGCCTGCCGCAGACCTTCCCGGCGCGCTGGCAGGACAACCCGACCTGGAGCCAGGACCCGGAGGTCTATCCCGGCCTCGACGGCCGGGTGCGCTACGAGGAGGGCGTGTTCGTCGGCTACCGCCATTACGACCGCCACGGCATCGAGCCGCTGTTCCCGTTCGGCCATGGGCTCGGCTACACGCGCTTCGAGCTCGCCGGCCTCGAGGTCGAGGCAGCGGCCGGCGGCGCAGCGCGCGCCACGGTCACGCTGACCAACGCCGGTGCGCGCCGCGGCAGCACGGTGGTGCAACTCTATGTCGGCGACGCGCAGGCCTCCGTGCCGCGGCCGCCGCGCGAGCTGAAGGCCTTCCGCAAGGTGGCGCTCGACCCGGGCGAGAGCCGGCAGGTCGCCTTCGACCTGCCGCCGCGCGCCTTCGCCTTCTTCGACGCCGCGGCCCGCCTGTGGCGCGTCGAGGCCGGCAGCTTCGAGGTCTCGGCCGGCTTCTCCGCCCGCGACATCCGCGCGCAGGCCGTGCTGAACCTCGCCGCCGCCGAGCTTCCCGTGTAGAGGCCCGGCGGCGGCCGCGCCGGGCTTCAATACGCAGGGCAGGGCCGGTTGAGCCGCGGCGCGGCATCGGCTATCCATCCTGCCGGATTTCGTCGGAAGGGATCATCCATGAGCGAACACGAAGCGGCAGCGCAGGTTCTGGCCGGACGGCTCGGCGGGCTGCGGCCGCGCATCGGCATCATCCTGGGGTCGGGGCTCGGCGGGCTGGCCGAGCGGATCGCGGATGCGGTGACGGTGCCGTTCTCCGAGCTTCCCGGCATGCCGCGCTCGACGGTGGCCGGCCATGTCGGCCAGTTCGTGATAGGCCGGCTCGGCGGGCGCGAGGTGATCGCCATGCAGGGCCGCCTGCACAGCTACGAGGGCCATCCCTACCCGGCGCTGGCGCTGCCGGTGCGCGTCATGCGCGCCATCGGCGTCGAGACGCTGTTCATCTCCAACGCCGCCGGCAGCCTGAAGGCCGAGATGGGGCCGGGCAGCCTGATGGCGATCTCGGACCATCTCAACTGGTCAGGCTTCAACCCGCTGATCGGGGCCAACGACGACGCGGTCGGGCCGCGCTTCGTCGACATGTCGAACGCCTACGACCGCGACCTGCGCGCGCGCCTGCACGAGGCGGCGGCGGCCGAGGGGATAAAGCTGCACGAGGGCGTCTACGCCTGGTACACCGGGCCGAACTTCGAGACGCCGGCCGAGATCCGCGCCTTCCGCATCCTCGGCGCCGACGCGGTCGGCATGTCGACCGTGCCCGAATGCATCGCCGCGGTCCATTGCGGCATGCGGGTGGTGGCGGTGTCGGCCATCACCAACCTCGCCGCCGGCATGGACCGCACCACGCTCAGCCACGAGCACACGCTGGCCGAAAGCCGCAAGCTCGCCACTCGCTTCGAGCGCCTGGTGGAGAGCTTCATCGCCGGCCTGGGGTAGAGGCTGGCGGAGCGGCGAAGGCGTGGCTTCGCCGCGGACGGCCTGCATCGCTTCGCCTTGTCGCCAATGGGCCAAGGCGTGTCCGCTATAGGCGGACGCGCCTCGACCCCTCCGATATAAGCGTTTCCCCAAACCCGGTCATGCAGGCTTGGAGGAGCGGTCCCGGCAGATTTGATTGACTTGATCCGGCTTCGGTCGCATACGATCGTATCTCAATTTTCGGATCGTATTCTAAATTTCGTCCGCTCGGGACCCCACCGTTCGCCGCCGCTCAATGGGAAGTGCCTATGCGCGAAATGCCGGCTCCATGCTTTCTCCCGGGAGGCAATTGGTCGAAGCTGGAATAGGGGGCTTGCTCCCGAGCTTCCCTCGCTGAAAAATCCTTCCTCTTCTTGCTCTATCCTGGGCGCCCCGCTCCGCCTCAGCAGTCGAAGTCCCGCAAAAGCCATGAAAACCAGCACGAAACAGTCGAAGATACCGGGTGGGCTCGAACCCGAAGAACTCACGGGGCGGCGTGCACGGGCGGAAAGACTGTCCGGCGAAGGCGGGGTGAATCTCGGCCTGAGGCTGAAAGCCGCGCGCCGCTCCAGGAACTGGACGCTCGAAGAGGCCAGCCTCCGGACCGGCGTTGCCCGCTCGACCCTGTCGAAGATCGAATCCAACAGCATGTCGCCGACCTTCGACATCCTTCAAAGGATAGCGCGCGGTTTCGAGCTCGACATCGTCGAGTTCTTCGACGTCTCGCCGCATACGCAGCCCGTCGGGCGCAGAACGATCACGCGGAAGGGGACCGGGCGGCCCTTCTTTTCCGAGCATTACCAGCATGAGCTTCTGTGCACCGAGCTGGTCCACAAGAAGCTGCTGCCCTTCCGCGCCAGGATCGTCGCGCGCGAACGCGACCCCAATTCGGGCTGGGTGAGGCACGACGGAGAGGAGTTCCTTTTCGTGCTGTCGGGTACGGTCGCGGTTCTGACCGAGCTCTACGAGCCGGCGATCCTCGAAGCCGGGGACAGCATCTATTTCGACAGCCAGATGGGCCACGCCGTCGTGTCGGTGAGCGAAGCCGACGCCGAGGTCCTCTGGGTCTGCAGC
This sequence comes from Hyphomicrobiales bacterium, assembly GCA_017305835.1. Lineage (GTDB taxonomy): Bacteria > Pseudomonadota > Alphaproteobacteria > Rhizobiales > Rhizobiaceae > RCIO01. Next base: position 7,163 of record JAFKJY010000161.1, read on the forward strand.
GACATGGAAGGGGTCGAGTGACGCCTGCTGGGAAACTCTGCCCTCTTTGTTATTCGATATCGAATGAGACGCCCTGAGCGAGCGGCAGGGCGGTTGAGTAGTTGACGGTGTTTGTGGCGCGTCGCATGTAGGCCCTCCAGGCGTCGGAGCCGCTCTCGCGGCCGCCGCCGGTCTCCTTCTCGCCGCCGAACGCGCCGCCGATCTC
>JAFKJY010000063.1 GCA_017305835.1 Hyphomicrobiales bacterium
CGCTCGCCCCGTTCGACTATCTCGCCGTCTGCCTGCGCGACTTCGGCTTCCCCGGCGGCGAGGACGCGCCGCTGTTTGCCGCGCTGCTGCGCGGCGAAAGCGTACCCGGGCTCGTCCCGGTCGAGCCGGATCGCGCCTCGTCCTTCCGCCTGTACCGCATCGACCGCGCCGCACTGCGCTGAGCGGCTCACTCGACCGCCGCTGTCGCGACGGCCATCCGCGCCGGCTGCGCGCTCGTCGCGTCCATCAGCGTCGCGGCCGCCACGAGCAGGCCGAGCACTAGCGCCACCCGCAGCGCCGCCCTGCCGGCGCTGCTCGTCTCATCGCCTCGATCCTCCGTCCCCGCGCGCAGCGCGCCGCTCAGGCATCCATGCAGGAAATCGACCATCGGAACCTCCGGTTTCATGGAGCGGCGCGATTGCCGTCCTCGCCGGCTGGTCGAGCGGGATGGGGCGTTTTCGACATGCTTCGCAAAAAAAGGCGAAAAAAGTCCGGTACAGATGTCGAAACGGCGCCTTGCCGTTCGATCCTTTCCAGAGCGATGAAGGAGGCGACGAGAGACCTGTGAGACGTCCGTGCGAGATCCGGTCCGGCAGGCCGCCGTCATGACAGGCGAGGCGGCGCGGGCGGTCGAGGATGCATGGCGCATCCATTCGCGCCGGGTGCTCGCGACGCTGATCCGCCTGCTCGGCGATTTCGACCTCGCCGAGGAGGCGCTGCACGAGGCTTTCCTGGCTGCCTCGCGGCAGTGGCCGGAAGCCGGCGTGCCGGCCAACCCGCGCGCCTGGCTGGTCTCGGCCGGGCGGTTCAGGGCGATCGACCGGCTGCGCCGGCGCGCGCGCTTTGCCGCCGCGGTGCCCGACATCGCGGAGGAGCTGCACGGCGAGGGGCTGGCCATGCCTGACGAGGACGATCCGGCGATCGCCGACGACCGGCTGCGGCTGATTTTCACCTGCTGCCACCCGGCGATCGCGCCGGAGGCGCAGGTGGCGCTGACGCTGCGCGAGCTGTGCGGCCTGACCACCGGGGAGATCGCGCGCGCCTTCCTCGCCGCCACGCCCGCCGTCGCGCAGCGCATCGTGCGGGCCAAGGCGAAGATCCGCGAGGCCCGCATCCCCTATGCCGTGCCGGAGGGGCCGGAGCTGCCGCAGCGGCTCGAATCGGTGCTGCGCGTCGTCTACCTCGTCTTCAACGAGGGCTATTCCGCCCATTTCGGGGCCTCGCTCACGCGCGCCGACCTTTCCGGCGAGGCGATCCGGCTCGGGCGGCTGATGGTCGAGCTGATGCCGGACGCCGAGACCTTCGGGCTTTTGGCGCTGATGCTGCTCAACGAATCGCGCCGCGCGGCCCGGCTGTCGGAGGCGGGCGAGATCGTGCTGCTGCCCGACCAGGACCGCGCCCTGTGGGACAGCGCGCTGACCGGCGAGGGCGCGGTGCTGGTCGAGCGCGCCTTCGCCACCGGCGAGGTCGGGTCCTACGCGATCCAGGCGGCGATCTCGGCCGTGCACGCGGCCGCGCGGACGGCGGAGGCGACGGACTGGCGGCGGATCGTCTTGCTCTACGACATGCTGCTCGATGCGGCGCCGTCGCCGGTCGTGCGGCTCAACCGGGCCGTCGCGGTCGGCATGGCCGACGGGCCGGAGGCGGGGCTGGCGGCGGTCGAGGAGATCGCCGCGGCGGGCGGGCTGGACGGCTATCACCTGCTGCACGCGGCCCGCGCCGACATGCTGCGCCGCCTCGGCCGTCATGCCGGCGCGCAGGTCGCCTACGAGCGGGCGCTGGCGCTCTGCACAATGGAGCCGGAGCGGCGCTTTCTCCAGGGCCGCATCCGCGAGATGGCCGCGCTCGACGCCGCGGCCGGCTGACCGGCACCCGGATTGCCCCGGCGCGGGCTTTCGCCTACATACGGCGCGACTTTCCGCTTCCCGATATTCGCAACGGAGTGCGACGCGCGCCATGGCACGTCAGTTCATCTACCACATGTCCGGCCTGACCAAGGCCTACGGCGCCAAGAAGGTGCTGGAGAACCTGCATCTTTCCTTCTACCCCGAGGCCAAGATCGGCATCCTCGGCCCCAACGGCGCCGGCAAGTCGACCGTGCTCAAGATCATGGCCGGCATCGACAAGGAATGGAGCGGCGAGGCCTGGCTCGCGGAAGGGGCGACCGTCGGCTACCTCGCGCAGGAGCCCGAGCTCGACCCGGCGCTCGACGTGTTCGGCAACGTCATGAGCGGCGTGGCGCGCAAGACCGCGATCATCGAGCGCTACAACGAGCTGATGATGAACTACTCCGACGAGACGGCGGACGAGTCGGCGAAGCTCCAGGACGAGATGGACCGGCTCAATCTGTGGGACCTCGAGCAGCAGGTCGAGATGGCGATGGACGCGCTCGGCTGCCCGCCCAAGGACGCCGACGTGACCAAGCTGTCGGGCGGCGAGCGCCGCCGCGTGGCGCTGTGCCAGCTCCTGCTGCGCGAGCCGGACCTGCTGCTGCTCGACGAGCCGACCAACCATCTCGACGCCGAGACCACGGCCTGGCTCGAAAAGCACCTGCGCGCCTACAAGGGCGCGGTGATGATCATCACCCACGACCGCTACTTCCTCGACAACGTCACGGGCTGGATCCTCGAGCTCGACCGCGGCCGCGGCATCCCCTACGAGGGCAACTACACCAAATATCTCGAAGCGAAGGCCAAGCGCCTCAAGCAGGAAGGCCGCGAGGACGACGCGCGCCAGCGCGCCATCAGCCGCGAGCGCGAGTGGATCCAGTCGAGCCCGAAGGCGCGCCAGACCAAGTCCAAGGCCCGCATCAAGGCGTTCGAGGAGCTGCTCGACGCGGCCAACAACCGCCGCCCGACCGACACGCAGATCGTCATCCCGCATGGCGAGCGGCTCGGCAACGTGGTGATCGAGGTCGAGGGCCTGTCGAAGGGCTACGGCGACCGGCTGCTGATCGACGACCTCACCTTCAAGCTGCCGCCCGGCGGCATCGTCGGCGTGATCGGCCCAAACGGCGCCGGCAAGACGACGCTGTTCAAGATGATCACCGGGCAGGAGAAGCCCGACGCCGGCTCGATCCGCGTCGGCGAGACCGTCAAGCTCGGCTATGTCGACCAGAGCCGCGACACGCTCGATCCGGCCAAGACGGTGTGGGAGGAAATCTCCGGCGGCGCCGAGGTGGTGAAGCTCGGCAAGTACGACGCCAACACCCGCGCTTACTGCTCGTCGTTCAATTTCCGCGGCGGCGACCAGCAGCAGAAGGTCGGCAACCTGTCGGGCGGCCAGCGCAACCGCGTCCACCTCGCCAAGATGCTGAAGACGGGCGGCAATGTGCTGCTGCTCGACGAGCCGACCAACGACCTCGATACCGAGACGCTGGCGGCACTCGAGGACGCGCTGGAGAGCTTCGCCGGCTGCGCCGTCATCATCAGCCACGACCGTATGTTCCTCGACCGCCTGGCAACCCACATCCTCGCCTTCGAGGGCGACAGCCACGTCGAGTGGTTCGAGGGCAATTTCGAGGAATATGAGAAAGACAAGATCCGCCGCATGGGCCCCGAAGCGGTCAACCCCCACCGCATGACCTACAAGCGGCTGACGCGGTAGCGCTCAGTCGACCCGGGAAACCTCCCGGCCGCGCGTGCATTCCCTGTCGAGGTGGCGGAAGGGCTTGGTGAAACCCGAGGCCTTCCGCCGCCCGGCATCAGCGTCCGCACGGGCGGCATCGGCCGCGACGAGCGGGGGTGCCGAATGAGGTGGAACCGCAGCAATCTTCGTGCGTTATGGCGCGACGTGGGGGATTTCGTCGGGGTGTAGTCGGTCTCATGCAACTCGATTTCGAGCGTCTGTTCGACGCCTTGCCCAGCCCTTACATGGTGCTGGACGCGAAGCTGAACTACATCACCGTCAATGCCGAATATGAGCGCGTGACCATGCGGCCGGCCGGCGAGTATCCCGGCCGTTTCGTGTTCGAGATGTTCCCGAACGAGGGCGAGAGCGGGCGCCGGCTTCGGGATTCGTTCGAGCGGGTGCTCGCCACGGGGCAAAGCGATTCGATCGCGTACCTGCCCTACGACATTCCCCGCCCGCCGGAGCTGGGCGGCGGCATGGAGCGGCGGTTCTGGACCTGTCATCACACGCCCATCCTCGACGACGACGGCGTCGTCAGGTTCATCGTCCAGAACACGGTCGACGTGACCGAGGTCGTCCGCCTCACCGAGGCCGCGACCATTCCCTTCAGCGCCACGGCCGGCGCGACGCGGCTGCTCGAGCGTGCCCGCGAGGTCGAGGAGCAGCGCAAGGCGCTGCTGGCCGAGAGCGACGAGTTCCGGCGGCTGTTCCAGCAGGCGCCCGGCTTCTTCGCCGTGCTGTCCGGCCCAGAGCACGTGTTCACCTTCGCCAACGATGCCTATGTCCGCCTTGTCGGCGGACGCAACGTGACCGGCCGGCCGATCCGCGAGGCACTCCCCGACATAGCCGGCCAGGGCTTCTACGAGATGCTCGACGAGGTCTACACGACGGGCAGGTCGACGGGCGGGGAGGCCATGCGCGTGGTGCTCCAGCGCCATCCCAACGAGGCGCCGGAGGAGGTCTTTCTCGACTTCTCATACGACGCGATTTGCGACCGCGACGGCGACATTACCGGCGTGTTCGTCCAGGGCATGGACCGGACCGAGGCGGTACGGACGCAGCAACGGCAGCGCCTGCTGCTCGACGAGCTCAACCATCGCGTGAAGAACACGCTGGCGACGGTGCAGTCCATCGCCTCGCAGACGCTGCGCTCGGCGCGCGACCTCGCCTCCGCGCGGTCCGACTTCGAGGCGCGCATCCTGGCGCTGTCCAAGGCCCACAACCTGCTTTCCGCGCAGGAATGGGAGAGCACGCGCCTGACGGAGGTGCTGGCGAGCGAGTTTTCCGTCTACGACGCTGCGCGCATCTCGGTCGAGGGGCCGCCGGTGACGCTGACGCCGAAGGCCTCCATCTCGCTGGCGCTGGTCGTGCATGAACTGGTGACCAATGCGGCCAAGTACGGCGCGCTGTCTGAAGCGGGCGGCGCGGTGCGCGTACGCTGGCGGCTGGAGGAGGGCGACGGCCCGCTCGTGCTGGAATGGACGGAACGCGGCGGCCCGCCGGCGACGGCGCCGGAGCGTCGCGGATTCGGATCGCGCATGATCGGCGCCATCGTCGCAGGAGAGCTTGGCGGCAGCTTCGAGCCTGCCTACGATCCGGCGGGGTTCTCCTGCCGCATCGTCGTTTCCGCCGATGCGGTCATGAAGGGGTAGTGCGATGGCGCCGAACGACGTGCCGCCGGGGCTGGCGGTGTTCGTGGTCGAGGACGAGGCGCTTGTGGCGCTCAACCTGGAATCGATGCTCGACGATCTCGGCTGCCGCGTCGTCGGCCCGGCCATGCGCTTCGACAGGGCGCAGGCGATGATCGACGAGGGCGTCGAGGCCGACGTGGCGATCCTCGACGTCAACATAGGCGGCCGCAGCGTGTTCGATCTCGCCGTGCAGATCCGCGAGCGCGGCATTCCCATCCTGTTCGCCACGGGCTATGGCCGCGGCGGCATCCCCGGCGAATGGCAGCACCGGCCGATCCTGCAGAAGCCCTACACCGAGCGCGACGTGGGGCGGGCGATCAGGGAGGCGCTGGCCGGCGCGGAGAGAACGGGCGACTGAGCGAGCAGGGAGGCGGCATGCGCGCGACGATTTCACTGGCGGCTCTGGCGGTGGGGCTCTCATTCGCCGGTCCGGCGCTGGCCAAGCCGGCGAAGTGCTTCACCACGGACGACGGCGCCTATCCCTGCAATTTCCGGGCGCTGGACAAGGCGGGGAGCTTCGAGATCTCGGCGCCGGGCAAGCCGACCTTCACGCTGGAGGTCGACGAGCCCGGCCTCGCGCATGTCTTCGCCGATTTCGGCACGGGCCGCAGCGTGGCGCTGCCGGGGCAGTTCGCGCGCAGCCGGCAGGACGGCGCATGCTGGGAAAACGGCGAGACGCAGGTGAAGCTCTGCGCCTGGTGAAGGCCGGGCCGCGCGCAATTTCCGGTCGCGGCCGCGCCGGTTCGCGCAATGTTTCCATGGTTGGTGGCAAGTTGTCTTTGCAACAAGCTTAAGCTGGCGTAAACCGCTCGCGTCGCAAATAGAGACGGGTGGGTTCGCGCGCGGCGGGCCTGGGCGGCCTTACGGCGGGGCAGACTGAAACATGAAGCGTGTGGCAATCAGCGGCATCGGGGTCGAAATCCCGGCGGCCGTGATCAGCAATGAAGAGCTGGTCGCCAGCTTCAACGAATGGGTCGACACCGAGAACGCGCGGCTCCACTGCACCGGCGCCGAGCCGCTGCAGCATTCCAACGACGAATTCATCGTGCATGCTTCGGGCGTCAAGAAACGCCACGTGCTGCAGCCCGACGGCATCCTCGACCCGGCGCGCATGGCGCCGCGGATCGCGTCGCGGCCGGACGACGAGCTGTCGGTGATGGCCGAGTTCGGCGTCGCCTCCGCCCGCAAGGCGCTGGCCGACGCCGGCATCGCCGCGGCCGACGTCGACATGGTGATCTGCTCGGCCTCGCACCAGCAGCGGCCCTATCCGGCGATGTCGATCGAGATCCAGAAGGAGCTCGGCACATCGGGCGCGGCCTTCGACATGAGCCTCGGCTGCTCGTCGGCCGCGGCCGGCCTGCACGTCGCCTTCAACCTGGTGCGGTCCGGCGCGCAGAAGCGCGTCATGGTGGTGACGCCCGAGATCATCACCGGCCATCTCAACTTCCGCGACCGGCAGACGCATTTCATCTTCGGCGACGCCTCCACCGCCGTGATCGTCGAGCCGCTGGAGGACGGCGACGAGCGGCCCGGCCGCTTCGAGATCGTCGACACGCGGACCTGGACGCAGTTCTCCAACAACATCCGCTCCAATTTCGGCTTCCTCAGCCGGCTGTCGCAGGAGGACACGACCTTCCTCGCGATGGAGGGCAACATGATCAAGCAGGTCGGCAACAAGGTGTTCAAGGAAGTCACCGTCGCCGGCCACCGCTTCATCGTCGAGTTCCTCGCCGAGCACGGCCACACGCCGCAGGACATCCGCCGCTTCTGGCTGCACCAGGCCAATTCGCGCATGAACGCGATGATCCTGAAGCTCTCCTTCGGCCATGAGGTCGGCCACGACCGGGCGCCGATGGTGCTCGACCGGCTGGGCAACACCGCCGCCGCCGGCGCGATCATCGCGCTGGAGGAGAACCACCGCGACATGAAGCCGGGCGACTACGGGCTCGTCTGTGCCTTCGGCGCCGGCTATTCGATCGGCGGCGCGCTGCTCAGGATGATGTGAGCGCCCGGCCGGCTCAGCCGGACAGCAGCTCGATGTAGCGCTCGACGATCGGCCGCATCAGCGATTCCCGATCGAGTTCTAGGAACTTCCGGTAGGCGGCGATCGCCTCCTCCTTCCTGCCGCTCTCGCGCAGGCTGTCGCCCCTGATGCGCTGGATCTCGCCGTCGGCCGGGGCCAGCGCTTCCGCCTCGGCCAGCACGGCCAGCGCCTCGTCGTGGCGGGCGAGCGCCTGCAGGCAGCGCGCGACCTGCAGCTTGTAGGCGGCGTCGGCAGGCGCCAGCGCGGCGGCCTTGCGATAGCGCGCCAGCGCGTCGTCCCAGCGCTTCAGGATCGCCAGCAGGTTGGCGTGCGCCGCCTGCGCGGCCGCGTCGTCGGGAGCGTAGTCGGCCGCGTCGCGATAGAGCTTTTCGGCCGAGGCGTAGTCCTCCCGGACGAGGTCCATCGCGGCGAGGAAGGCGAAGGCCGGCAGGTAGCCGGGGTCGATCGCCAGCGCCTCGGCGAAATGGCGGCGCGCATCGGCCTCGCGGCCGGCGTCCATGGCGACCTTGCCGGCACTGGCGAGGTAGCGTGGCTCGAGCGGATCGGCCTCGGCGGCGCGCAGCAGCAGCGCGATCGCGCCGTCGGTGTCGCCGCCGGCCAGCGCCAGCTCGGCCGAGGCGGCGAGCGCCAGCGGGTCGCCGGGGCGCGATTGCAGCGCGGCGTCGAGCTCGGTCTTGGCGCCGGCGAGGTCGCCCGACCGGCGCAGCGCGTCGCCGAGGTTCGAGCGCGCGATGCCGAAGTCGGACCGGATGGCGAGAGCGGCCCGGTATTCGGCCACGGCGCCGGGCAGGTCGTCCGCGTTGACGCGGATGTTGCCGATCAGATTGTGCGCCCAGTGCGCGTCCGGATGGTGCGAGCGGATCAGCCGGCGGGCGAGGATCGTCGCGCGCAGCGGGTCGGCATCGGCGGCCGCGGCGATCGCCACGAACGGGTCGAGCACCGACAGCACGCCGGAGGCGGCGTCGTCGAAATAGGTGCGCTCGTCGCGGTCGCCCATCGGCGGCAGGTCGACGAGATCGACGCCGGCCCGCACCACGCGCAGGCGCAGGCGCAGCCCGTCGGCCGCGCAGTCGGCATCGGCGCAGGTGAACTCGCCGGCGATGCGCGTCTCGTAGGCGTTGAACATGCGCCGCACGTGGAAGATCAGCGATTCGATGGAGAAGCCGGAATCGGGGAAGGAAAATTCGACGCGGCGCGAATCGGGCAGGGCGGCGATGCTCTCCTTGGAGGTGCGCGCCTTGCGCTCCACGTCGAGCAGCCCGTCCCACAGGCGGCTGGCGGCGACGTCGGCCGTTAGCCCGCGCGCGGCCAGCGCCTCGGGCACGGCGATCGGCTCGATGATCACCTGGTCGCGCCGGAACTGGCCGATCAGCACCGGCAGCAGCAGCACGAACGCGCCGAGGAACAGCGCGTTGAGCATGACCGTGCGCAACGTCGTCGACCAGCTTTCCAGCGTGGGCAGCGACACGGCCTCGCGCAGCCGCGCATAGAAGCCCGGACCTTCATCCGCCGCAGGAGCCTGCTCCTGCGTTGCCGCGGTGCGCCGCCGACGCGCCATGTCCCCTCCCGCCACCTTTCAAGCCCGCGTGCAAGCTAGCAGAAGCGAGTAGCGAATAGGGAGTAGGCCTGGTCCAGACGGTCGGGCAGTCCAACCCTTTCACTATTCGCTACTCGCTCTCTTCCGTATCTCCCGCGCCCGCGTCGCCAGCGCCTTGCTGCCGGAGGCGTCGAACTGCGCGAGGCAGCGCTCGAGGTCGGGCAGCAGCGCGGGGTTCTTCTCGGCGAAGCGGGCAAGGCTGTCGGCCGCCCAGGCGCGAACGAACGTCTGCGGGTGGGCGATATCGCGCCGGACGATCTCCTCGGCCCGCCGCAGCTCCGCGCCGGACCAGCGAAAGAGCGGCAGGGCGCGCACGACCTGGAGGCGGACCTCCCATTTGTCGCTGTCGGCAAGCGGGCCGATGAACAGGCGCTTGTGCGGCTCGACCCAGTCGGGGTGCTCGTGGGCGAACTTCTCCAGCAGGTCGACCGCGCGCATGGCGACGAGCCAATCCGCGTCCCCGGTCAGCGCGGCCAGCTCGCCGACGAGCTCCGGCCTTGCCCGCACCCGCTCCAGCACCTCGTCGGAGCGGGCGATCGAGCGGCGGTCGCCACCTTCCAGCAGCGGGCGCAGCGTCGCATCCGTCATCATTCGCCTCCCTCGGCATCGAGGTCGTCGACCTCCAGCAGCCGCGTGGCGCGCCAGGCAGTCAGCACGCGGTTGATGTCGTCGACGACGAAATGGCGCGCGGAGTCGCGATCATAACCCTCGGCGAGCAGTTCGTCATAGGGCGTGTGGACGTGGCGGACATGCGCGATCGCTGCGATCCACACCGCGATCGAGGGCGGCAGCTCGCGCATCTTGCGGGCCAGCGCCGCTTCGCGGATCGGCTCGGTGTCGGCATAGGGCGCCATCGGCAGCAGCGCCGTCAGCGCCTTGCCGATCTCGCGCCGGCGCGCGGTGCCGATGCTCACGCGCGCTCGGCCGCGTGGCCGTCGACGGCCTCGGGGATCGCGTCGTTCGAGGCGAAGTAGGGCTTTACGTCGATCACCGGCGTCCCGTCGAGCACGTCGATGCCGTCGATCTCGACGCGGCCGGCCGCGATGTCGACGCCGAGGATGCGCACCACATGCAGGCCGACCGGGTTGGGCCGGGCCGGCGAGCGCAGGGCGAAGACGCCGCGCGCCGTCTCGGCATGGCGCGGCTTCTGCACGATCAGGTTGCGCGCGGAGCGGTCGAGCCAGGTCAGCAGCGCGGCATGGCTGAAGCGCGCCAGCCCTTCGAGGCCGGGGCGGTAGGCGGGTTCGATCAGGATCGCCGCCGGGCGGCCGGCCTCGCGCGCGGCGCGCATGTTCTTCGGGCACCCGGCGCGATCCCGCCACGGCGATTCGACCCGGCCGATGAAGACGACATGCGCGTCGGCGGCCGACTGTGCCGGATCGAAGGAGAGCGGGATCTCGCCCTCGCGCGGCGCCTTCTCCCAGTCCGGATGCCGGGTTTCCATCGTCACCGCTCCCATTTCGCCGGTCGGCGTTGCATGAGGCTCGGAATTGATATAAACATATCTTTATGTCTTTTCGGAGCCGCAGATGCTGACCCGGTCCGCCATCAGTCTCGACAGCACCGTTGATACCTTGAAGGCGGCGGCCGAATCCAGCCGCCTGCGCATCCTGCTGCTTCTGGCGCATGGCGACCTGACGGTCTCCGACGTCACCGAGATCCTCGGCCAGTCGCAGCCGCGCGTGTCGCGCCACCTGAAGCTGCTGCTGGAGGCCGAGCTGATCGAGCGCTATCAGGAGGGCTCCTGGGCCTATTTCCGGCTGTCGGACGCGGAGCCCGCGCACGACTTCGTCACCAGCGTGATCGCGCGTATCGACGCGACCGACGCGGTCGTGGCGCGCGACCGCGAGCGGCTTGGGCGCGTGAAGAGCCGGCGCCAGCAGCGCGCGAGCGAGTATTTCTCCGCGAACGCCGAGCGCTGGGACCGCATCCGCTCGCTGCACGTGCCGGACGGCGCGGTCGAGGCGGCGATGCTGAAGCTGATCGGCGACCGGCCGTTCCAGGCGATGGCCGACCTCGGCACCGGCACCGGCCGCCTGCTCGAGCTGTTTGCGCCGCTCTACCGGCGCGCCGTCGGCATCGACCTGTCGCGCGAGATGCTGTCGGTGGCGCGGGCCAATCTCGACCGCGCCGGCGTCGCCAATGCGCAGGTCCGCCAGGGCGACCTCTATTCGCCGCCGATCGAGCGCGACGCCTTCGACCTCGTGACCATGCACCAGGTGCTGCACTATCTCGACGATCCGGCCCGCGCCATCCGCGAGGCGGCGCGCCTGCTGCGGCCGGCCGGGCGGCTGCTCGTCGTCGACTTCGCGCCGCACGGGCTGGAGTTCCTGCGCGACGAGCACGCGCATCTGCGGCTGGGCTTCTCCGACCGCCAGATCGAGGACTGGTTCGCCGAGGCGGGCCTGGAGCTCGTCGCCAAGCGCGACTTCGACCGCCGTGCCGCCGCGGCGCCCGGCCTCACCGTCAAATTGTGGCTGGGACAGGATCGGCGCCTGCTCATCGCCCAGCCCGCGCAATCGCATACCGGCAAGGAGACAGTCTGATGTTGCAATCCCGCCTCTCGCGCCGGCCGGACATGGGCGACCGCGTCCGGGTGTCGTTCGAGTTCTTCCCGCCCAAGAACGACGAGATGGAGACGCGCCTGTGGGAGACGGTGAAGCGGCTGGAGCCGTTCGCGCCGCGCTTCGTCTCGGTCACCTACGGCGCCGGCGGCTCGACGCGCGAGCGCACGCAGCGCACCGTCACCCGCATCAAGGCCGAGACCTCACTGACGCCGGCCGCGCACATGACCTGCGTGGACGCCAGCCGCGGCGAGGTCGACGCCGTGATCGCCGACTTCGCGCGCTCCGGCATCCGCAACTTCGTGGCGCTGCGCGGCGACCCGCGCGAGGGCGTGGGCGCGAGCTACCGGCCGCATGACGACGGCTATGCCAACGGCGCCGAGCTGGTGGCGGCGCTGCGCCGCGCCGGCGATTTCGACATCTCCGTCTCGGCCTATCCCGAGAAGCACCCCGAGAGCCCCGACTTCGCCACCGACATCGACATGCTCAAGCGCAAGGTCGACGCCGGGGCGACGCGGGCCATCACCCAGTTCTTCTTCGACAACGACACCTACGAGCGCTACGTCGAGCGGGTGCGCCGCGCCGGCATCCTGGTGCCGATCGTGCCGGGCGTGCTGCCGATCCACAACTTCGCCCAGGTCGCGAACTTCGCCTCGCGCTGCGGCGCGCATGTGCCGGCCTGGCTGGCAAGGCGCTTCGAGGGGCTGGCGGGCGATCCGCAGACGCACATGCTGGTTGCTGCGGCCGTTGCCGCCGAGCAGGTGCACGACCTCGTCGAGCGCGGCGTCGGCGACTTCCACTTCTACACGATGAACCGCGCCGACCTGCCGGTCGCCATCTGCCACATGATCGGCCTGCGCCCGGCCGAGCAGCGACAGGCGCTCAGCGCGGCGTAGCCACCATTCAGGACTGCGGCGGACCAAAGAAAAAGGCCGGGCTTTCGCCCGGCCTTTTCCATTCTTGTCGCCTCGGAGGCGAGGTTTACCGTTGACTTAAGCCGTCGTCAGGGCAGGACGCCGATGACGGCGGCACCGAGGAATGCAAACACCGCGCAAAAGATCAGTGCGTTGATCGGTCTCGAAAGTCCCATGGCATAGCCTCCTCTGCAGACTATGCATTGGAGTCTAGTGGCGGAGGGCCGCCAGACAAGCGGAAGTTTTGCTGCAATGCGGCACCAATGTGAAAAAAGCATGCCGCCCAAACCCGCAATCCGGCCAAATCCAACAGGTGCGGGCGCCGTCAAGCCCCCTTGGAAAAAATTCACCGCCTGTGACTTTCCGGTGCCGCTGCCGGTATCGGGCTACCGCCGGAAGAATCGCCCGTCGATCACCAGCAGGCCGAGCGCGATCAGCGCCATGCCTCCCAGCTCGAAGATTTCGAGCCGCTCGCCGAGGAATATCGTCCCGAGCAGGATGGCGCTGACCGGCACCACCAGCGTCACCAGCGAGGTGTTGGAGGCGCCCGCCGAGGCGATCAGGTTGAAGAAGATGACATAGGCGAAGGACGTGGCCAGCAAGGCGAGCGCGATGGCCGCCGACCAGGCCGCCCAGCCGGCCGAGAGCGCGCCGGCGGGATCGTCGAACAGGAAGACGACCGGCAGCATGATGATGGTGGCGGCGGTCAACTGGCCGGTGGCGACGAGCTCGGGCGGCAGGCTGGCGAATCGCCGCGCGAAGATGCCGGCGAAGGCATAGGAGAGCGCGGTGCCGAGCAGGGCGAACTTGGCCCAGGCCGGGCCGCCGAGATGGGCGATCAGGCCCGGCCCGACCAGAACGGCGGTGCCGGCGACGCCGAGCACGACGCCGACGGCGCGCCGCGCCGTCATCTTCTCGTCCGGCAGCAGCGCGTTGGCGAGCAGCATGGTCCAGAACGGAGTGGTGGCGTTGAGCACGGAGGCCAGCCCCGCGCCGATCGCCGTCTGGCCGGTGAACATCAGCGTGTGCGGGATGGCGTTGTTGAGCAGCGCCAGCCCGAGGAAGGCGAGCAGGAAGGGCTTCAACTGCGCCAGCGCGAAGCCGCGGATCAGCACGTAGATCCAGAGTGCGGCGGCCGCCAGCGCGACGCGCACCAGCACGAGCACCACCGGCGACATGTCCCTGACGGCGATCGCGGCGAAGAAGAAGGAGCCGCCCCAGATCGCGCCGAGCAGCAGCAGCATCGCCCATTCGCGGGTGCCCATCGTCCGCTGCCCCGCCACCGCCACGTCCGCCATCGCATTCTCCCGCATCGCCGTCGCCGGCTCAGGCGCGGACATTACCCGGCATCGTGCCGCCCGCCACCCGGAAGCTGCGCTGGACCAGCACCTGCGGCCCGCTGGCCACACCTTGCCGGCGGGCGGATGGCTGCTAGTTTCGACATCCGTTTCGAGGACACCCGATGCAGCGATTCCAGAATGCGCGCGAGGCCGCGCTCGCGCTCCGCCCGGACGCTCCCGTCTACTGCTTCCGGCCGGAGGTGCTGAAGGCGGACGCGCGGCACTTCATGCGGCTGTTCCCCGGCAAGACGGCCTATGCGGTCAAGACGAACGGCGAGGAGATGGTGCTGAAGGCGCTCGCCGAGGCCGGCGTGAAGGCCTTCGACGTCGCCTCGCCGGGCGAGTTCGCGGCGGTGCGCTCGGTCGCGCCGGAGGCCGAGATGCTCTACATGCACCCGGTCAAGGCGCAGTCGGACATCCGGCTGGCGCTGGAGACCTACGGGATCCGGGTGATCGCGGTCGACCACGAGGACGAGATCACCAAGGTGACGCGCATCGTGCGCGCGCTCGACATCGACCCCGGCACCATCACCGCCTTCGTGCGGATCCAGACCAAGGGCCACGCGGCCTACGAGCTGTCGAAGAAGTTCGGCGCCGGGCCGGCGGCGGCGGTCGAGCTGCTGCAGCGGCTCCACCGCACCGGCTTCAGGGTCGGCATCTGCTTCCACGTCGGCAGCCAGATCGAGGACCCCGACACCTACGAGCGGGCGCTGGCCTCGGCCGACTGGGTGCGCAACCGCGCCGGCGTGCCGCTCGCGGCCCTCGACGTCGGCGGCGGCTTCCCGGCGCAGTACGGCCACGACCCCAACCGCCGCGCGCCCGAGATGCCGGCGCTGGAGGAGCTGATGGCGCGGCTCAGGGCCGACATCGCCGAATGGGGCTTCGGCACGACCCCGCTGGTCGCCGAGCCGGGGCGTGTGATCGTGGCGCGCGCCTTCTCGCTGATCGTGCGGGTGCTGCTGCGCAAGGGCCGGCGGCTCTACATCAATGACGGCATCTGGGCGTCGCTATCGGATTCCTGGACCGGCAAGATCACGCTGCCGGCCCGCTTCATCCCCGACCCGGCGATCCGTTCGCGCAACGGGAACGAAGCCACGATCGTGCCGTTCAAGGTCTGCGGCGCGACCTGCGATTCGGTCGACATCCTGTCGCGGCCGTTCTGGCTGCCCGAGACGGTCGACACCGGCGACTGGATCGAGATCGGCCATATCGGCGCCTATTCGATGGCGCTCAGGACCCGCTTCAACGGCTTCTATCCCGACACCTTCGTCGAGGTGACGACGCCGTTCGAGGAAGGCGAGGCGCCGCAGGGCATGGCGAGCCTCGAGACGATGGCGGATTGAGACGATGAAGGTCAGACGGATCGTCGCCAACATCGCGGCGGCGGACATCGCGGCCGCGCGCCGCTTCTATGTCGACGTGCTCGGGCTGGACGTGCTGATGGACCACGGCTGGATCGCCACCTTCGGCAATGCCGAGGAGGCGAGGGTGCAGTTGAGCGTGGCGACCGAGGGCGGCTCGGGCACGCCGGTGCCCGACCTGTCGATCGAGGTCGACGACGTCGACGCCGCCCTGGAGCGCATGCGGCGGGCCGGCTTCGATCCCGAATACGGCCCGGCCGACGAGCCGTGGGGCGTGCGCCGCTTCTACGTGCGCGATCCGCTGGGAAAGCTGGTCAATATCCTCCAGCACGCATGAGCGTCAGCTCCGCCCGGGCTTCGCGGCGGCCGGCTTCCTGGCGACGGATTTCGTGGCCGCGGTCTTCCTGCCGGCGGGGGCAGCGGATTTTCCCGCTCCCATGGCGACCTTCGCATGGTCGCCTATCTTCGGCTTGGCGGCCCCGACGGCTGCCGCGAGCATCAGCACCCCCGAAACCAGCATGCCCGGGCTATCCCAGATCTCGGCGCGGTCGGGGCGGAAGGTGATGAGGCGGATGTCCGGATCGTCCGGCGATTCCCACCATGCCTTGTCGGCCGATTGCCACAGTTCCCTGATCTTCGCACGATCGTTCGAGACGGCGGCGCGGCCGCTGAAGGTCACGAACTTCATCTTCGACGAATTGGCGAAACTCGCCGTCACCGCGGGATATTCGCTGATCTCCGCCGTCTTCCCCGGCGTCTTTGCGGTCAGGAAGAAGATGACGCCACGGTTCCCATCCAGCCGCGCCGACATCGGGCGCGCCTGCTGCTGTTTCCCGTCCCAGGTGACCAGCACGCAGATTGCAATGTCCTCGGCGAGCTCCCAGATGCGCTCCCGCAGTTCGGCTTCCGATTTCCCGGTGTCTTCTTCGCGCGCCATGGATCGTCCTCATGCTGGCGTTGACCAGCATAAGAACATGGGCGGGGCCGGATCGTTCCGCCTAAAGGTTGGCCAGCAGCGCCGGGGTCGGCCAGCCGTCGGCCGGCAGGCCGAGCCGGAGCTGCTCCTTGCGCACGGCCTCGCGCGTCATCGCGCCGAGCACGCCGTCGATCTCGCCGACGTCGTGGCCGTGCGCCTTCAGCTTGCTCTGCAGGAGCTTCATCGATTCGCCGGTCAGGCCTTCCTCGGGATGGCCGGGATCGAATTTCGGATCGCCGGCCAGCCTCGCGGCGAGATGGGCCGCTGTCAGCGTGTAGACGAAGGACTGGTTCCATTCGAGATAGATGTCGTAGTTGGGGAAGACGAGGAAGGCCGGCCCCTTGCGCCCCTGCGGCAAGGCGAGGCCGGCATCGGGTCCCGCCCCGAGCGGGGCGCCGTCATGGCGCGTCACGCCCCATGCCGACCATTGCGAGAGCGGATGGCGCATGGAGATGCCGGCCTGCTCCCATGGCAGGCTTTCCGGCACCGTGACCTCGACCATCCACGGCTCGCCGGCGCGCCAGCCGTGCGAGCGCAGATTGTTGGCGGTGGTCAGGATGACGTCGGGCGCGCTCCTGCGCATGTCGACATGGCCGTCGCCGTCGCCGTCGATCCCCTTGGCGAGGATGTCGGCCGGCAGCATCTGCGTCTGGCCGATCTCGCCCGCCCACGCGCCCTTGACGTCGGCCGGCAGGTCGCCGCGGTCGATCAAAGTGAGCAGCGGCACGATCTGCGGCCGGAAGAGCTGCGGCCGCCGGCAGTCGAAGGCGAGCGTGACGAGCGCGTCGAGCGTGGAAAAATCGCCCTGCACGGCACCGAAATCGGTCTCCAGCGCCCAGAAGGCGGCGATCACCGGCCCCGGCACGCCGTAGTCGCGCTCCGCCTTCGCGAACACGTCGGCATATTTCTTCAGATTGGCCGCGCCGTTCTTCAGCCGGTAGGAATTGATCATCCGGCCGGCGAACTCGGTGAAGGTCTGGCTGAAGACGCCCTGCGCGCGGTCGCGCTGGAGCACCTTCTGGTCGACGCGGGCGCCGTCGAGCGCGGCAAGCCCCACCTGTCCGATGCCGGCCTGTCGGGCCTCGTCCGCCACGCCCTTCTTCCAGGCGTCGAAGTCGCCGCCGCACTGCTGCGCCAGAGCCGGACCGGCGGCGAGGCTGCAGGCGAAGAGGGCGGCGAGGGCGGCCAGCTTGGTGTTCATGCTTCGTCTCCTGAATGCGTCCCGTCCGCTCGGGCGGTCATTGCGTCGTCCTGCGCAGCCAGTCGCGCCATTGCGACGTGCTGCCGTGGAAGACGTTGATGTCGGCGTCGCCGTCGATGCCGGGCACGATCCCCGTTCCCGTATACTGCCAGAACAGGAATTCGCGGTTGTCGTAGCGGTCGTGCGGATGCGCCGCAACCGAGCGCAGCCACCAGTGATAGCCGTGGAAGTCGCGCAGGCCGTTGTCGTCGTAGAAGTCGACCGAGGTGTAGACGATCGGCCGCTTGCGGTAATGCGCGCCGACGATGTCGAGGAAGGTCTTCATCTCGGCGTGCACGATCTCGGGAGAGGGGCGCAGTTTGCAGGTCGGCGAGGCGGGGTTCCACTCCATGTCGAGCACCGGCGGCAGCGCGGTCGGGTCGTTCGGCACGTTGGCGATGAACCAGGCCGCCTGCTCGGCCGCCGGACGGCAGAAATAGAAGAAGTGGTAGGCGCCGCGCGGCACGCCAGCGGCCCTCGCGCCGCGCCAGTTGTCGGCAAAGCTGTCGTCGACCCGGTCGCCGCCCTCGGTCGCCTTGACATAGGCGAAGGCGACGCCGCTCGCCCTGGTCGTGCGCCAGTCGACCGGCCCCTGGTATTTCGACACGTCGGTGCCGTGCACGGGATAGGTCCACGGCGCCCGGTCCTGCCAGTCGTGCGGGTCGCGGTCGGCGAAGCGCGGCGCCTGGCCCTGGCCGGCCGTCGGGCGGAAATTGCCCGCGTCGAACTGCGACGACGTGCAGCCGGCCGCCAGAAGCAGCACCGCCAGCATGGCCCCCCGCCGCATCGTCCAGACCCTCCGCCTCGCCGCCCGGCCGAATCCGCAACCGGCCGCCTTCCCTGCTCAATAGGCGATCGCCGCCGCACCGTCACCTCGGCGCCCGCCGCCG
This sequence comes from Hyphomicrobiales bacterium, assembly GCA_017305835.1. Classification (GTDB taxonomy): domain Bacteria; phylum Pseudomonadota; class Alphaproteobacteria; order Rhizobiales; family Rhizobiaceae; genus RCIO01. Next base: position 18,248 of record JAFKJY010000063.1, read on the forward strand.
GACCGGCATTGATTTTTGCCGCGCCGCCGCCCAAAGCTTGGGGCAATAGCGCCGCCCGGTTGCGGCAACACGATGACGGTCTGGGGGAAACATGCGGTTTTTCGCTGCGCTGGTGAAGTGGCTGCTGGTGCTGGTTGTCGTGCTCGTCGCGGGCGTCGCGTCGTGGCTCTACTTCTTCCCGCCGGACCTGATCCGGGTCGGCACCGGCTATGCGGCCAAGATCGTCTGCTCCAACGCCTTCATCGCCAACCGCAACCCCGACGAGGTGCTGGCGCTCGACGTGCAGGCGCCCGGCCACCCGGTGCTCAAGCTCGTCACGGTCAGCGTCGACCGGCCGGCGCGCAAGGTGACGGCCGGGCTGCTCGGCGTGTTCGGCCGCTCCGTGGCGGTGGCGCGCGGAGGGCTCGGCTGCGCCTCGGTGCCGGACGGCAATGTCGAGGCGGCGGCCGCGATCGGGCTTGCCGCCACGCCGACGGTCGCGGTCTCGACCGCGCTGTGGCCCGAGGGCGAGACCGTCGCGCCGTCGCAGTCGCCGGCGATCGCTGCGATCCTCGACGACCAGCGCATGAGCGGCCCCGGCATGCGCGCCGTGGTCGTCGTCCACAACGGCCGCATCGTCGGCGAGCGCTACGGCGAGGGCTTTTCGGCCGACACGCCGCTGCTCGGCTGGTCGATGACCAAGACCGTCAACGCGGCGATCATCGGTACGCTGGTGCGCGAGCAGCGCATGTCGCTCGCCGACACCGACCTGTTCGAGACGTGGAGCGCCGACGGGCGCGACGAGATCAGCGTCGCCGATCTGATGTCGATGTCGAGCGGGCTGGCCTTCAACGAGGACTATGGCGACGTCACCGACGTCACCCGCATGCTCTATCTGGAGCCGGACATGGCGGGCTTCGCCGCCGACAAGCCGCAGGTCGAGCCGGCCGGCTCGCATTTCAGCTATTCGAGCGGTACCGCCGTCATGCTCTCCCGCGTCTGGCAGAACGCGCTGGACAGCCGCGAGGCCGCGCTCGCCTGGCCGCGCGACAGGCTGTTCATGCCGATCGGCATGCACAGCGCCGTGCTCGAGGCCGACGAGAGCGGCGGCTTCGTCGGCTCGTCCTACCTCTACGCCGACGCGCACGACTGGGCCCGCTTCGGCCAGTTCCTGCTGCAGGAAGGCAAGTGGAACGGGCAGGCGATCCTGCCCGACGGCTACGTGGCGTGGATGCACGAGCCGTCGGAGGCCGCGCCCGACACCTACGGCAAGGGGCAGGTGTGGCTGCACGGGCCGGCCGGCAGCGGCGGGCAGGACGGGCCGACGGCGGACGCCGGCTTCACGCTGCCGCCCGACGCCTACTGGATGATCGGCCACGACGGGCAGACGATCGCCATCATCCCGTCGAAGAAGCTCGTCGTGCTGCGCATGGGCCTGACCCCCTCCAAGCTCGGCTACAAGCCGCAGGCGCTGGTAGGTGCGATCGCCGCGGCGGTGGAGTAGGCGCGCCGCGCGGCAACGGGCGGTAGCCGGCCGGGCGCGACGATGGCGCACTCGCATTGGGGGCGGAATCCTTCTAGATAGGCGCCGATGTCAGTCTGGACGCGCCTCGGCGAATTGTTCGCGAAGGCGCCTGCGACCGCGCTGTCGCAGGTGCTGGAGGCCGTGCGCAGCTTCTTTTCGGGCGACCCCGAGCTGCGCCGGCAGGTCGCCTTCTCGGTCGCCATGATCGCGCTGTCGGCCAAGATGGCCAAGGCCGACGGCGTCGTCACCGAGGACGAGGTGCGCGCCTTCCGCGAGATCTTCGCGATCCCGCCGAACGAGGAACGCAACGTCGCGCGGCTCTACAACCTCGCCCGCCAGGACATCGCCGGCTTCGAGGCCTATGCGGCGCAGCTCGCGGCCCTGTGCGGCACCGGCGACAGCAACTGCCGGCTGCTGGAGGACATCCTCGACGGGCTGTTCCACATCGCCAAGGCCGACGGCGTGCTGCACGAGCGCGAGGTCGGCTACCTCGCCCGCGTCGCCGAGATCTTCGCGATCGACGAGGCGCATTTCCGCAGCATCCTGTCGCGCCATGCGGTGACGGGGGAGGACGACCCCTATGCGGTGCTCGGCGTCACGCCCGGCACGCCCTATGCCGACATCCGCAAGCGCTACCGCTCGCTGGTGGCGGAGAACCATCCCGACAAGGCGATGGCGCGCGGCCTGCCGGCCGAGTTCATCGCCATCGCCAACCGGCGCATGGCGGCCATCAACGACGCCTTCTCGTCCATCGAGCGGGCGCTCAAACCGGCATGAGCGGCTTCGTCAGCGAGCACGCCGGAGCCGAGGTGAGGGTCTCGCCGAACTTCGGGCCGCGCCGCGACGGCATGCGGCCCGACATGATCGTCCTGCACTACACGGGCATGCAGAGAGGCGAGGCGGCCGAGATGTGGCTGTGCAACCCCGAGAGCGAGGTGTCGTCGCACTATATCGTCCACGAGGACGGCCGCATCGTGCAGATGGTGCGTGAGGCCGACCGGGCCTGGCACGCCGGGCGCTCGTCCTGGCGCGGCGTCACCGACATCAACTCGTGCTCGATCGGCATCGAGATCTGCAATCCCGGCCACGAATTCGGCTATCCCGACTTCTGCGCGCCGCAGATCGAGGCCGTGATCGCGCTGTGCGCCGGCATCTCGATGCGGCACGGCGTCGCGCCGGAGCGGGTGCTGGCCCATTCCGACGTCGCGCCGGGGCGCAAGCGCGACCCCGGCGAGAAGTTCCCGTGGGCGGCGCTGCATGCGGCCGGGATCGGCCATCTCGTGCCGCCAGCGCCGGTCCGCGGCGGCCGCTTCCTCACCGCCGGCGAGAGCGGCGAGCCGGTCGAGGCGCTGCAGTCGATGCTGGCTCTCTACGGCTACGGCCTCGAAATCACGGGCTTTTTCGACGCGGCGACGCAAGCGGTCGTGGAGGCCTTCCAGCGCCATTTCCGGCCGGCCCTCGTCGACGGCGTCGCCGACCGCTCGACGATCGAGACGCTCCACCTGCTGCTCTCGGCATTGCCCGGCCGGCTCTCCTGACCGGCCGGCCAAGGCCGGCCCCGTAACATTCGGTCACCCAAATTGATGGCGGAAGCCCTTTTTGGCGCGGATTGCACCTGCAAACGGACCGCATCGCCGGGACGGTCCCGGCCCGCCTGAAACCGCGTCCGCCTCTCCCTACGGGCCCACCAGACATACGGATCGACATGAACAGACTGACCTGCGGGGCGATCGCCCTCGGCCTCGGCCTTTCCAGCTTCGCGGCGATCGCCACGGCCGGCGACATCCCGGCCGGCGTGCGCTGCTACCTCCTCGGCTGCTTCGACGCCGACGGCAACAAGGTGGACACGATCAAGACCGGCAGCCTCGCCGCCGAGGGCGCGGCGGCGATCGAGGCGGCCCGCAAGGGCGAAGGCTCGCATCGCAACGACATCGACGAGATTATCGACAAGCATGCCAAGGCCAACGGCGTGCCGCTGCCGATCGCGCGCGCCGTCGTGCGCATCGAGAGCAACTACCGCGTCAACACGCGCGGCTCCGCCGGCGAGGTGGGGCTGATGCAGATCAAGCCGGCGACGGCGCGGCTGATAGGCTATCGCGGCTCGGTCAAGGGCCTGTTCGATCCCGAGACCAACATCCGCTACGGCATGAAGTATCTCGGCATGGCGCACGAGCGCGGCGACGGCTCCATCTGCAACACGATCCTCAAATACAATGCCGGCCACGCCGCGCGGCGGATGAACCCGGTCTCGCGGGCCTACTGCTCCAAGGTCAAGCACGTCATCGACGGCTGACCTCGTCGATCGCGCGGCGCGGCCTTGCGTTTTGGCGCGCGAACGCCTTTATACGCGGTGCCAGTCGGCCGGGCGGCCGCGCGCGCAATCGTCGAAAGGCGGCGCGCGAGGAAAGTCCGGGCTCCACGGAAAGACGGTGCCGGACAAGCTCCGGCGAGGGCGACCTCAGGGAAAGTGCCACAGAAAGCAGACCGCCCCGCTTTCAGAGCGGCCGCCAGGCCGCTGTGATGGCGGGGTAAGGGTGAAAGGGTGGGGTAAGAGCCCACCGCGCTGCCGGAAACGGGAGCGGCACGGCAAACCCCACCGGGAGCAAGACCGAATAGGGACGGCGCGAAGGGCGACCTTCAGGCTCTTTCCGGCCGAGCCGTCCGGGTTGGTTGCACGAGGCGGGCAGCGATGCCCGTCCCAGAGGAATGGCCGCCACGTTCCGCCGCCTCCGGGCTGCGGGGCCATACAGAACCCGGCTTACAGGCCGACTGGCACTTTTCGCTTCCTGCGCGCGTTGGATTTTTCCGGCCGCTGCGGCTACATTCGGCGGCAGGAGCAAGCCATGAACGAGATCGTCAAGCTCAAGCCGGAACTGGCCGCCTTCGTCGAGGAAGCGGTCGCGTCGGGCGAATACGGCTCGGGCGAGGCGGTCGTCGAGGAAGCGCTGCGGGATTGGAAGGAGCGGCGCGACAATCACGGCTATACGCTCGCCGAGCTTCGGCGGCTGGTGCAGGAAGGCATCGACAGCGGGCCGTCGATCGATGGCGATGCCGCCGTCGCCGCCATCCGTGAAAAGGCGCTTGCCCGGATGAAGGCCCGCTGATGGCCTACCGGCTGTCGCCCAAGGCCAACCGCGATCTCGACGACATCATTTCCTTCATCTCGCAATACAATCCGTAAGCAGCGGTGAGACTGCTCGATCGGCTCGTGGCGCGCTGGCGGCTGCTCGACACGCAGCCGCGCTCCGGCGCACCTCGCGAAGATCTCGGAGTAGGCCTCAGGACCGTCGTCGTCGGGGAATACCTCTCCATCTACAGGGTCGCCGGCAATTCCGTCGAAATCCTCCGCGTCCTGCACGGACGCCGCAGGATCACCCCGGACGAGATCGGCAGCCCGGGCTAGCCTGCGCGAGGCCCAGCGCCGTAACGCGTGCCGCTGCGCCGGAGTGCGCTCGTCACCGCCTGCGCGCCGACGGTTCCTAACAATTCGTTAGTCTTAATGGGCGATAAACGCCGGATGCCTCCGATGGGGCCGGCGAATCGCGGCGCACGGCACGGTTGTGGGGCTTGTTCCCGTTGACGCCCATATAGCCCCATGTTATCCCTTCAAACCGAGCGAAATACAGTTCCAGTCAGGGGTATGTCGTCCACCATCCGGGCGGGCCAGTCGGCCTGCCGGACAGGCGAAACACGTTTGATTTCAAGCGGTAAGCCAATGGAGACGCGGCAGCCCGTGAACGGTGCGGCAAACAGGGGACGGGCGGGGCAAGCCGCCGATTCAGGCGATGGACCGTTTTCTGTCGAGTGCGGTGAACAGGATCGACGCGAAGGGTCGCGTTTCGGTCCCTGCGCATTTCCGCGCCATCGTGCAGAAACGGGGATATGGCGAGCTCTACGCGCTGCGCTCGCTGGACACGCCCTCGCTGGACGTCGGCGGGCCGGATCTGCTCGACGCGCTGGAGAAGCGGATCGGGCAGGAGGATCCCTTCCTGCAGACGGCGGACGACATGTCGCTGCTGTTCTACGGGGACGGGGCCTTCCTCAAGCTCGACCAGGACGGGCGCATCACGGTCAACGACTTCATCCGCGAGCAGACGGGCATTTCGCAGGAAGTTGCCTTCGTCGGGCGCGGGCATTTTTTCCAGATCTGGGAGCCGTCGCGCTTCGCGCGGCATGCGGAGGGCGCGCGCGAGCGGCTTCGCTCGCTGCGACGCACGGCTTCCATGCGGCAGGCGGGGGAACCGGAATGATGGCGGGCCCCGGCGCGGATGACGCCGGTGGCGGACTGGCCCGCCACATTCCGGTCCTGCTGTCCGAAGTTCTCTCGGCGCTCGCGCCGCGGCCGGGCGAGACGATCGTCGACGGCACGTTCGGCGCCGGAGGCTACACCCGTGCGCTGCTCGAGGCCGGCGCCTCCGTAATCGCCACCGACCGCGACCCCGACGCGATCGCGGCCGGCCGCGCGTTGGAAGCGGAAGCCGCGGGCCGTCTCAGGCTGGTCGAGGGGCCGTTCTCGCGGCTCGACGCGCTTGCCGGCGAGCCGGTCGACGGCGTCGTGCTCGACATCGGCGTCTCCTCCATGCAACTCGACGAGGCCGAGCGCGGCTTCTCCTTCCGACATGATGGCCCGCTCGACATGCGCATGGCGCAGGCCGGCGCATCTGCCGCCGACATCGTCAATCGCGCCGGCGTGTCCGACCTCACCCGCATCTTCGGCCTGCTCGGCGAGGAGCGGCATGCGGGGCGCATCGCGCGCATGATCGAGAAGCGCCGCGCCGAGCGCCCGTTCCTGCGCACGCGCGACCTCGCCGACGCGATCGAGCGGCTTGTCGGCCGCAAGCCGGGCGACCGCATCCATCCCGCCACGCGCGTCTTCCAGGGCCTGCGCATCTTCGTCAACAACGAGCTGGGCGAGCTGGCGCGCGCGCTGCTTGCGGCCGAGCGCGCCCTGAAGCCCGGCGGGCGGCTCGCGGTGGTCACCTTCCATTCGCTGGAGGACCGCATCGTCAAGCGCTTCCTGGCGGAGCGCTCCGGCAGGGCGGGCGGCGGCTCGCGCCATCTGCCCGAGGCGAAGGGGCCGGCGGCGACCTTCGAGCGGCCGGCGGCGGCCGTCCCGCCTTCCGAGGCCGAGATGACGGCCAATCCGCGGGCGCGCTCGGCGCGGCTGCGCGCGGCCGTCCGCACCGCGGCGCCGGCACGCGGCGGCGAGCTTTCCGATTTCGATGTCCCGCTGATCGGCGGCGTGTCAGGAGCGAACCAGTGAGTGCGATCTTCCGTACGACGGACGTCGTCCTGATCGCCGCGATGGTGGCGGCGGCGGCGTTCACCTACAAGACCAAGTACGAGGCGGAGAACCAGCTCGCCGAGCTCAACCGCATCGAGCGGCAGATCCGGCTGGAGCACGACTCCATCGACGTGCTCAAGGCCGACTGGAGCCTGCTGACGCAGCCGGCCCGCATCCAGCGCCTCGTCGAGAACTACAAGGAGCAGCTCGCGCTGCAGCCGGTCGAGTCGACGCAGGTCGGCTCCATCTCCGAGCTGCCGCAGCGCCAGCTCAGCATCGAGGACCTGCTCGGGCGTGACGGCGGCATGCGCTCGGCCGCCGCCGCGACCGACGGCACGACAACGGGCGGGATCGGACGATGAGGATGTGGCCGCTTCCCTTCAGGCGGGTCCGGAGCGCCGCGGCGCCGGCCGATCCGGCGATCGTGGTCGAGGGCGCGCGCAAGTCCACCGGCGGGCGGGCGCGCACCCGCATGCTGATGACGATGGCCGTCTTCTTCGGCATGTACGGGCTGATCGCGGTGCGGCTCGTCTATTTCGGCCTGCTCGACCCGGCCGCCGACGGCGGCCCGGCGATCCACATCCAGGCCTCGCGGCCCGACATCGTCGACCGCAACGGCGAGGTGCTGGCGACCGACATCAAGACGGCCTCGCTGTTCGCCGAGCCGCGCCGCATCGTCGACGTCGACGAGGCGCTGGAAAAGCTCTCCAGCGTGCTGCCCGACCTCGACTACGAGCAGACCTACCACAAGCTGAAGAGCGAGGCCGGCTTCGTCTGGCTGCGCCGCCAGCTCACGCCGCGCCAGGAAGCCGACATCATGGCGCTCGGCATCCCCGGCATCGGCTTCCGCACCGAGAAGCGCCGTTTCTACCCGAGCGGCGAGACGGCTTCGCATATCGTCGGCCTGGTCAACATCGACAACCAGGGCATCGCCGGCATGGAGAAATACATCGACAGCCAGGGCCTTGCCGACCTGCAGCAGACGGGGCTGGCGGTGGCCAGGGACCTGAGGCCGGTGCGGCTGTCGATCGACCTCAGGGTCCAGCATATCGTGCACGACGAGATCGCCGCCGGCATGGAGCGCTACCGTGCGATCGCCACGGGCGCGGTCGTGCTCAACGTCAAGACGGGCGAGGTGCTGGCGATGGCGTCGGTGCCGGACTTCGACCCGAACAACCCCTACAACGCCCATGAGAAGGACCGCCTGAACCGCATGTCGGCGGGCCTCTACGAGATGGGCTCGACCTTCAAGAGCTTCACCACCGCCATGGCGCTCGATTCGGGCAAGGTGACGCTCGGCAGCCGCTTCGACGCCTCGGTGCCGATCCGGATCGGCAACCAGACCATCCACGACTTCCACGGCAAGGGGCGGGTTCTCACCGTGCCGGAAGTGTTCATCTATTCCTCGAACATCGGCTCGGCGCGCGAGGCCGAGACGGTCGGCGTCGAGGCTCACCGCGAGTTCCTTCACCGCATGGGCCTTCTCGATCGCATGAAGACCGAGCTGCCCGAGGTGGCGCGGCCGACCGAGCCGAAGGTCTGGAAGCAGGTGCACTCGATCACCATCGCCTTCGGCCACGGCGTCTCCACCACGCCGCTGCAGACGGCGGTGGGCAGCGCCGCGCTGATGAACGGAGGCTACCTGATCGAGCCGACCTTCCTGCCGAGGACGCAGGAGGAGGCGATGCAGACGGCCACGCGCGTGGTCAAGGAAAAGACCGGCCTCGACATGCGCTACCTCTATGCGCTCAACGCCGAGAAGGGCTCCGGGCGCGGCGCGCGGGTGCCGGGCTATCGCGTCGGCGGCAAGACCGGCACGGCCGAGAAGGTCGTCAACGGACGCTATTCCAAGACCCTCAACTTCAACGCCTTCGTCGCGGCGTTCCCGATGGACGATCCGCAGTACATCGTGCTGACGATCGCCGACGAGCCGAAGCCGGAGAAGCCGGGCATGGGCGCCACCGCGGCCTCGAACGCCGGCGTCATGGCGGCGAACATCATCCGCCGGTCGGCGGCCCTGCTTGGCGTGCAGCCGGAATTCGGCCATGAAAATGCGGCCCTCCTCGTTTCCACGCACTGATTCTGGCGGCGCGGGGATGGCGCCGCCGCCGTCCGAGATCGGTTTGGGATGAAGCTCAGCGAATTCACCGGCATACTTCCCGTCAGCGGCGCGGCCGGCGACCTCGCGGTCACCGGCCTCACCGCCGATTCGCGGCAAGTGAAGCCCGGCTTCCTGTTCTTCGCGCTCTCCGGCACGAAGGCCGACGGCGCGGGCTTCGCCGCCGACGCGGCCGGCCGCGGCGCGGCGGCGATCGTCGCCGCGCGGGGAGCCGTCAAGACGATCGGCAGCACGCCGGTCGTCGAGGTGGACGAGCCGCGGCTGGCGCTCGCGCTTGCGGCCGCGCGCTTCTTCGGCGGCCAGCCCGAAACGATGGTCGCCGTCACCGGCACCAGCGGCAAGACGTCGGTCGCCGCCTTCACCCGCCAGATCTGGGAGCATGCGGGGCTTGCCGCCGCCAGCATCGGCACCACGGGCGTGGTGGCGCCGGGGCGCGACGAATACGGCTCGCTGACGACGCCCGACCCGATCGCGCTGCACAGGCTGCTGCGCGAGCTCGCCGACGCCGGCGTCACGCATGCGGCGATGGAGGCTTCCAGCCACGGCCTCGACCAGCGGCGTCTCGACGGGGTGAGGCTCGCCGCCGGCGCCTTCACCAATCTCGGCCGCGACCACATGGACTACCACCCGACCGTCGAGGACTACCACCGCGCCAAGATGCGGCTGTTCTCGGAGCTGCTGCCGAAGGGCGCGCCGGCCGTCGTCTTCGCCGACGACGCCTGGTCGGCGCCGACGGTTCGCGCGGCGAAGGCGCACGGGCTCGACGTGCTCACCGTCGGCCGCAAGGGCGGCCTGCTCACCCTGAAGCGGGCCGAGCACGAGCGCTTCCGCCAGCGCGCCGAGATCGAGCATGCCGGCCGGCTCCACGAGATCGACCTGCCGCTCGCCGGCGAGTTCCAGATCTCCAACGCGCTGGTCGCGGCGGGGCTGGCGATCGCCACCGGCACGCCGGCCGAGATCGCGCTCGCGGCGCTGGAGAGGCTGAAGGGCGCGTCCGGCCGGCTGGAGCATGTCGGCACCAAGGCCAACGGCGCGCCGGTCTATGTCGACTACGCGCACAAGCCGGAGGCGCTGGAGAACGTGCTCGAAGCCGTGCGTCCCTTCACCACCGGCCGCGTCGTCGTGGTGTTCGGCTGCGGCGGCGACCGCGACCGCGGCAAGCGGCCGATCATGGGCGAGATCGCGTCGCGGCTGGCCGACGTGGTGATCGTCACCGACGACAATCCGCGCAGCGAGGAGCCGGCCGCGATCCGCGCCGCGATCCTCGCCGCCGCGCCCGGCGCGCGCGAGATCGGCGACCGCCGCAAGGCGATCGGCACGGCGATCGCGCTGCTCGAGCCGGGCGACACGCTCATCGTCGCCGGCAAGGGTCACGAGGAAGGCCAGACGGTCGGCTCCGTCACGCACCATTTCTCCGACCACGAGGAGGTGCGGCGCGCGCTGAAGGGGATGGCCGCATGAGCCACCTCTGGACATCCGAAGCGCTCGTCGCGGCGATGGACGGGCGTCCGGTCGGGCGCCTGCCGGAGGGCGTCTCCGGCATCTCGATCGACACGCGCACGCTGCGGCCCGGCGAGGCCTTCTTCGCCATCAGGGGCGACAAGTTCGACGGCCACGACTTCGCCACCGCCGCGATGGCGGCCGGGGCCGAGCTGCTCGTCGTCTCGGAGGCGCGGCTGCCCTCGCTCGGCCGGATGGCAATGCCGATGATCGTCGTGCCGGACGTGCTCGCCGCGCTCGAGCAGACGGGAGCGGCGGCCCGCGCGCGCACCAGGGCGAAGGTGATCGCCGTCACCGGCTCTGCCGGCAAGACCACCACCAAGGAGGCGATGCGCCACGTCCTGTCGTCGGTCGGCAAGGTGCACGCCTCCGACAAGTCGTTCAACAACCACTGGGGCGTGCCGCTGACCCTGGCGCGCATGCCGGAGGATTGCGACTACGCGATCTTCGAGATCGGCATGAACCATCCCGGCGAGATCCGGCCGCTGGTCAAGCTGGTGCGGCCCCATATCGCCGTCGTGACGCTGATCGCGGCCGCCCATCTCGGCCACTTCAAGAGCCTCGACGAGATCGCGCGCGCCAAGGCCGAGATCTTCGAGGGCGTCGAGCCGGGCGGGCATGCGCTCATCAACCGCGACGATCCCCGCTTCAAGCTGCTCGACAAGGCCGCCAGGGCCGCCGGCGTCGCCCATGTCTGGGGCTTCGGCGAGAACAACCGCGCCCAGTTCAGGCTGATGAAATACAAGCCGCAGCCCGACAGCTCGGCGATCGCGGCCCGCATCGACGGGCAGGACATCTGCGCCAAGGTCGGCGCGCCGGGCCGCCACATGGCGCAGAACGCGCTCGCCGTGCTGGGCGCGGCGCATCTGGCCGGCGCCGACCTCGCCAAGGTGGCGCTGGCGCTCTCCGGCATCGAGGCCGAGCGCGGCCGCGGCCGCCGCCACACGCTCGTCGCCTCCGCCGGCACCTTCACGCTGATCGACGAGAGCTACAACGCCAACCCGGCCTCGATGAAGGCGGCGATCGAACTGCTCGACGCCACGCCCGTGGGGCCGGGCGGGCGGCGCATCGCCGTGCTCGGCGACATGCTGGAGCTCGGCAGCCATTCGGCCAGGCTGCACGGCGCGCTGGCCGAGATCATCGCCCAGACCAACACCGACATGGTCTTCCTGGCCGGGCCGGAGATGAAGACGCTGGCCGAGGCGCTTCCCGTCGATTTCCACGCCGAATACCGGCCGGGCGTCGAGGAGCTTCAGGCGCTGGTCCTGAAGACGGTGCGGGCCGGCGACGCGGTGATGGTGAAGTCGTCGAACGGGATCGGCTTCTCGCGCATCGTCGACGCGCTGGCCAAGGCGTTCCCGGCCGCCAGAAACGCCGCATAGGGTTCGAGAGGGGGCCCCGCAAGATGCTGATGCTGCTCACGGAACTGTCCGAGCATTTTTCCGCGCTCAACGTGTTCCGCTACATCACCTTCCGCACCGGCGGAGCGATGATCACCGCCGCGCTGATCGTCTTCCTGTTCGGCCCCTCGATCATCAGCGCGCTGCGCATCCGCCAGGGCAAGGGCCAGCCGATCCGCGCCGACGGGCCGCAGACCCACTTCAAGAAGGCCGGAACGCCGACCATGGGCGGGCTGATGATCCTGACCGGCATCCTCGTCTCGGCGCTTCTGTGGGGGAACCTTTCCAGCATCTACGTCTGGACCGTGCTGCTGGTGACCATCAGCTTCGGCGCGATCGGCTTCTACGACGACTACATGAAGGTGACGAAGCAGTCGCATCTCGGCGTCTCCGGCAAGTTCCGGCTGGCGACCGAGTTCGTCATCGGCGGCATCGCCGCCTGGGTCATCATGCGGGCCGGCCAGGCGCCGTTCTCGTCCTCGCTCACCTTCCCCTTCTTCAAGGAATGGATGATCCATCTCGGCTGGTTCTTCATTCCCTTCGCCGCCTTCGTCATCGTCGGCGCCGGCAACGCGGTGAACTTCACGGACGGCCTCGACGGGCTCGCCATCGTGCCGATCATGGTGGCGGCGTCGGCCTTCGGCGTGATCGCCTACCTCTCCGGCAACGCCGTCTTCGCCGACTACCTCCAGATCCATTTCGTGCCCGGCACCGGCGAGGTGGCCGTCATCCTCGGCGCGGTGGTCGGAGCGGGGCTCGGCTTCCTGTGGTTCAACGCGCCGCCGGCCGCCATCTTCATGGGCGACACCGGGTCGCTGGCGCTCGGCGGCCTCACCGGCACGGTGGCGGTTGCCACCAAGCACGAGGTCGTCATGATCATCATCGGCGGCGTCTTCGTCATGGAGGCGCTGTCGGTCATCATCCAGGTCGGCTACTTCAAGATGACCGGCAAGCGCGTCTTCCTGATGGCGCCGATCCACCACCATTTCGAGAAGAAGGGCTGGACCGAGAGCCAGATCGTCATCCGCTTCTGGATCGTCGCGGTCATCCTCGCGCTGGCCGGCCTCTCCACCCTGAAGCTCAGGTGAGGCGCCGATGATCCCCGTCCGCAGCTTCGCCGGCAGGAAGGTCGCGCTGTTCGGGCTCGGCGGGTCCGGCATGGCGACCGCGCGCGCGCTCGCGGCCGGCGGGGCTCAGGTGGTCGCCTTCGACGACAATCCCGACAGCGTCAAGAAGGCAGCCGCGGAAGGGATCGCCACCGGCGATCTGCACGGGATCGACTGGAGCGGCGTCGCCTCGCTGGTGCTGTCGCCCGGCGTGCCGCTGACGCATCCAAAGCCGCACTGGTCGGTCGACCTGGCGCGCGCGGCGAACGTCGAGGTGATCGGCGACATCGAGCTGTTCGCGCGCGAGCGGCGGGCCTCGGCGCCGGAAGCGCCGCTGATCGCCATCACCGGCACCAACGGCAAGTCGACCACGACGGCGCTGATCGCCCACATCCTGTCGGCCGCGGGCCGCGACACGCAGATGGGCGGCAATATCGGCCGCGCCATCCTGTCGCTGGAACCGCCGGCGCGCAACCGCTTCTACGTGGTCGAGTGCTCGTCCTACCAGATCGACCTCGCGCCCTCGCTCGACCCGACCGCCGGCATCCTGCTCAACCTGACGCCCGACCACATCGACCGCCACGGCACCATGCAGCACTATGCCGACGTCAAGGCGCGGCTGGTCGAGGCGAGCCGCACGGCCATCGTCGGCGTCGACGACGCCTTCTGCGCCGGCATCGCGGAGCGGCTGGAGCGCACGGGGCGCGACGTGGTGCGCATCTCCAAGCGGCTGGCGATCCCCGACGGGCTCTACGCCGACGGCGAGAGGCTCATGATGGCTGAGCGGGGCAGGGCGCGGCCGGTCGCCTCGCTCGCCGGCATCGGCTCGCTGCGCGGCCAGCACAACGCGCAGAACGCGCTCGCGGCCGTCGCCGCCTGCCTCGCGGTCGGCCTCGGCGAGGCCGAGATCCAGGCGGGGCTGGCGAGCTTCCCCGGCCTCGCCCACCGCATGGAGCGGGTCGGCCAGAAGGGCCGCGTGCTGTTCGTCAACGATTCCAAGGCGACCAACGCCGATGCCGCGGCGCCCGCGCTGTCGAGTTTTTCGCGCATCTACTGGATCGCCGGCGGCCTGCCCAAGGAGGGCGGCATCGCCTCGCTCGCGGGACATTTCCCGAGCATCGCCAAGGCCTATCTCATCGGCGAGGCGGCGCCCGCCTTCGCCGCGACACTGGGCGAGGCGGTGCCCTACGAGATCGCGGGCACGCTTCAGGCTGCCGTCGAGCATGCCGCGCGCGACGCTTCGAGCGACCCGGCGGACGAGAGCGTCGTGCTGCTCTCGCCGGCCTGCGCGAGCTTCGACCAGTTCAGGAATTTCGAGGTCCGGGGCGACACGTTCCGGACCGCCGTGCGCCAGCTCGATGGCGTGACGCCGATCGGAGGGACACACTGATGGTGAGCCGTGTCGAACGCGGAGCCGTGGCGAACTGGTGGTGGACGATCGACCGCTGGTTCCTGTCGGCCTTCCTGGCGCTGATGGTGCTGGGCATCGTGCTCTCCTTCGCCGCGAGCCCGGCGGTGGCCGAGCGCATCGGGCTCGAGCCCTACCATTTCGTGACGCGGCAGGTGTTCTTCATGATCCCCGCCGTGGTGATCATGTTCGCCGTCTCCTTCCTCGACCCGCGCAACATCAGGCGGCTGTCGATCGTCATGCTTGTCGGCGCGCTGCTGATGATGCTGGCCGCGCTCTATGTCGGCGTCGAGGTCAAGGGCTCGCGCCGCTGGATCTATCTCGCCGGTATGTCGATCCAGCCGTCGGAATACATGAAGCCCGCCTTCGTGGTGATCTGCGCCTGGCTGTTCTCGGAGAACAAGCGCCAGCCCGACATCCCCGGCAACCTCTTCGCCATGATCCTGCTCGGCCTCGTCATCGCGCTGCTGGTGGCGCAGCCCGACCTCGGCCAGACCCTGCTGGTGCTCGGCACGTGGGGCGTGATGTTCTTCATGGCCGGCCTGCCGTGGCTGTGGATCGTCGCGCTCGGCGGCCTCGCCTCGGTCGGCGCCGGGCTGGCCTACAGCGTCTTCCCGCACGTCGCCGGCCGCATCGACCGCTTCCTGACCGGCGAAGGCGACACCTACCAGGTCGACATGGGCCGCGAGGCGATGGTGCGCGGCGGCTGGTTCGGCCAGGGGCCGGGCGAGGGCACGATCAAGCGCATCCTGCCCGACAGCCACACCGACTTCGTCTTCGCCGTCGCGGCCGAGGAGTTCGGCCTGATCCTGTGCTTCGCCATCGCCGCGCTGTTCGCCTTCGTGGTGCTGCGCGGGCTGGCCATCGCCATGCGCGAGCACGACGACTTCAACCGCTATGCCATCGGCGGGCTGGTCACCATGTTCGGCTTCCAGTCGATCATCAATATGGGCGTCAACGTGCAGATCCTGCCGGCCAAGGGCATGACGCTGCCCTTCATTTCCTATGGCGGCTCCTCGCTGGTGGCGATGGCGATTGCCATGGGCATGGTGCTGGCGCTGACGCGCAAGCGGCCGGAGAAGCGCAAGCATATCGGCCTCACCCAGCCGGCGCCGGCCGAATAGGGCGCCGATGGAGAAGGGCACCATCCTGCTCGCCGCCGGGGGCACCGGCGGCCATCTGTTCCCCGCCGAGGCGCTGGCGCACGAACTGGCGCGGCGCGGCTATGGCGTCGACCTCGTCACCGACAGCCGGGCCGAGCGCTTCGCCGGAAAATTCCCGGCGCGCGCCATCCATACGGTCGCGTCGGCGACCATCGGCGGCCGCAACCCGGTCGCATTGGCCCGCGCGGGCTGGACGATCTGGCGCGGCGTGCGCGAATCGACCGCCCTGATCAACAGGCTGAAGCCGAAGGCCGTGGTCGGCTTCGGCGGCTATCCGACGCTGCCGCCGGTCTACGCCGCGACGCGGCGCGGCGTGCCGACGATGATCCACGAGCAGAATGCCGTGATGGGCCGCGCCAACAAGGCGCTCGCCGCCCGCGTCGACGCCATCGCCGGCGGCTTCCTCAAGGCCGGGGGACGCTTCGCCGACAAGATCGTCGTGACCGGCAACCCGGTCCGCCCTGCCGTGCTGGAAGCCGCCGCCACGCCCTACGTGCCGCCTCTGCCGAAGGGCGAGTTCCGCCTGCTCGTGTTCGGCGGCAGCCAGGGCGCGCAATATTTCTCCGACGCGCTGCCGGCGGCGGTTCTCACGCTCGCGCCCGAGCTGCGCAAGCGGCTCAGGGTGACCCAGCAGGCGCGGCCGGAGGACGCCGCGCGCGTCGAGGCGGCCTACCGCGACAGCGGCGTGACGGCCGAGGTCTCGCCCTTCTTCAACGACATGGCGCGGCGCATGGCCGAGGCCCATCTCGTCATCTCGCGCTCCGGCGCCTCGACCGTGTCGGAAGTCGCCGTCATCGGCCGGCCGGCGGTGTTCGTGCCCTATCCGCACGCGCTCGACCATGACCAGGCGGCGAATGCCGCGGCACTCGCTGCCACCGGCGGCGCCGAGGTGCGGCCGCAGGCCTCGCTGACGCCGCAGGTTCTGGCCGGGCTGATCTCGGCCGCGATGGCCGACCCGGACGGGCTGGCGCGCAAGGCCGAAGCCGCCCGCGCTGCGGGACGGCCGGACGCCGCGCGGTTGCTTGCCGACATGGTTGAGGCTATTGCCTCGGGGACGTCCATACACGAAGTGAACAGGGGAGTGCGGCCATGAGGCTGCCGCAGACCATCGGCGTCATCCATTTCATCGGGATCGGCGGCATCGGCATGAGCGGCATCGCCGAGGTGCTGCACAATCTCGGCTATCGCGTGCAGGGCTCCGACCAGGCCGAGAACGCCAACGTCGCGCGCCTGCGCGAGAAGGGCATCGCCTGCTTCGTCGGCCACAGGGCCGAGAACCTCGGGGAGGCCGAGGTGGTGGTCGTCTCGACCGCCATCAGGAAGTCCAACCCCGAGCTCGCCGCGGCGCGCGAAAAGCTGCTGCCGATCGTGCGGCGCGCCGAGATGCTCGCCGAGCTGATGCGCTTCCGCCAGGCCGTCGCCATCGGCGGCACGCATGGCAAGACGACGACGACCTCGATGGTGGCGACGCTGCTCGACGCCGGCGGGCTCGATCCGACCGTCATCAATGGCGGCATCATCAACGCCTACGGCACCAATGCGCGCATGGGCGACGGCGAGTGGATGGTGGTCGAGGCAGACGAGAGCGACGGCACCTTCCTGAAGCTGCCGGCCGACATCGCGGTGGTCACCAACATCGACCCCGAACACCTCGACCACTACGGTTCGTTCGACCGCGTCAAGGATGCGTTCCGCCAGTTCGTCGAGAACGTGCCGTTCTACGGCTTCGCGGTGATGTGCATCGACCATCCCGAGGTGCAGGCGCTGGTCAGCCGCATCGAGGACCGGCGCGTCGTCACCTATGGCGAGAATCCGCAGGCCGACGTGCGCTTCGAGAACGTCTCCATGCAGAACGGCGCGTCGCGCTTCGACGCCGTCATCCGCAGCCGCAAGGGCGGCGACACGCGGCGGATCGAGAGGCTGACGCTGCCGATGCCCGGCCGCCACAACGTCTCCAACGCCACCGCCGCGATCGCCGTCGCCAACGAGCTCGGCATCTCCGCCGAGGCGATCCGCAAGGGCCTGCTCGGCTTCGGCGGCGTCAAGCGCCGCTTCACGCCCACCGGCGAGTGGAAAGGCGTCAAGGTGTTCGACGATTACGGGCACCATCCGGTCGAGATCAAGGCGGTGCTGAAAGCGGCGCGCGAATCCTGCCCCGGCAAGGTCGTCGCCATCGCGCAGCCGCACCGCTACACGCGCCTGCACGACCTCTTCAACGATTTCGCGTCCTGCTTCAACGACGCCGACACGGTGATGGTCGCGCCTGTCTACGCGGCCGGCGAGGACCCGATCGAGGGCGTCTCGTCCGAGGCGCTGGTGGCGCGCATCCGCGCCGGCGGCCATCGCGACGCGCGCGCCATCTCCGGCCCGGCCGACATCGAGCCGGCCGTGCGCGCCATCGCCCGGCCGGGCGATTTCGTCGTCTTCCTCGGCGCCGGCAACATCACCCAGTGGGCCTACGCGCTGCCGGGCGAGCTCGCCGCACGCGGGGAGGCGGCATGATCGACGGCGAAGCCCTGCTTGCAAGGCTTTCCGGACCGCTCACCGGCCTGCGCGGCCGCTTCACCGCCAATGCCGGCATGGACAAGATCACCTGGTTCCGCGCCGGCGGCCCAGCCGAGGTGCTGTTCCAGCCGGCCGACGAGGACGACCTCGCCGCCTTCATGCAGGCCGTGCCGGCCGACATCCCCGTCATGGTCGTCGGCATCGGCTCCAACCTGCTCGTGCGCGACGGCGGCATTCCGGGCTTCGTCGTGCGGCTGTCGGCCAAGGGGTTCGGCGAGGCGGAAGTCGTCTCGCCGACGCGCATCCGCGCCGGTGCCGCCGTGCCCGACAAGCGGGTTGCCGCGCTCGCGCTGGAGGCCGGCATAGGCGGCTTCCACTTCTACCACGGCATCCCCGGCGCGATCGGCGGGGCGCTGAGGATGAACGCTGGCGCCAACGGGGTCGAGACCAAGGACCGGGTGGTGGAGGTGCGCGCCGTCGACCGCAGGGGCGGCCGCCACGTGCTCACCAACGCGCAGATGGGCTATGCCTACCGGCACTCCTCCGCTCCGGCCGATCTCGTCTTCACCTCGGCCGTGTTCGAGGGCTACCCGGAGGAGCGCGCGGCGATCCAGGCCGCGATGGACGAGGTGCAGCACCACCGCGAGACGGTGCAGCCGATCCGCGAGAAGACCGGCGGCTCGACCTTCAAGAATCCGGAAGGCACTTCGGCCTGGAAGGAGATCGACAAGGCCGGCTGTCGCGGGCTGATGATCGGCGGCGCGCAGATGTCGCCGATGCACTGCAACTTCATGATCAATACCGGCTCGGCCACCGGCTACGACCTCGAGTATCTCGGCGAGACGGTGCGCGCGCGCGTGTTGGAGAACTCCGGCATCCGCCTCCATTGGGAGATCAAGCGCATCGGCCGTTTCCGTCCTGGCCAGGACGTGCAGGAGTTCCTCGGGCGGATGCTGTAGGGCGGCGGTTTGCGTCGGCCGAAGGCGGCCGGTAGAATGCTCGCATGATCAAGGCTCTCGAAGCAGCTTTCAAGGAGGCGGCGACGCTCCCCGAGGACCGCCAGCGGAAGCTGGGCGAATGGGTGCGCGATTTCGTCGAGCAGGAGCGGTCGGCGCTGGCACTCTCCGATGAGCAACAGCAGGAGGTGCGCCGCCGGTTCGCGTGGCAGCGCGAATCGTCCTCATGAGCCACTGGCGGCCGAAAAACTGAATCCCCGCGAATCCAAGGGCTTGCCACGGAATCGACTCTCTGATTCCTTGGGGCTGCGGCGTTTTCAAGTTTGATTCGTTCACGCGTCACCGATCGTGACCCGGCAGGGGGCTGCCGGGTGGACGTCGACTCGCATGCGCCGTTCGGGCAGGCCCGGCTGGAGAGGGAAAGAGGGCATGGCGAAGAAGCACGTGGCGGTGCTGATGGGTGGATTCTCGTCGGAGCGGCCGGTGAGCCTGGCTTCCGGCAAGCCCTGCGCGGACGCCCTCGAGGCCGAAGGCTATCGCGTCACCCGCGTCGACGTCGGCCGCGATGTCGCCGGCGTGCTGGCCGAGCTTCGCCCCGACGTCGCCTTCAACGCTCTGCACGGTCCGTTCGGCGAGGACGGCGCCATCCAGGGCGTGCTCGAATATCTGGAGATCCCCTACACCCATTCAGGCGTGCTCGCCTCGGCGCTGGCGATGGACAAGAAACAGGCCAAGCGCATCGCTGCCGCCGAGGGCATCCCGGTCGCCGAATCCGTGGTGATGAGCCGGTTCGCCATCGGCAGCAGCCATCCGATGCGGCCGCCCTACGTCGTCAAGCCCGTCAACGAGGGCTCCAGCTTCGGCGTCGTCATCGTCAAGGAGGACCAGTCGCATCCGCCGCAGGTGATCGGCTCGGCCGAATGGCGCTACGGCGAGACGGTCATGGTCGAGCGCTTCGTGCACGGGCGCGAGCTGACCTGCGCTGTGATGGGCGACAAGGTGCTCGGCGTCACCGAGATCGTGCCGCTCGGCCACACATTCTACGATTACGACGCGAAATACGCCGACGGCGGATCAAAACACGAGTGCCCGGCTAAAATTTCACTAAATATTTACCAAAAGATTCAGACACTGGCGCTCAAGGCACATCAAGCGATCGGCTGCCGTGGCGTCTCGCGATCCGACTTCCGCTACGACGACCGTCATTCGCCCGACGGCGAGGTCGTCTGGCTGGAGATCAACACCCAGCCCGGCATGACTCCGACGTCGCTCGTGCCCGAATTGGCGGCGCATGCGGGTTTCTCGTTCGGTGAACTGGTGAGTTGGATGGTGGAGGACGCTTCGTGCTGTCGGTGAAACCGCAAGGCGGCGTGCTGTCGCCCGGCGCGGCTTCCGCGCTCGCCGGCGGGCATCTGGTGCTGCCGCGGGCGCTGCGGCGGCCGGCGCGCGCGCTGGCGCACCTGTTCTCGCCGGACGTGACCGTGCCGCGCTATGCGGGCGCGGCGCTGGTCTTCGGCATGCTCGGCGCGACCGGGCTCTACGGTGCGGTGCTCGGCGGCCACATGCCGGCGATCGTCCAGACCGTCACCTCGGCCTCCGGCTTCGCGCTCGCCACCGTCAACGTCACCGGCAACAGCCAGACCTCC
This sequence comes from Hyphomicrobiales bacterium, assembly GCA_017305835.1. GTDB lineage: Bacteria > Pseudomonadota > Alphaproteobacteria > Rhizobiales > Rhizobiaceae > RCIO01. The sequence goes on from JAFKJY010000063.1 coordinate 38,839, forward strand.
GAGATCGACATCCTCGGGGCGATCGGGCTCAACGGCCACACCTCGCTGATCGGCTTCGACGCAGAGGCCGCGCGCGAGCGCATCGCGGCGCTGCCGTGGATCCAGTCCGTCACGGTGCGCAAGGTCTATCCCGCGACGATCGACGTGATGATCGAGGAGCGCCGGCCCTTCGCCATCTGGCAGCATGGCCGCGAACTCACCATCGTCGACCGGCGCGGGCAGGCGATCGCGCCCTATCCGGGCGTCGGCCTCAGGAGCCTGCCGCTCGTCGTCGGCTACGGCGCGGCCGAGCGGGCGGCCGACTTCGTCGACCGCATCGCCGCCTATCCGCAGGTCGCCAGCCACGTCGTGGGCTACATGCGGGTCGCGGACCGCCGCTGGGACCTGCGGCTCGACAGCGGCGTGACCGTGCTGCTGCCCGAGCAGGGCGAGGCCGCCGCGCTTTCGGAGCTTTCCGACCTCGACCGCGAGCAGGGCATCCTCACCCGCGACGTCGAGACCATCGACCTGCGGCTTCCCGACCGCATCGCGATCGGGCTTTCGGCCGATGCCGCCAAGGCGCGGCAGGCGGCGCTGAAGGAGCGCGGCGTCCCGACCGCGAAGGAGCGTCGCACATGAGCTGGCTCGCCTCCGGCCGCGAAGGGGCCGCCCGGCGCTCCGGCGTCGTCACCGTGCTCGACATCGGCTCCAGCAAGGTGTGCTGCGTGATCGCGCGGCTGCAGCCGCGGGCCGACAGCCGCCTGCTGCCCGGCCGCACCCACCAGATCCAGGTGCTCGGCATCGGCCACCAGAAGTCGCAGGGCGTGAAGTCCGGCGTCGTCGTCGACCTCGACCGGGCCGAGAGCGCCGTGCGCCAGGCCGTCGACGCGGCCGAGCGCATGTCCGGGCTGACGGTCGATTCGCTGTTCGTGAACCTCTCCGCCGGCCGCATCAAGAGCGAGACCTTCTCGGCGCAGATCAAGCTCGGCGGCCACGAGGCCGACGAGGCCGACATCAAGCAGGTGCTGACGGCCGGCGCCCGCCAGGCGCTGCGCGCCGAGCGGCAGGTGGTGCATTCGCTGCCCACCGGCTTCCTGCTCGACGCCGAGAAGGGCATCCGCGACCCGCGCGGCATGGTCGGCGACGCGCTCGGCGTCGACATGCACGTGGTGACGGCCGATGCCGCGCCGCTGCGCAACCTCGAGCTGTGCATCAACCGTGCCCACCTGTCGGTCGAGCGCATGGTGGCCACCCCCTATGCGGCCGGCCTCGCCGCCCTCGTCGAGGACGAGGCGGAGATGGGGGCTGCCTGCATCGACTTCGGCGGCGGCACGACGACGATCTCGGTCTTCGCCAACGGCAAGTTCCTGCATGCCGACGCGCTGCCGGTCGGCGGCATCCATGTCACCGGCGACCTGGCGCGCGGCCTGTCGACGCGCGCCGACCATGCCGAGCGCCTCAAGGTCATGCACGGCTCGACGCTGCCCGGCGGCGGCGACGACCGCGACATGGTCACCATCCAGTCGCTCGCCGGCGACGACGCCGAGCCGCAGACGCAGGTGCCGCGCTCGGTGATGAACCGCATCATCCGCGCCCGCATCGAGGAGACGCTGGAGATGGTGCGCGACAAGCTCAACCAGTCCGGCTTCGCGGGCCTCGTCGGCAAGCGCGTGGTGCTCACCGGCGGCGCCAGCCAGCTCACCGGCCTGCCGGAGGCGGCGCGCCGCATCCTCGGCCGCAACGTGCGCATCGGCCGACCGCTGGGCGTGGCCGGGCTGCCGGAGGCGGCCAAGGGGCCAGCCTTCGCGGCGGTGGTCGGGCTGATGATCTATCCGCAGGTGGCGGGCATGGAGAACCACCACGGCGGGCGCGCTCTGCGTATGCGCGGCACCGGCACGGGCGGCCGGCTGCAGCGCATGGGCCAGTGGCTGAGGGACAGTTTCTAGTTTGGAGCGGGGATAGCCCCAATTGGCGGCCGCGGCGGCGATGCGGCAGGAAAGGCGAAAAGGACGAGGACCATGAGCATCAATCTCAAGAAGCCGGACATCACCGAGCTCAAGCCGCGCATCACGGTGTTCGGCGTCGGTGGGGGCGGCGGCAACGCCGTCAACAACATGATCACGGCCGGGCTGAAGGGTGTCGACTTCGTCGTCGCCAACACCGACGCCCAGGCGCTGACCATGTCGAAGGCCGAGCGGCTGATCCAGCTCGGCGCCCACGTCACCGAGGGCCTCGGCGCCGGCTCGCAGCCCGAGGTCGGCCGCGCCGCCGCCGAAGAATGCATCGACGAGATCGTCGACCATCTGTCCTCCACCCACATGTGCTTCGTCACCGCCGGCATGGGCGGCGGCACCGGCACGGGCGCTGCCCCGGTTGTCGCCCGTGCCGCCCGCGAGAAGGGCATCCTGACGGTCGGCGTCGTCACCAAGCCGTTCCACTTCGAGGGCCAGCGGCGCATGCGCACCGCCGACCAGGGCATCGAAGAGCTGCAGAAGTGCGTCGACACGCTCATCGTCATCCCCAACCAGAACCTGTTCCGCATCGCCAACGACAAGACCACCTTCGCCGACGCCTTCGCGATGGCCGACCAGGTGCTCTATTCGGGCGTCGCCTGCATCACCGACCTGATGGTCAAGGAAGGCCTGATCAACCTCGACTTCGCCGACGTCCGCTCGGTGATGCGCGAGATGGGCAAGGCCATGATGGGCACCGGCGAGGCCTCGGGCGAGGGCAGGGCGATGGCCGCGGCCGAGGCCGCGATCGCCAACCCGCTGCTCGACGAGACCTCGATGAAGGGCGCCAAGGGCCTGCTGATCTCGATCACCGGCGGCCGCGACATGAAGCTGTTCGAGGTCGACGAGGCCGCCACCCGCATCCGCGAGGAGGTCGACCAGGACGCCAACATCATCCTCGGCGCGACCTTCGACGAGGAATTGGAAGGCGTCATCCGCGTCTCCGTCGTGGCGACCGGCATCGACAAGTCGGCCGAGCAGATCGCCGCCACGCCGATCCAGATCCGCCAGCAGCCCAAGCCGGTCGCCCGCCCCGTCGAGGCGCGCGCCGCCGCGCCGCAGCCGGCGCCCGCCCCGGTCCAGCCGGTGCAGCAGCCGGTCGCCCACCACGCCGAGCCGGTCTCCGACCCGGTCGCCGAGGCGATCCGCGCGGCCGAAGCCGCCTCGCTCGAGCCGCGCCAGCGTGCCGCCGACGGGTTCCACCCGCAGAGCCGGCTGTTCACCCCGGCGCAGCCGCAGCCGGTGCGCCAGCAGGCGCCGGTGCAGCAGCAGGCCGCTCCGGTCGCCGCCGCGCCCGCGCCGCGCATGCCGCGCGTCGAGGACTTCCCGCCGGTGGCGCGCGCCGAGCTCTCCCAGCACGCGCCGCAGCACGACCACGACGAGCGCGGCCCGATGGGGCTCATCAGGCAGCTGACCAACAAGTTCGGCCGCCGCGAGGAGGAGCCGCGCCTGCAGCCCGCGCAGCCGCGCGAGCCGAAGCTGCGCGAGGCCTCGCCCGAGCCGCGCCGCCTGCAGGACCCGCAGCTCTACGCGCCGCGCCGCGGCCAGCTCGACGACCATGGTCGACTCGCCGCCCAGCCGCGCCCCGCGCACGAGGACGACCAGCTCGAAATCCCGGCCTTCCTGCGCCGCCAGGCCAACTGAGCGTCTGACGGATTGTGAACGAATGTTTCAGGCGGATCCCGCAAGGGTCCGCCTGAATTTGCATAAGCGCTTGGATTTCAAGCCGTTAGCTTGCCCGTTCGCGCCATTAACGCCGTAACAGCAAGTAAGAAACCGTGATTTGGAACGGGATCGGCCGCCCGGTATCTTTCCGGCAACGTGAAAGACGGGTTCGCGAGGTCATGGGGATGAAACCTCGCGCGCTTGCGAGTTCGGCCGTGCCGCGTTCCGGCATGGTCATCCTGGCGGGACGGGCCTATGGGGATCGAGTTGTACGATTATCAGACGACGCTCAAGTCGCGCGTATCTCTGACAGGTGTGGGCGTCCATAGCGGCAAGCCGGTCACCATCCATTTCAACCCAGCCGACCCCGATACCGGGGTCGTTTTCCATGTGCTGGGCGGTCGGTTCGACGGCGCCGAGATCGGCGCCAACGTCCTGTCGATCGGCGCCACCGACCTGTGCACCATGCTCGGCGACGCGTCGGGCCCGCATGTCGCCACCGTCGAGCACCTGATGGCCTCCCTGCTGGGGCTGGGCGTCGACAACGTGATGATCGAGATCGACGGCAGCGAGGCGCCGATCCTCGACGGCAGCGCCGAGAAGTTCGTCGACGCCATCGAGCAGGCCGGCATCGAGCCGCTGGCGGTCAAGCGCCGCTACATCCGCGTGGTCAAGCCGGTGCGCATCGAGAACGGCGCGTCCTGGGCGGAGTTCCGCCCCTATGACGGCACCCGCTTCGAGGTCGAGATCGACTTCGACAGCCCGGCGATCGGCCGCCAGTCCTTCGCCCGCGACATCACGCCGGGCGTGTTCAAGCGCGACATTTCCCGTGCGCGCACCTTCGGCTTCCTCAAGGACGTCGAGCGGCTGTGGGCGGCCGGCTACGCGCTCGGCTCCTCGCTCGAGAACACCGTGGTGATCGGTGAGGACCACCGCGTCATCAACATGGAAGGCCTGCGCTATTCCGACGAGTTCGTGCGCCACAAGACGCTCGACGCGATGGGCGACCTCGCGCTCGCCGGCGCGCGCTTCATCGGCTGCTTCCGCAGCTACCGGGGCGGCCACAAGCTCAACGCGGCGGCGCTGCGGCGGCTTCTGTCGGATCGCTCGGCCTTCGAGATCGTCGAGACGCTGCGGCGCGACCGCGGCCGCTCGGCCGAAATGATCCAGGTGAACGCGCCCGTCTACGCGCCCTGGGTGCTCTGAGAAGAGACGTCGCGGCCGCCGCCGCGCCTCGACTCCGCCACAAAAATGAACCATAGGCGGGCGATTGCGTTGCCCGGAATGGGCGTTTGTGGTTTATCACGCGGTCGCTAGACCCAAGAGGGGCCAGAGGGGCGGAAAGTCATCATGCGTATTGTCGCTTCGGCCAGATCCGGCTTCGCCGCCCGCGCGCGGCTCCTGGCGCTGCCGCTCCTGCTGGCGCCGGTGGTGCTGTCTGCCTGCGCCTCCAAGGACGACATGGATCTCGCGAACTATGTCGACAACACCGAGCCGGCCGACGTCCTCTACAACCAGGCGCTGGCCAACCTGAACGCCGGGCGCATCAGCGAGGCGTCGAAGAAGTTCGACGCGATCGACCGCCAGCATCCCTATTCGGAATATGCCCGCAAGGCGCTGATCATGAGCGCCTTCAGCAACTACCGGCAGGGCCGCTACGAGGAGGCGATCAACTCCGGCCAGCGCTACGTCCAGCTCTATCCGACGAGCGACGACGCGGCCTATGCGCAGTACATCGTCGGCCTGAGCTATTTCCGCCAGATCCGCGACGTCACCCAGGACCAGCGCGAATCGCGCCGCGCCATCGAGGTGATGGACAACCTGATCCAGCGCTGGCCCGATTCTCCCTATGTCGACGACGCGCAGACCAAGGTCCGCTTCGCGCGCGACCAACTCGCCGGCAAGGAGATGCAGATCGGCCGCTACTATCTGGAGCGGCGCGAATATCTCGCGGCCATCAAGCGCTTCCGCTACGTGGTCGAGACCTATTCCAACACCCGTCACATCGAGGAGGCGCTGGCGCGCCTGGTCGAGGCCTATCTCGCCGTCGGCATCTCCAGCGAGGCGCAGGCCGCCGCGGCGGTGCTCGGCCACAACTATCCCGACAGCCAGTGGTACAAGGATTCCTACACGCTGCTGCAGTCGGGCGGTCTCGAGCCGCGCGAGAATTCGGGCTCGTGGCTCAGCCGCGTCAGCGGGACGTTGACCGGGAAGAAGAGCTGACGACCAGCCGGGCGCGATGCTGTCGCAACTGTCGATCCGCGATATCGTCCTGATCGAGCGGCTGGACATCGACTTCAGCGAAGGCCTTTCCGTGCTGACCGGCGAGACGGGCGCCGGCAAGTCCATTCTCCTCGACGCCCTGTCGCTGGCGCTCGGCGCGCGCGGCGACACGGCGCTGGTGCGCCACGGCGCGCCGCAGGGCCAGGTGACGGCCGTCTTTGACGTGCCGCGCAACCATCCGGCCCGCGCCATCCTCACCGAGAACGCCATCGACGACGGCGGCGACATCATCCTGCGCCGCGTGCAGTCGGCCGACGGCCGCACGCGCGTCTTCGTCAACGACCAGCCGGCGAGCGTGGCGCTGATGCGCGAGGTCGGCCGCGCGCTGGTCGAGATCCACGGCCAGCACGACGAGCGCGCGCTGGTGGACGCGGCCGCGCATCGCGAGCTGCTCGACGCCTTCGGCGGCCATCTCGGCGAGGCGGCCCGCGTCGGCGCCGCCTGGCGCGGCTGGCGCGAGCGCGAGCAGGAACTGGCTCGCCACCGCGCCCGCGTGGAAGCCGCCGCGCGGGAGGCCGAGTTCCTGCGCGCCTCGGTGGACGAGCTCGGCAAGGCCGACCCGCAGCCGGGCGAGGAGAGCGAGCTCGCCGAGCTGCGCGCCGCCATGATGCGCGCCGAGAAGTCGGCCGCCGACATCGCCGAGGCGCAGGACGTGCTGTCCGGTCCGGCCTCGCCGGTGCCGGCGCTGTCGGCGCTGCTGCGCCGGCTGCAGCGCAAGGCGGCCGAGGCGCTGGGGCTGCTGGACGAGATCGTCAAGCCGCTCGACGAGGCGCTGATCTCTCTGGATGCGGCGCAGTCGGCCGCCGACGAGGCGATGCGCCGGGCCGAGTTCGACCCGCGCCGGCTGGAGCAGGCCGAGGAGCGGCTGTTCGCGCTGCGGGCGCTGGCGCGCAAGCACAACATCGCCGTCGACGACCTCGCCCGCCTGCGCGACGAGATGGCGGCCGATCTCGCCGACCTCGACGCCGGCGAGGCGCGGCTTGGCGAGCTGGAGAAGGCGGCTGTCGCCGCCCGCGAGGCCTACGACCGCGCCGCCGCCGAGCTTTCGGCGCGGCGCCACGCCACGGCCGGGCTGCTGATGAAGGCGGTGGCTGCCGAGCTGCCGGCGCTCAAGCTGGAGCGCGCCGAGTTTCTGGTCGAGATCGCCAGCGAGGCTCAGGACCGCACCGAGGCCGGCATCGACAGGATAGAGTTCTGGGTGCGCACCAATCCCGGCACACGACCGGGGCCGATGATGAAGGTCGCCTCCGGCGGCGAGCTGTCGCGCTTCCTGCTGGCGCTCAAGGTGGCGCTGGCCGACCGCGGCTCGGCGCCGACGCTCGTCTTCGACGAGATCGACACCGGCGTCGGCGGCGCGGTGGCGGATGCGATCGGCCAGCGGCTGGCGCGGCTGTCGCAGAAGATCCAGGTGCTCGCCGTGACGCATGCGCCGCAGGTCGCCGCGCGTGCCCGCACGCACTATCTCATCTCCAAGACCGGCGGCGCCGACCGCGTCGCGACCGGCGTCACCGAGATGGACCAGGCGGCCCGGCAGGAGGAGATCGCGCGCATGCTGGCCGGCGCGACGATCACCACCGAAGCCCGCGCCGCCGCCGAGCGCCTGCTCAGGGAGAACGCGGCGGGGTAGGTGACCCGCACCCATCCTTCTCCCGCAAGGGGAGAAGGACAGGCGCTTCTCCTGACACCTCCCGTCTTCAACCTCGCTCCGAAAGCCAATAAGGTCGCGCGCGACATCTAGAGGCCGTGCATGACCAACGCTCCCATCCCCGCCGACAAGCTGACCGCAGAGCAGGCCGCCGCCGAGCTGGAACGGCTGGCGCGGGAGATCGCCGCGGCGGACGTGGCCTACCATCAGAACGACGCGCCGGAGATCACCGACGCCGAATACGACGCGCTGCGGGTGCGCAACGCCGAGATCGAGCAGGCTTTCCCGGACCTCGTGCGGGCCGACAGCCCGACCGGCTCGGTCGGCGCGCCGCCGGCGGAGGGATTTGCCAAGGTGCGGCACGCGGTGCCGATGCTCAGCCTCGCCAAGGCCTATACCGACCAGGACGTGGTCGACTTCATCGAGCGCGGCCGCCGCTTCTTCCAGCGCGACGAGGGGCTGGAGATCGCCTTCACCGCCGAGCCCAAGATCGACGGGCTGTCGGCTTCGCTGCGCTACGAGAGCGGCGTCTTCGTGCAGGGCGCGACGCGCGGCGACGGCACGGTGGGCGAGGACATCACCGCCAACCTGAAGACCATCGCCGACATCCCGCACAGGCTGAAGGGTTCCGGCTGGCCGGAGGTGATCGAGATCCGCGGCGAGGTCTACATGACCTATGCCGAGTTCGCGGCGCTGAAGGCGCGCTCGGCGGCCGCGGGCGGGCAGGACTACGTCAACCCGCGCAACACGGCGGCCGGCTCGCTGCGCCAGAAGGACCCGTCCGTCACCGCCAGCCGCAACCTGAAGTTCTTCGCCTATGCGTGGGGCTACACGACCGCGGACCCGGCCCCGACGCAGTACGATTCGGTGCAGAAGTTCGCCGAATGGGGTTTTCGGGTCAGCCCGCTGATGGTGCGGGCGAAGTCGGTGGACGAGCTGATCGCGCAGTACAAGCTGATCGAGGAGCAGCGCTCCTCGCTCGGCTACGACATCGACGGCGTGGTCTACAAGGTCGACCAGCTCGACCTGCAGCGCCGCTGGGGCTTCGTCACCGGCGAGCCGCGCTGGGCGATCGCCCACAAGTTCCCGGCCGAGCAGGCCTCGACGGTGCTGCGCCAGATCGACATCCAGGTCGGCCGCACCGGCACGCTTGCCCCGGTCGGCCGGCTCGATCCCGTGACGGTCGGCGGCGTCACCGTCGTCAACGTGACGCTGCACAACGAGGACTACATCGCCGGCATCGACAGCACCGGCCAGCCGATCCGCAACGGCGCCGACATCCGCATCGGCGACACGGTCGTCATCCAGCGCGCCGGCGACGTCATCCCGCAGATCGTCAGCGTGGTGCTGGAAAAGCGCCCGGCCGACGCGGTGCCTTACCAGTTCCCGCACACATGCCCGGTCTGCGGCTCGCCGGCGACGCGCGAGATGAACGAGAAGACCGGCAAGGAGGATTCGCGCCGCCGCTGCACGGGCGAGCTGATCTGCGCGGCGCAGGCCGTCGAGGCGCTGCGCCATTTCGTTTCGCGCGGGGCGATGGACATAGAGGGCATGGGCGCGGAGAACATCGACCTGTTCTTCAATGCCGGCCTGATCCGCACCGCCGCCGACATCTTCACGCTGAAGGACAAGCGCGCCGAGGCGCAGCGCGTGCTCGCCGAGCGGCGCGAGGAGCAGGCGCGCCAGCGCGAGCTCGCCACCGGCAAGGCGCGCAAGAACGTGCGCAGCGCCGAGGACCGCAATTTCGAGGGCCTCGACAAGCTGTTTTCGGCCATCGACGCGCGGCGCGAGCCGGAACTGGACCGCTTCATCTTCGCGCTCGGCATCCGCCATGTCGGCGATACGACGGCGGCGCTGCTCGCGCGCACCTTCGGCACCGTCGAGGAATGGATCCGGGTGGGGAAGGAAACCGCCGCGGCCGAGGATCCTTTGGCCGTGTTCCCCTCGATCGACGGCATCGGCGGCACGGTCGTCGGCGCGCTCGCCGACTTCTTCGGCAACGAGCGCAACGACGACGTGCTCGACGCGCTGCTGAAACAGGTGACCCCGAAGCCCTATGTCGTCACCGTCTCGGCCGACAGCCAGGTGGCGGGCAAGACGGTGGTGTTCACCGGCACGCTGGAGAAGATGTCGCGCTCGGAGGCCAAGGCCATGGCCGAGCGGCTGGGAGCCAAGGTGGCCGGCTCCGTCTCGGCCAAGACCGATCTCGTCGTCGCCGGCCCCGGCGCCGGCTCCAAGCTCAAGCAGGCGACCGATCTCGGCATCGAGGTGATCGACGAGGACCAGTGGTTCGCCCGCGTCGGCCAGCAGCCGGGCTGACGGCGGCGTCGATCACAAGCTTCAACCGATTTGATGTGACAGGGCAGGGTGGCTGCCCTATTCGGGTTCCGTCATGAGCCAGCCCTCCGCGCCCCCGAGCAACGCCGACGAGTTCCGCCGCGGCCTGCGCCGCGCGCTGCCGATCGTGCTGGCGATCCTGCCGTTCGGCCTGCTGTTCGGCACGCTCGCGGCCGACAACGGCTTCGGCGTCGGCGAGGCGGTGCTGATGAGCGCCACGGTCTATGCCGGCGCCAGCCAGCTCGTCGGCATCGAGCTGTTCGGCCAGCATGTCGCACCCTGGCTCATCGTGCTCTCGATCTTCGCGGTGAATTTCCGCCACGTCCTCTACTCCGCCGTCGCCGGCCGGCGCACGCAGCACTGGCCGGCGCTGGCGCGGGCCGTCGGCTTCTTCTTCCTCGTCGACCCACAGTTCGCCGAGGTCGAGCGGCGCGTCGACGAGGGCAAGCCGATCACGGTCGCCTGGTATGGCGGCCTCGCGCTGCCGGTCTACGTCGCCTGGGTGGCGGAGACGGCGATCGGCGCCTATTTCGGCGGGCTGGTCCCGGACCCCCATGCGATCGGCCTCGACTTCCTGCTGCCGATCTACTTCCTCGGGCTGGTGATGGAGTTCAGGGGCCGCCCGCTGTGGCTGCCGGTGGTGGCGACCAGCGCGGCCGTCTCGATCGCCGCCGAGCGGCTGGTCGGCTCGCCCTGGCACGTCACGATCGGCGCGCTGGCGGGGATCGCGGTGGCGGTGATCTTCACGCCGTCCGAGCCGAGCCGCGATGCCGGGGATGCCGCGCGATGAGCACGACGGTCTGGATCATCCTGGCGGGCGCGGTCGCGACCTATCTCACCCGCATCGGCGGCCACCTGGTCCTGTCGCGCTTCGAGCGCATCCATCCGCGGCTGGAGGCCGGCCTCAACGCAGTGCCGGCCGCGGTGCTGACCACGCTGGTCGCGCCGGCGGCCATGCGCGGCTCCGTGCCGGAGCTGGCCGCGCTCGTCGTCGCCGGGCTGGCGGCGCTGCGCGGCGGCATGCTGTCGGTCTTCCTCTCGGGCGCCGCGACGCTGATCGTGCTGCGCTATCTGCTGCAATAGCCCACCTCCTTCTCCCACGAGGGGAGAAGGGGAGCGCGGCGGCTAGAGCGGCGCCGTCATCTTCTCCAGCCAGCCCAGCACCTCGCCGTCGAGCATCGGGCCGATCTCGGCCAGCACGCGGGCGTGGTAGGCGTCGAGCCAGCCGCGCTCCTCGGCCGTCAGCAGCTCGGCGCGGATCAGCCGGCGGTCGAAGGGGGCGAGCGTCAGCGTCTCGAAGCCGTGCATGGCGATGTCGCCGTCGGCGACCGGCTCGGCCGGCGTGACGACGATCAGGTTCTCCAGCCGCACGCCGTAGCGCCCCTCGCGGTAGTAGCCGGGCTCGTTGGACAGGATCATGCCCGGCAGCAGCTTCTCGCTGCCGGTCTTGGCGATGCGCTGCGGGCCCTCGTGCACCGACAGATACGAGCCGACGCCGTGGCCGGTGCCGTGGGCGTAGTCCAGCCCCGCCTTCCACAGCGCCAGCCGCGCCACCGCGTCGATGTCCATGCCGCGCGTGCCGGGCGGGAAGCGCAGCAGCGAGATGCCGATCATGCCCTTGAGCACCAGCGTATAGTGCGTGCGCATCTCCCCGTCCGGCGCGCCGATCGGCACGGTTCGGGTGATGTCGGTGGTGCCGTCGCGATATTGCGCGCCCGAATCGACGAGGTAGAGCTCGCCCGGCTTGAGCTTCCGGTTGGTCGCGGTCGTCACGCGATAGTGGATGATCGCGCCGTTGGGGCCGGCGCCGGAGATGGTGTCGAAGGAGACGTCGCGCAGCGGCATCTGCGTCTCCTGGCCGATCTTAGCGCGCATCGCCTCCAGCCGCCGCGCGGCGGCGATCTCGTCGAGCGAGCCCGGCTCCTGCCGGTCGAGCCAGTGGAGATAGCGCGTCACCGCCGCGCCGTCGCGGCGATGGGCGGCGCGGGTTCCGGCGAGCTCCGCGGCGTTCTTGGTCGCGCGGGGCAGGCGGGCCGGGTCGGGCGCCTCCACCACCGTGCCGCCGGCTTCCTCGACCAGCAGGCGCAGGCGTTCGGCGGCGAGCTGCGGGTCGAGCGCGACGCGGCCGCCGGCCGTGGCGCGAGCGCGCAGGTCGCCGCCGAGCGCCTGCGGCTCGCGCAACTCGGCGAGCTGGGTGAGATAGGCGGCGGCCTCGCGGCCGAGCTTGCGCCGCGCCATGTAGACGGCGTGCGGCCCCTCGGCCGCGATGACCGCGAAGCCGAGCGCCAGCGGCGTGTGCGGCACGTCGTGGCCGCGGATGTTGAAGGCCCAGGCGAGCGAGGAGGGGTCGGTCAGCACCGCCGCGTCGGCGCCGGCCTGCGCCACCGCCGCCGCGAGGCGGGCGAGCTTGTCGCGCGCGCTCTCGCCGGCAAGGCTGTCGGGGTGGATCTCCACTGGCTCGGCGGGCGCGGCCGGCTGGTCCTCCCAGATCGCGTCGACGAGGTTTTCCTGCACCGGCACCAACTCGGCGCCCTGCTTCTCGAGTGCCGCCCGCAGCGCGCGGGCGTCGGCGATGGTGTGCAGCCAGGGGTCGAAGCCGATGCGCCAGCCGCGCGCGGCGTTGTCGCGCAGCCAGCTCGCCGGCGGGTTCTCGACGAGGCTCTCGATCGTGAAGGTCGCGGGATCGGCCTGCTGGCGCGCCTGCAGCGTGTAGCGGCCGTCGACGAACAGCAGCGCCCGGTCGCGCAGGATCAGCGCCGCGCCGGCCGAGCCGGTGAAGCCGGTCAGCCATTGCAGGCGTTCGGAGCGGCGGGCGACGTACTCGCCCTGGTGCTCGTCGGCGCGCGGCACGAGGAAGCCGTCGAGCCCCCGGGCCTCCAGCTCGGCGCGCAGCCGCGCCGTGCGCGAGATGCCCTGGGCGGGGTTGGCGACGGATTCGTAGGACTGGAACATCGGCGAGGACCTGCGTGGGAGAGGGCTCCGGTCTACAGGGTTTGCCCGCCGCCGCGCAACGTCTGTCTCAGCCCGCCGCCGGCAGGCGTCGCCCTTCATGCTGCGCTGCCGCATCTCATTGTGCGTTGCAAAAAAAGCATGGCTGCGATGCGTTCTCCCGGCTGGTGGCGGAGGCCGCCCGTACTTACCTTTCTGGTCGTGGAGGACACGATCCCTCCAACGGACAAGGAGAACGGCAATGGCTACGCATGCAGGACGCGGTTTCTTCCGCAACGCCTTCGACGCGATGATCGAGGCGCGCAGCAAGCAGGCCCTGCGCCATGTCAACGCGGCGCTGCTGATGCTCGACGACGAACAGCTCGCGGCGCGCGGCTACGACCGCGCCACGCTGCGCCGCAACGCGAGCTCCTCCTACTACATCTGACGCCATCTGACCGCCGCCGAAGGCGATCGAGGGGCGGCCTCCGGGCCGCCCCTTTTTTCGTTTGCGCGAGGGCAGGGCGCTAGCGCTTCAGGTGGATGGTCGACCAGCCTTCGCGGTGCAGCGTCTCGACATGGCGGAAGCCCTGCGCGGTGTAGGCGGCGACCACGTCGTCGGCCTGCCGGTCGAGGATGCCCGACAGCACCAGCGAGCCGCCCGCCGGGGCATGGCGGGCCATCTGCGGCGCCAGCTCCATCAGCGGGCCGGCGAGGATGTTGGCGACGATCAGGTCGAACTGGCGGTCGCCCGCGAGCCGCGGGTGGTCGAAGCCGGCGGCCGTCACGCACTCGACGAGGGCGGTGGCGCCGTTGAGCGCGACGTTGCGGGCCGCGACCTCGGTCGCGACCGGGTCGATGTCGGTGGCGAGCACCGGGATGCCGGCGAGCCGGGCCACCGCAATGGCGAGCACCGCGCTGCCCGTGCCGAGGTCGAGCGCATCGCGTGGCCGCTCGGCCTGCAGGATCTTCTGCAGCATCTCCAGGCAGCCGGCCGTGGTGCCGTGATGGCCGGTGCCGAAGGCCAGCCCCGCCTCGATCTCGATGGCGATGTCGCCGTCCTCGCGCTTGTCCCGGTCATGCGCGCCGTGCACCAGCACGCGGCCGGCCCGCACGGGCTTGAGGCCCGCCAGCGTGTGCGAGACCCAGTCGATGTCGGGCATCGCCTCGCGCTCCAGCGCGACGCCGGCGCCCGCCTCGTCGAGGATGCGGCGGATGCGCGGCTCGGCGTCGCCGTCCGGCTCGGCATAGACCGAGACCTCGAAGATCGCCTCGGCCTCGTCGGCCTCGACGAGGGCGAGCGGCAGGCCGTCCTCCTCGAACTCGGCTTCGAGGCGCCGGTAGAGGTCTTCCGCCGCGCCGCGCGGCGCGCTGAAATGGAAACGGATCTGGCTCACGATGATGGTTCCGGCTGGCCGCTCACGCCCCGGCGGCGAGGCGCTTGAGCTTGGCGATCGCCGTGTCGGCGTCCTCGCCATAGGCGATGGTGCCGGCGAACGCGCCCTTGCGGTCGAGCATCAGCACGGAGGCCGTGTGGTCCATCGTGTAGTCGCCGTCGGCCTGCTCGACCTTGCGCGAATAGATGCCGAACGACTTCGCCATCGCCGCGATCCTGTCGGGCGAGCCGGTGACGCCGACGATGCGGCTTGAGACGTTGGACACATAGGCGTTCATCACCTGCGGCGTGTCCCGCTCGGGGTCGATCGACACGAAATAGGCCCTGATGTCCTTGCCTTCGTCGCCGAGCTTCTCCAGCCAGCCGTTCATCTCGAACAGCGTCGTCGGGCAGACCTCGGGGCAGTGCGTGAAGCCGAAGAAGACGAGCGTCGGGTGGCCGCGGAAAGCGGCCTGCGTGATCGGCTGGCCGGTCTGGTCGGTGAGCTCGAACGGCGCGCCGAACGCGTCGCCGGAATACATGCTGCGGTACCAGTCGAAGGTCCAGTAGCCGAACACGGCCGCCATGACCACGACGATGCCGATGAGGATGGAGCGCATCATGCCTTCACCAGATTTTTCGGGAACCGCGGCCGCCTCAGAAGCACCAGCTCAGCCCGGCGTCCACCAGGCTCATGAAGATGCCCGGCCCATGGCCGATCCAGCCGGCGAAGGCAAGCCCCGTCGCCGCCGCGAGCAGCACGGCGGCAAGACCGAACGCCAGCAGGCGCGGGAGCGGGGTCGACCTCGTCATGGCCTCAATATAGCGGCGCGGCCGGCCCGGCAAAAGGTGCGACTTTGCCGCGCCGGGCCGCAGGCCGTGGAGAAGCCCGGCCTTGCATTCGGCGCGGGCGCCACCCAATTCTGGGGCGCGTTCGCCACACAGGAGCCGCCGATGCACCGTCTCGTCCTTTCCGCCGCCGCCGGGGCGGCGCTTCTCGCCAGCCTGCCCGCCGCTGCCGAGGAGGTCGGCCGGGTCGGCGTCGACTGGGTCGGCAACGACATCGTGGTCGAGGCGATCAGCGACCCGCAGGTGCAGGGCGTGACCTGCCACGTCTCCTATTTCGACCGCAGCGTCATCGACCGGCTGCAGAAGGGCAACTGGTTCGAGGACCCGTCCAACACGGCAATCGCCTGCAACCAGACCGGCCCGATCAGCATCGGCGACATCGACCTCTCCGACGACGGCGAGGAGGTGTTCAAGCAGGGCGTCAGCCTGATCTGGAAGAAGCAGGTGGTGACCCGCATCTACGACAGGAAGAACGAGACGCTCGTCTATCTCGCGCATACACGCCAGGTGCAGGAGGGCTCGGCCAAGATGTCGATGTCGACCGTGCCGCTCTACGGGCAGGACGTGACCTGGAAGAACGGCAAGCCGTGAGAGCTGCGGCCACCACGCTTGCCCGGCCCGGCCGGCCGGCGTAAAGCCCGGCCATGTCCGACAGCCCGGCCAGCCCCGACCTAAGGATCACCGATCCGTCGCCGCGCATCCACCCGACGGCGGAGCTGAAGGGCTGCCGGCTCGGCCCCTATTCGGCGGTCGGCGAGCGCGTCGTGCTGCGCGAGGTGAAGCTCGGCGACTTCTCCTATTT
The DNA here is from genome assembly GCA_017305835.1 of Hyphomicrobiales bacterium. GTDB lineage: Bacteria > Pseudomonadota > Alphaproteobacteria > Rhizobiales > Rhizobiaceae > RCIO01. The sequence continues at coordinate 54,714 of JAFKJY010000063.1, forward strand.
CGAGCGGCATGCCGAGGCGATCTACGCCACGATCGGCAAGTTCTGCTCGATCGCCGCGAATACGCGGATCAACGCGCTCGAGCACCCGCTGGAGCGGGTCACCACGCACAAGCTCACCTACCGGCCGAACGAATATTTCCGCTATCTCGGCGTCGACCAGGATTTTCGCGAGCGACGCCGCGCCAGGGCCGTGACGGTCGGCAACGACGTCTGGATCGGCCACGGCGCCGTCGTCATGCCGGGCGTGACCATCGGCGACGGCGCGGCGGTCGGGGCGAACGCGGTGGTGACACGCGACGTGGCAGCCTACACGATCGTAACCGGCGTTCCCGCCCGCCCGCTGCGGCCGCGCTTTCCCGAACGGATCGCCGCGCGGCTGTCGGCGCTGAAATGGTGGGACTGGCCGGTCGAGCGCCTGCACGAGGCGGTGCCCGACATGCAGGCGCTGCCGGTCGAGGCCTTCCTCGACAAATGGGAGCGCGTGGACGCTTTGCCGGAAAGCTGAGCCGCGAGGCCCCTTTCCCGCGGGGCGGCAGGAAAGGGGCGCGTGGTGGACCGCTTTCGGGCGGCGGCAGGGTGTTCGGGCCTGCCTGCATCAACCATGGCACCGGGCCCCTTGCCGGATCGCTGCGCGCGGTTTCGCGCGGCGGTTGCTGCCGGTTGCGCCAGCCGGCTTTACCGGAATGAAACTCTCATTTGATAAGAAGGGTGTATACACAGGGTCGGGGGGCGAACTTGTCTGGATTGTCGCGCAGCTTGCTGCCGGCCTTGCGGCTGTGGGCCGACAGGCGCGGTAACTTCGCCATCTACACCGCGCTCGCCCTGATCCCCATCGCCTTCGCGGTCGCCGCGAGCGTCGACTATGCGAGCGCGCTTTCCTATCGCGACAGGATGCAGCAGATGCTCGACGCGGCCGTGCTGGCCGGCGCCGGCAAGACGACCGGCCAGGCCGCGGCGGCGGCCGACTTCTTCAACGCCAACCTGCCGCCCGCGCCGGAGGAAGACAACCGGCCGGCCGCCAAGTTCACGCTCGGCGACGGCGTGCTCGATGGCGTCGCCACGATCAGCTACGACCATGCGATCGGCAGCGCGCTGCTCGGCGGGCCGATCAGGATCGGCGTCGTCTCGCAGGCCCGCATCAAGGCCCCGGCCGGCGGACCGTGCATCACCGTGCTGGCCGACAAGAGCCAGGCGCTGCTGGTCAATTCGGGCGCCAAGATCGCGGCGCCGAACTGCGAGGTGCATGTCCGCTCGCAGCAGGACCCCGCCTTCATCATGAACGCCGGGTCGTCGCTCGACGTCAAACGGCTATGCGTGAAGGGCACGAAGTACATCAAGAACGGCGGCACGATCTCGAACCTCGAGACCGGCTGCGACGCGGCGGCCGACCCCTACAAGGACGCGCTGGCCGAGCCGACCGTGCCCGGCTCCTGCGCCACCTCGGGCGCCAAGGACGGCACCAACCACACGCTCAACCCCGGCCTGCACTGCAACGTCATCTTCAACGGCAGCCCGACCATCACCTTCAAGCCGGGCCTGCACATCATCAAGGGCTCGATGATCATCAATTCGGGCGCCAAGGTGGTGGCCGAGGGCGTCACCTTCTACTTCCCCGACACCGACAGCCAGATCCAGGCGAACGGCAACCTGACCATGACGGCGACCGCGCCGACCTCGGGCACGTACAAGGGCGTGCTGATGTTCGAGAAGACGAGCAGCGCCGCCAACAACGCCAACAAGCGCAACTACGTCTTCAACGGCTCCAGCGGCGAGAAGCTGGAGGGCATCGTCTACCTGCCCAACCGCGACGTCACCTACAACTCCACCACCAATATCGGCGCCAGCAAGTTCAGCCTCGTCGTCAACTCGCTGATCGTCAACTCGGCGAACTGGAGCTTTTCCGGCCTCTCGGGCAGCGGCGGCGACGCGGAGGCGATCTACCTGTCGCGCTAGGGCTCCCCGCCGGCAACCCGCCAGTCGCGCCGCGCGGCAGCCTTGCACGGGCTGCATGCGTTGGGGGATTGCCGCGACCGGGCTGCTCGCCCTATTTTCGCGGCGGCGCGGCCATGCCTGCCGCGCTCCTGCCGCGAATCCGCACCCGGCGCCTCGGCCCGACAATCCGCGACAGCACCGCTCGTCCCCAGGCCCGCGCCGCGCGGACCGCCTGCCAACGGAGTTGCCCAATTGGACGCACGCACGCCGACCACCGCGATCGCGGACGGGCTCGAGCCTCCGCGCCGCTACTGGGCGTGGGCGTCGATCCTCGTGGTGCTGATGCTGGCCGTGCTCGACGGCTCGATCGCCAACGTCGCGCTGCCGACCATCGCGGCGGAGTTCCAGGCCAGCCCCTCGGTGTCGATCTGGATCGTCAACGGCTACCAGCTCGCCATCGTCGTCTCGCTGCTGCCGCTGGCCGCGCTCGGCGAGATCCACGGCTACCGGCGCGTCTACCTCGCCGGCATCGCCGTGTTCACGCTCGCCTCGCTCGGCTGCATGCTGGCCGATTCGCTTCCCGCGCTGACCGCGGCGCGCGTCGTGCAGGGGCTCGGCGCGGCCGGCGTGATGAGCGTCAACACGGCGCTGCTGCGCTACACGGTGCCGGCCCGCAAATTCGGCTCGGCGATCGGCCTCAACGCCTTCACGGTCGCGTCGGCCTCGACGATCGGGCCGACGCTCGCCGGCTTCATCCTGACCTGGGCGAGCTGGCCGTGGCTGTTCGTCATCAACATCCCGCTCGGCATCGCGGCGATCGCCATGGGCTGGAGGAGCCTGCCCGAGAGCGACCGCTCCGACCGGCCGTTCGACTGGAAGAGCGCGGTGCTCAGCGCCGCCACGATCGGCCTGTTCATCACCCTCATCGATTCGATCGGCCACAAGCTGCCGCTGCCCTGGATCGCCGGCCAGTTCGCCGGGCTGCTCGCCGCCGGCACGCTGCTGGTGCGGCGCGAGCTCGGCATGAAGGAGCCGATGCTGCCGCTCGACCTGCTGAAGCTGCCGATCTTCAGCCTGTCGATCGCCACCTCGGTCGCCTCCTTCGTGGCGCAGATGCTGGCCTTCATCTCGCTGCCCTTCACGCTGCAGACGATCATGGGCTTCAGCCCGCGCGACGTCGGCCTGCTGATGATGCCGTGGCCGCTCGCCATCGCGGTGGCCGCGCCGATCGCCGGGCGGCTGTCCGACCGCCACTCGCCGGCGCTGCTCGGCGGGGCGGGGCTGGTGCTGCTGTCGGCCGGGCTTGCGCTGCTGGCGCTGCTGCCGGCCGACGCCTCGGTGCCCGACATCGTCTGGCGCATGGTGCTGTGCGGCATCGGCTTCGGCATGTTCCAGACGCCCAACAACCGCACCATGGTGGGCGCGGCGCCGCGGCGGCGCAGCGGCGCGGCGAGCGGCATGCTGGGCACGGCGCGGCTCACCGGCCAGACCACCGGCGCGGCGCTGGTGGCCTCGCTGCTCGCCCATCTCGGCATCTCCGGCGCCACCTGGGCGCTCGGCGTCGGCGCCTGCTTCGCGCTGGTCGCGGCCTGCTTCAGCCTCGGCCGGATCGGCCTGTTCCGCAAGGCCGAGCGCGAGGCCGAGGCCGCCGCTGCGGCAGCCGCCAAGCGCGACGAGGACCTGTCGCAGTTCCCGTGAGGGATTGGGGGGTTCTCCTTCGCTCACGGGCCGCACCGCCGCTTCGCGGCTGGCCCTCCGCGGGGGCGCCGGACGACCGGCGGGCGGCGGTCGCCGCCTCGGCCTTCGGCCGGATGATCCTCACCGTTGCCACGCCCGGCTCCCACCGTCTGGCCATTGTCAAAGAGCGCCCACCGAAAGGTGGGAAGACGGGCGGCCGTTGGGTCGCTCGCAGGCAAGTAGCATGCGGCCTCGCGGCCGCCCGTCCGGCGATTTTGCGCCGCGCCCGTTCCGCTTCCCCCCGCTTCGCCCTTGAGAGGCTCCGCAGGGTTCTAGTGAACCGTCCGTCACGCCCGGCCCGTAGTGGCCGAGGGGGAACCCCTGGGCGCGGCGTCCCCGGACCGGCCTTACGGGGGCCGGGCGGAGGCGCCGTCTCCTTCCCGCACGACCACCGTCATGACCGGCGTTCCCGCGAAGGGAGCGGGGCCAAGGATAGGGGAGAGGCGGGTAGGCGGGGACAGACGCGGCAGTAGGCAGTCGGCAATCGGCAGTCGGGGCAAGGGGTTGGGCGGTGCAGGGCAGCGCGTTTTGTCCACGCCCGGCGTGCCGGCGCCAACCTCTCCACCGCGTCATCCCGGCCAAGGAAGCGAAGCGACCG
>JAFKJY010000166.1 GCA_017305835.1 Hyphomicrobiales bacterium
TCGGCAAGGCGGCCCAGCCGCTGCGCGCCGCGCTCACCGGCCGCAGCACCTCGCCGGGCGTGTTCGACGTGCTCGCCGTGCTCGGCCGCGAGGAGAGCATGGCCCGCATCGGCGATCAAATCGATTAGGCCCGCGGAGCGCGCAAACCCGCTCGAAAAAGCCCGTTTGGGCATTGAAATCGCGGTTGTTGCGGCGCAACAATAGGCCTTGGTCTGCTTGGCAGGCGGGAGCTGATGCGTTAGCTAGGGGCCGCCGGAGACGGCCATTGATGCCACCGCGCGTCCTGCCTGCGGTGCGCATGCTTCCGCATATTTCACGAGAGGACATCGGGATGACGGGATCGACTGCGAAAATCGAGCTTGGCGGCGACGCGCACGAATTCAAGGTGCGAAAGGGCTCCGTCGGGCCGGACGTCATCGACATCGGCGCGCTCTACAAGGACACCGGGATGTTCACCTACGATCCCGGCTTCACCTCGACCGCCAGCTGCGAGTCGAAGATCACCTATATCGACGGCGACGAAGGCGTCCTGCTCCACCGCGGCTACCCGATCGACCAGCTCGCCGAGCACGGCGACTTCCTCGAGGTCTGCTACCTGCTGCTCTACGGCGACCTGCCGACCAAGGCGCAGAAGGAGGATTTCGACTTCCGCGTGACGCGCCACACCATGGTGCACGAGCAGATGTCGAAGTTCTTCTCCGGCTTCCGCCGCGACGCCCATCCGATGGCCGTCATGTGCGGCGTCGTCGGCGCGCTGTCGGCCTTCTATCACGATTCCACGGACATCTCCGACCCGCACCAGCGCATGGTCGCCTCGATCCGCCTGATCGCCAAGATGCCGACAATCGCGGCGATGGCCTACAAGTACCACATCGGCCAGCCCTTCGTGTACCCGAAGAACGAGCTGAACTACGCCGCCAACTTCCTGCACATGTGCTTCGCGGTGCCGTGCGAGGACTACAAGGTCAACCCCGTGCTGGCGCGCGCCATGGAGCGCATCTTCATCCTGCACGCCGACCACGAGCAGAACGCCTCGACCTCGACGGTGCGGCTGGCCGGCTCGTCGGGCGCCAACCCCTTCGCCTGCATCGCGGCCGGCATCGCCTGCCTGTGGGGCCCGGCGCATGGCGGCGCCAACGAGGCGGCGCTCAACATGCTGGCCGAGATCGGCACGGTCGACCGCATTCCCGAGTTCATCGCCCGCGCCAAGGACAAGAACGACCCGTTCCGGCTGATGGGCTTCGGCCACCGCGTCTACAAGAACTACGACCCGCGCGCCAAGATCATGCAGAAGACCACGCATGAGGTGCTCGGCGAGCTCGGCATCAAGGACGACCCGCTGCTCGACGTCGCGATGGAGCTGGAAAAGATCGCGCTGACCGACGAGTATTTCATCGAGAAGAAGCTCTACCCGAACATCGACTTCTATTCCGGCATCACGCTCAAGGCGCTCGGCTTCCCCACCACCATGTTCACCGTGCTGTTCGCGGTGGCCCGCACCGTCGGCTGGGTGGCGCAGTGGAAGGAGATGATCGAGGATCCGCACCAGAAGATCGGCCGCCCGCGCCAGCTCTACACCGGTGAGCCCGAGCGCGACTACGTCCCCATCGCCAAGCGCTGAGCTTCCGCCACGTTCCCCTTCTCCCCGTTCGCGGGGAGAAGGTGCCCCGAAGGGGCGGATGAGGGGCAGCGCCCCTCGTTCAAGGTTCATCCCGCCCCTGACATGCCTGTCGGCATCCTCTCCCCAGGAACGGCGAGAGGCGCGGCTGCCGCACTCTTCTCCTCGCGGCCGTCATCCCGGAAGCCGGAGCGAAGCGGAGGCTGTCCGGGACCCATTCCGGAACGACGATAAAGTGCGAGGCGGCGCAGAACGGGCGCTCTTTACCCACCGGCTGACGCGGCCGCGATGGTCCGGAATGGGTCCCTGATGCGAGCCGCTCGCTGTGCTCGCGCCTCGTTCCGGGATGACGCGCGAAGGGGGAGCGCTGGATGACGGCCGCAAGGTCGCGCGGCGCGGCGGCCACCTTCTCTGCGTGTGAGAAACCCCTCAGTCCTCGTCGTCGCCGTCGTGGGCGCCCGAGACCGCCGGCACGCAGAACATGCGTTTGCCGCGGCTGGTGACGAAGTCGAGGATGTCGGCGACGCGCGGGTCCTGCCCGTAGGCGGCGCGCACGGCCTCGACATTGTCGGCGACGGGCCGCGCGCGGTCGAACAGCATCCGGTAGGCGGCCCGCAGCGTCTGCAGCTCCTGCCGGGTGGCGCCGGAGCGCTTCAGCCCGACGATGTTCAGCCCGCGCAGCCGCGCCCTGTTGCCGATCGCCATGCCGTAGGGGATGACGTCGCCGGGGATGCCGGTCGTGCCGCCGACGAAGGCGTGGTGGCCGATGCGCACGAACTGGTGGACCGCCGACAGCCCGCCGAGGATGGCGCCGTCGCCCACCTCGCAATGGCCGGCGAGCGTCGCGCCGTTGGCGAAGGTGACGTTGTTGCCGACGATGCAGTCATGCGCGACGTGGCTGTAGGCCATCAGCATGCAGCCGTCGCCGATCGCGGTGGCGCCGCGGCTGGTGTCGGTGCCGGCATGCGCGGTCACCGCCTCGCGGATCACGCAGTCGCGCCCGATGGTCAGCGTCGTGCGGCCGCCCTTGTGACGCACGTTCTGCGGCGGCTCGCCCAGCACCGCCTGCGGGAACACCACGGTCCCCTCCCCGATGCTGGTCGCGCCGGTCACCACGACATGGCTCTTGAGCTCGACGCCGGCGGCGAGCCGCACGTCCGGCCCGACATGGCAGAACGGCCCGATGCGGACGCCGGCGCCGAGCTCGGCGCCCGGCTCGACGATCGAGCTCGGATGGACGATTGCCTGCATCTGCGCGCGCAGCCCCGGCTCAGGCCGCATCGGCGAAGGTGACCATCGCCTGGACCTCGGCCTCGGCGACCTTGGCGCCGTCGACGATGCCCTGACAGGCGAAGCGGAAGATGCCGCCGCGCTGCTTCTGCTTCTTGACGTGGATCTCGAGACGGTCGCCGGGCACGACCGGCTTGCGGAACTTGGCGTTGTCGATGGTCATGAAGAACACCAGCGCGGTCTGGCTGCCGCCCATCTTGTTGAGGCAGATGGCGCCGGCCGTCTGCGCCATCGCCTCGATGATCAGCACGCCCGGCATCACCGGCTTGCCGGGGAAATGGCCGGTGAAATGCGGCTCGTTGAAGGTCACGTTCTTGATGCCGATCGCCGATTCGTCGCCGTCGATCTCGACGACGCGGTCGATCAGCAGGAAGGGGTAGCGGTGCGGCAGGAGCTGGAGCAGCCTTTCGATGTCCAGCGTCTCGAGGGTCCCCGTTTCAGACATCGTCGCTCCCTTTCCCCACCTGCGATCGAACCAGCGCGCGCAGCGCCGCCTCCTCGCGAAGCCAGCCGCGGATCGGCTGCGCCGGGAAGCCGCCCCATTTCGCGCCGGGCGGCACGTTGCCGATCACGCCGGACCGGCCGGCGAGCTGCGCCCCGGCCCCCACGGTGATGTGGTCGCCGATGCCGACATTGCCGCCCAGCATGGCGAAATCGCCGATCGTCACCGAACCGGATATGCCGCATTGGGCCGCGATGATGCACCAGCGGCCGATGCGGACGTTGTGGCCGATCTGCACGAGATTGTCGATCTTGGTGCCGTCGCCGATCACCGTGTCGCCGAGCGCGCCGCGGTCGATCGTCGTGTTGGCGCCGATCTCGACGTCGTCCTGCACGACGATGCGGCCGAGCTGCGGGATCTTCTCCGGCCCGCGCTGGCCCGGCACGTAGCCGAACCCGTCCTGGCCGAGCCGCACGCCCGGATGCAGGACCACCCGGTTGCCGATCAGCGCGTTGAGCACGGAAGCGCCGGGGCCGACATAGCCGTCGCGGCCGATCTGGCAGCCCGGCCCGATCACCGCGCCGGGGGCGACCACCGTGCCGGTGCCGATCGCGGCGCCCGCGCAGACGACGGCACCCGCCTCGACGATCGCGCCCGGCTCGATGCGGGCGCCCTCGACGACGGCCTTCGGCGAAACGCCGGTCTCGCCGGTCAGCGCCAGCGGGCGCACGGATTGCGGGTAGATGAGGCGCGCGGCGGCGGCGAAGGCCTGCTGCGGGTTGCGCGCCACGAGCGTTGCCACCCCGGCGCGCACCGACGAGGCGACCTCGGCGCGGCACAGCACGGCGGCCGCCCGCGTCTGCGCCAGATGCGTCTCGTTCTTCTTGCCGTTGACGTAGACGAGCGTGCCTTCGCGGCTCTCGGCCGCAGGGCCGACGCCGAGGATCTCGACATCGGCCAGCGAGGCGTCGGCGAGGCTTGCGCCGACCGCGGCCGCTATCTCTCCGGCAGAGTAGCGACGCGCTGGCTCGAAGAACACCGGATCAGACATGGAAGCCTTTTGTCCGGGCCGTGCTTGCGCCGGCCCGGACCTCGCGACGATCAGAACCGCGTCGAGATGCCGAAGTTGAAGTTCTGGATCACGTCGGTCGCCTGCTGCATGACCGGCACGGCGTAGTCGACGCGCAGCGGCCCGAAGGGCGAGTTCCACATCAGGCTAGCGCCCACGGAGGCACGCCAGTTGACGGCCGTCGAGGCGGCAGACACGCCCGCCAGCGAGTTGCCGTAGAGCGTCGCGGCGTCGGCGAACAGCGCGCCGCGCAGGCCCATGCTCTGGGGCACGCCCGGCAGCGGGAACTGCAGTTCCGCCGTGGCATTGAAGTAGGTCGTGCCGCCGAGCTGCTGGTTGGTGATCGCGTCGACCGGGCCGATGCCGTTGTAGGCGAAGCCGCGGATGATGCGGTCGTTCGACTGGAACATGTCGAACACGCGCAGGCCGCCGGCACCGATCGGCATGACGTGGCCGCCGCCGATCGCCGCCAGGGCGACGATGTCGGCCTCGTCGGACAGCGTGCGGTAGTAGCTCGCGCGACCGGTCAGCTTGACGAACTTCGCGTTGCCGCCGAGGCCGGCGACTTCGGTCGTGAAGATCGAATAGAGGCCCTCGTGCGGGTTCTTCATGTTGTCGATCGTGTTGTAGATCAACGAACCGCTCACCGAGGACTTCCACCAGTTGCCGGTGCCGATCGCGGCCTGGACCTGCGGAGCGACCCAGCAACCGGCCACCGTCGGCGCCGCGGGGCAGCCCCTGGCCGTTCCGTCCGTCGTGAAATTGTAGGTTTCCGACGTCAGGTTGTAGGCGATCTGCGCGGTCAGGGCCTGCGTCAGCGGCAGCCCGAAGCGGATCGTGCCGCCCGTCACCTCGCTGTTGTAGTAGGTGTTGTAGGTGCGCGTCTGGCGGTAGATGTCGAAGCCCGCCGAGATCCGGCGCCCGAGGAAATAGGGCTCGGTGAAGGAGATCATGTAGTCGCGCGAGCTGGCGCCGCCGGCGACCGACAGCCGGATCGACTGGCCGCGGCCGAGGAAGTTGCGCTCGCCGATGCTGCCCTCGACCGTGAAGCCCGCCGTGCCGGTGGTGCCGCCGGTGGTGTAGCCGGCGCCGATGGACAGCTCGCCCGTCGACTTCTCGACCACGTCGACGACCAGCACCACCTGGTCCGGCTCGGAGCCGGCCGAGGTCGAGATGTTGACCGACTCGAAGAAGTCGAGCGCCTCGAGCCGCTTCTTGGCGCGCTGGATCAGCACCTGGTTGAAGGCGTCGCCTTCCGACAGGTCGAACTCGCGGCGGATCACGTAGTCGCGGGTGCGGGTGTTGCCGCGGATCTCGATGCGCTGGATGTAGGCGCGCGGACCCTGGTCGATCGTGTAGAGGACCGAGATCGTGTGGTTGGAGAAGTTGCGGTCGCCGCGCGGCGTCACCTGGGCGAAGGCGTAGCCCTTCCCGGCGAGCTGCTCGGTCATCGCGATGATCGAGTTCTCCACGTCCTCAGCGCTGTAGTGGGCGCCGGACCGGGTCTCGAGGAACGACTTCAGCGTATTCGGGTCGATCTCGGGGATCGTGCTGTCGATCGAGATGTCGCCGAAGGTGTAGCGGTCGCCCTCGTCCACCGTGATGACGATGTTGTACTCGTTGGTCGAGCTGTCGAGGTTGGCCTGGGCCGAGACGACCTGGAAGTCGGCATAGCCACGGTTGTAGTAGAAGCGGCGCAGCGCCTCCTCGTCGGCCCGCAGCCGCTGGTCGTCATAGATGTCGTTGCGCGTCAGGAACGACATGAAGTTCGACTTCTTGGTCGAGATCACGTCGCGCAGGCGGCCGTCGCTGTAGGCGCTGTTGCCGACGAAGCTGATCGACCGGATCTTGGTGCGGCCGCCTTCGTTGATGTGGAAGATGACGTTGACGCGGTTGCCGTCGAGCTGGTTGACCGAGGCGGTCACCGAGGCGTCGTCGCGGCCGATGCGCGAATAGGCGGCCTTGATCGCCTCGACGTCGGCTTCCATCGCCGCGTTGGAGAAGGCGCCGCGCGGCTGCATCTGCACCGTGGTGCGAAGCTGCGCGTCCTTGATCTTCTTGTTGCCGTCGAACAGCACCTGGTTGACGATCGCGTATTCGCTGACCTGGACGACCAGCGAGCCGCCAACCTGGTTGACGTTGACGGTCGCGAACAGGCCCGTCGCGAACAGCCGCTTGACGGCCTCGTCGATGTCGCCCTGGCCGAAGTTCTTGCCGGGCTGGATGCCGATATAGTTGCGGATCGTCTCGGAATCGACGCGCTGATTACCGCGCACGTCGATTCGGCTGACCACGGCGGCATGCGCCTGGGTTACGCCGGCCAACTGGACTGCGAGTCCCCCGGAAACCGCCAGACAGACGGAGAACGCGACCGCAGTTGCGGCGCTCAACAAACGCGAAGCTGCCTTCATAGGGCTTTCGAACCTTCTTTTCTCGTAGTCCCCACAGCGAGAAATCCGGATATCGCGGCAGAAAACACCAGACCCTTCTACCCGGATTTTACCTACACGAAAGGCTTCTGGTTAA
>JAFKJY010000064.1 GCA_017305835.1 Hyphomicrobiales bacterium
CCCACAAGGGGGAGGGGAGTCGGAACCGCCGGCGTTTCGCCTCCCGGGAGCGCAGACGCTGATGATCCCCTCCCCTTGTGGGGAGGGGTGAGGGGTGGGGACCGCAAGCGGGTGGGGTGGAAACGAACGAATCGCTTCGGGGGATCAGGCGATGGCCGGGCAGCTCATATCCGCGATTGTGACCATCGTGCTGGGCGTCGGCGGATGCGTCTTCTACTTCTGGGGCGCCAACCGGCTGCTGGAGCTGGCGCTGCCGGCGCGCGGCAGGACGGGGTCGGCCGCGATCGACAATCTGCGCCGGCAGGCCTACATCCGCCCCTGGCTGTTCCTCGCGCCTGCCCTCATCATCCTCGCCGTCTACCTCGTCTATCCGGTGATCGACACGCTGTGGCTGTCGCTCAAGGACCGCGGCGGACAGAACTTTGTCGGGCTGGCCAACTACCAGTGGGCGATCGGCGACCGCGAGTTCCGCCAGTCGATCCTCAACAACTTCCTCTGGCTGCTGGTCGTGCCGGCCGCCTGCACCTTCCTCGGCCTGGTGATCGCCGTGCTGACCGACCGCATCTGGTGGGGCAACATCGCCAAGAGCCTGATCTTCATGCCGCTCGCCATCTCCTTCGTCGGCGCTAGCGTCATCTGGAAGTTCATCTACGAGTACCGCGGCGCCGGCCAGACGCAGATCGGCGTGCTCAACGCGGTCGTGCAAGCGCTGGGCGGCCAGCCGCAGGTATGGATCGCGCTGCCCTTCTGGAACAATTTCTTCCTGATGGTGATCCTGATCTGGATCCAGACCGGCTTCGCCATGGTGATCCTGTCGGCGGCGCTGCGCGGCATTCCCGAGGAGACGATCGAGGCCGCAACCATCGACGGCGCCAGCGGCTTCCAGATCTTCTGGAAGATCATGGTGCCGCAGATCTGGACGACCATCGCGGTGGTGTGGACGACGATCACCATCCTCGTGCTCAAGGTGTTCGACATCGTGCTGACCATGACCAACGGCCAGTGGAACACCGAGGTGCTGGCGAACCTGATGTTCGACTGGATGTTCCGCGGCGGCGGCGATTTCGGCCGGGGTGCGGCGATCGCCGTCGTCATCATGCTCGCCGTCGTGCCGATCATGGTCTGGAACGTGCGCAACGCAATCCGCGAAGGCGGGGGGCGCTGAGATGGCGGGGTCGGCTGGAAGGTCGCGTGCCGCCCGCTGGGGCGTCCATCTCGCCGTGCTGTTCTTCGTCGCGGTGTGGACGCTGCCGACGATCGGCATCCTCGTCTCGTCGCTGCGCGACAAGGACCAGATCGCCGTCAGCGGCTGGTGGACGGCGCTGACCACCTCGCCGCAGACGGGTGCTGCCCGCCTGCCGGGCGCCGAGACGCAGGTCGAGAAGGACGGACGCTGGGTCATTTCCGGCAACATCTTCAGGGAAGGCGAGGAGCTGCGCGTCACCGCCTTCGGCACGCGCGTGCAGAACCCGCGGGAGTTCAAGGCCGGCGAGGCGGCCGACCTCGGCGGCGGCGTCGCGCTGGTGGTGAATTCCGACGGCACGTTCGAGCAGTCCTCGCCGGCCGCCTTCACCGACAAGCGCGGCCAGCGCATCTACTACGAGGCGAGCCTGCCGCCGCGCTTCACCACCGAGAACTATCACACCGTGCTGTTCTCGGAGGGCATCGGCCGCTCCTTCGTCAACTCGCTGACGGTGACCGTGCCGGCCACCATCATCCCGATCCTGATCGCCGCCTTCGCGGCCTATGCGCTCGCCTGGATGCGCTTTCCCGGCCGCGCCATCCTGATCGCCGTCATCATCGGCCTGCTGGTCGTGCCGCTGCAGATGACGCTGATCCCGCTGCTCAAGCTCTACAACGGCGTCGGCGCCTTCTTCGGCGTGCCGTCCAAGACCTATCTCGGCATCTGGCTGGCGCACACCGGCTTCGGCCTGCCCTTCGCCGTCTACCTGCTCAGGAGCTACATCGCCGGCCTGCCGCGCGAGGTGATGGAATCGGCCCGCATCGACGGCGCTTCCGACTTCGAGATCTTCGTGCGCATCGTCCTGCCGCTGTCGCTGCCGGTGCTGGCCTCCTTCGCCATCTTCCAGTTCCTGTGGGTGTGGAACGACCTGCTGGTGGCGATCGTCTTCCTGGGGTCGGGCGCGGATCAGCTCGTGCTCACTGGCAAGCTCAACGCGCTGCTCGGCTCGCGCGGCGGCGATTGGGAGATTTTGACGACGTCGGCCTTCGTAACCATCATCGTGCCGCTTTTGGTCTTCTTCTCCCTCCAGCGCTATTTCGTGCGCGGCCTGCTGGCCGGATCAGTCAAGGGTGGTTGAATTTTCATGACGTCGACGAATATCGGCCTGGCCGAGGTGGAAACGCGCGCTCCGGCGCCGCAGCCCGCGCCCGACCGCGACTGGTGGCGCGGCGCGGTGATCTACCAGATCTATCCGCGCTCCTTTCAGGACTCGAACGGCGACGGCATCGGCGACCTGCGAGGCATCCTGATGCGGCTGCCGCATGTGGCCTCGCTCGGCGTCGACGCGATCTGGATCTCGCCCTTCTTCAAGTCGCCCATGCGCGACTTCGGCTACGACGTCTCCGATTATCGCGACGTCGACCCGATGTTCGGCACGCTGGAGGATTTCGACGCCGTCATCGCCGAGGCCCACCGGCTGAACCTCAAGGTGATGATCGACCTCGTCCTGTCGCACACCTCCGACGAGCATCCTTGGTTCAGGGAGAGCCGCGCCTCGCGCGACAATCCGCGCGCCGACTGGTACGTCTGGGCCGATCCGAGCCCGGACGGCACGCCGCCCAACAACTGGCTGTCGATCTTCGGCGGCTCCGCCTGGATGTGGGACACCAGGCGCGAGCAATACTACATGCACAACTTCCTGGCCGAGCAGCCGGACCTGAACTTCCACAACCCGGAGGTGCAGGAGGCGCTGCTTGCCGCCACCCGCTTCTGGCTGGAGCGCGGCGTCGACGGCTTCCGCCTCGACACGATCAATTTCTACTTCCACAGCGCCGGGCTGGAAAGCAACCCGCCGCTGCCACGCGAGAGCCGCGACTATTCCACCGCGCCCTCGGTCAACCCCTACAACTACCAGGACCACATCTACGACAAGAGCCGGCCGGAGAACCTCGAATTCCTGCGCCGTTTCCGCGCCCTGCTCGACGAATATCCGGGCAAGGCTGCCGTAGGCGAGGTGGGCGACGCGCAGCGCGGGCTGGAGGTGGTCGCCGCCTATACGGGCGGCGGCGAGCGCGTGCACATGTGCTACTCCTTCGATTTCCTCGGTCCGGTCAAGGTGACGGCCGAGCGCGTGCGCCAGGTGCTGGAGACCTTCGGCGCGGTGGCTGCCGACGGCTGGTCGTGCTGGGCCGTCTCCAACCACGACGTGGTGCGCACCGCCTCGCGCTGGACCGCCGGCGAGGCCGACCCGCACGCCTATCTGAAGATCGTCGCAGCGCTGCTGATGTCGCTGCGCGGCTCGGTCTGCCTCTACCAGGGCGAGGAGCTCGGCCTGCCCGAGGCCGATCTCGCCTTCGAGGATCTGCAGGACCCCTACGGCATCCGCTTCTGGCCGGAGTTCAAGGGCCGCGACGGCTGTCGCACGCCGATGGTGTGGGATTCGCACCAGCCCAATGCCGGCTTCTCGGGCGGCAAGCCGTGGCTCCCCGTTCCGGCCGAGCACATCACGCTCGCCGTCAACACGCAGGAGGGCAACGAGGCCTCCATGCTGGAGCACTACCGCCGCATGCTCGCCTTCCGCGCCGCCCACCCGGCGCTGGTCAAGGGTGCGATCCGCTTCCTCGCGGCGGAGGGCGACGTCGTCGCCTTCGAGCGCGAGCTCGGCAGCGAGCGCCTGTTGTGCGCCTTCAACCTAGGCGCCGGCGAAGCCTCGCTGTCGCTGCCGGAGGAGCTGCGGGCGGTCGCCGTTCCGGGCCACGGGCTCGAGGGCCGCAGCGAGAACGGCGCGATCCGGCTCGGCCCCTATGCCGGCTGGTTCGGCAGGCTGGCATGAGGAACGGCGGATAGGAACGAGGACCGGAACGGTCAGGGGAGGAACGGGATGGCCGATCTCAAGCTCACGGATGTCAGGAAGGCCTACGGCAACCTGGAGATCCTGCACGGCATCGACCTCGACATAAGGTCGGGCGAGTTCATCGTCTTCGTCGGGCCGTCCGGCTGCGGCAAGTCCACCCTGCTGCGCACTATCGCCGGGCTGGAGGAGATCACCGGCGGCACGCTGGCGATCGACGGCGAGGTGGTCAACGAGGTGCCGCCGTCGCGGCGTGGCATCGCCATGGTGTTCCAGTCCTACGCGCTCTATCCGCACATGACGGTCTACGACAACATGGCCTTCGGCATGCGCATCGCCCGCGCCAGCAAGGCCGAGATCGACCAGCGCGTGCGCCAGGCCGCCGACATCCTGCAACTGACGAAATATCTCGACCGGCTGCCGCGGGCCCTGTCGGGCGGCCAGCGCCAGCGCGTCGCCATCGGCCGCGCCATCGTGCGCAACCCGAAGGTGTTCCTGTTCGACGAGCCGCTTTCCAACCTCGACGCGGCGCTGCGCGTCGCCACCCGCATCGAGATCGCCAAGCTGAAGGAATCGATGCCGGACACGACGATGATCTACGTCACCCACGACCAGGTCGAGGCGATGACGCTGGCCGACCGCATCGTCGTGCTGAAGGACGGCACCATCGAGCAGGTCGGCTCGCCGATGGAGCTCTACCGCCACCCCGGCAACCTGTTCGTCGCCCAGTTCATCGGCTCGCCCTCGATGAACATCCTGCCGGGCAGGATCGAGAAGGCCGGCAAGCCGACGCAGGTGCGCCATGCCGGCGGCATCTCGGTGTCCGTGCCGGTCGCCACGCCGGCCGGCGCGGCCGGCGGCGACATCAGCTTCGGCGTGCGGCCGGAGGATTTGTTCCCGGCCAAAGGGCAATCGGCGCTGTTCGAGGGCCGCATCGACTACATCGAGCAGTTGGGCGAGGTGCAGCTCCTCTATGTCGACATCGGCCGCGCCGGCGAGCCGGTCGTGGCCAAGCTCCCCGGCAGTGCCGAGGCGAAGCGCGGCGACACGATCCGCCTCGACGCGGAGGCCGCCGACCTGCACATCTTCGACGCCGGCGGCCGCTCCTTCGCCCGCGACGGGGCCGGCGCGAAATAGCGCATCCCCAGGCGACGGCTGATTCTAGCCGCCCCGTGGCGCCGGCAGCGGCTGGGCCGACCGCAGCAGCGCCACGAGCTGGCCCTGCTGGTTCGTCCCCGTCTTGCGGAAGATGCTCTCCAGATAGGAGCGGGCCGTGGAGAAGCGGATGTCGCTCGCCTGCGCGGCCCCCTTCAGCGAGAGCCCCTTCGCCAGCGACGAGGCCAGCCGCATCTCGGCGGGCGTCAGATCGAACAACCCCATCAGGATGTTGGGCGAGGGCACGAAGCTACTCGGGTCGACGGCCGTCGCCGCCACCAGGATCTCGGCGCCGAACATGATGTCGCGCGCGGAACGGACGAGCGGCAGCACGTGCACGACCAGCGCCGGGCAGTCGTCGCGCGCCGGAACGGGAATCGACCGGACGAGATCGCCGCCCGCCGCGAGCGCCTGCGCGATCGTGTCCTGGAAGAGCCGGTTGGCGGGAGCGGACGCCAGCGCCAAGCCGCCGAAGGCCGTCGGCAGGATCGTGTCGCTGACTGAATCGAGCAGGCGGTTGGTCGCCAGCATGCGCCCGGTCCGCGTCAGGGCGGCGGCGGGTATGCCCCAGGCCTCGAGCGCCGACACGGCGGTCTGGGCGCGCTCCAGCCCGAGCCGGCAGGCGATGAAGCCGGCGCGCGCGAGATGCGGGTAGAGCCGGTTGAGGTTCTCGATCGCCCGCGGCTCGTGGCGGCCGAGCTCCTTCCACCGCTCGAAGGCGAAGACGGCGAGCTCGCCGCTCGGCATGGGGATGATGGTGCCGAGCTGGGAATCGAAGCCCATCGCGGTCATCCGCGTGTAGCTCGCATCCATCCGCACGTCGTCGGGGAAATACTCGCTCGCCAGCACGAAGCCGTGGAACGGCCACGCATGATAGTGCTGGATCCGCCGGCTGGCCTGCCAGCCGTCCCGCGTGATGCTGCTGGCGACCGGCCGGGTGAGGTCGGTCGCCTTGAACTGCACCGGCTCGATGCCCCTGAAGATCAGCATCTGCCCGGCCGCCGATCCCGACGCGTCCGCCAGCGAGCCGAGCACGACCTCCCACTCGTCCGGGACGAAGGCGGCTTCGTAGATGCGGTCGACGATGCTGTCGTCGGTCATGCGCTGGGTCCGGCTGCTGCGCGGGTCAGTCAGTAGAGCAGGTCTTGTTGCACCCCTGCAACGACCACCGGTTGTGGGGCGGGTCTACCGGCATATGCCGGTAGTGGCATCCGCAAAAACTGCCATCGTCGCCGCCAGCAGTCATCAGAGCGATCGAGGCATGGCAAATGAACGGTAAGGCCAGACTGGCAGTCCTGCTCGCCGGAGCGGCGGCAATCGCGGCGTCGGGCGTGTCGGCGGCAAGCGCCCAGAGCGACATCGAGGCGCGGCTCGCCCGCCTCGAGCGGGAGAACGCCGCTCTCGTCAAGGAAAACGCCGCGCTTCGCGAGAACCAGAAGCTGCTGCGGGAAAACATCGAGCTGCGCCGGGACGCCGGCAGCCCGCCGGTCCGTGCCCGCCCCGAATCACCTGCCCGGGCTCAGGCAGCCGACGACGCTGCCTCGGATGCCGGCCGGTTCCAGCTCTGGGGGGAGGGCGGCGCGAGCTGGAGCGGCGGCGATCCCTTCCAGATGCCCTACAACAAAATCGATTTCACCGGTATCGGGGCTCTCGTGGGCTTCGGCGGCGGCGGCGCTGCCAACAGGTTGTTCGACCTGACGCCGACGATGGGCTGGGATGCTGCCGCCGGCTTCGACTACCGCTTCGCCGGCCTGCCGTGGCACGTCAGCGGCGAGTTCAGGTACGGGCAGGCGGGCACGCGCGCATCCGACGCTTCAGCGGGCGCCGTCGATCCCGCCCTGCTGGCCCTGTTCGGAGGGATGATAACCGCCGCGGGCGGCAGCCAGACCATCGACGCCGATTATCGGGAAAGCCGCTGGCAGGCCGATGTCGCGGTCGGCTACGACGTCTTCCGCGGCTCTTCCGATACCATGCAGCTCAAGGGCGGCCTGCGCCTTGCCGGACTGACCGGGCAGACGCGCCTCACCGACCGCAGCCAGTCCTACTTCTCGCTCGGCGCGCCGCAGAACATCGGCGGCATCGTCATCCAGGACGTCGGCGTGGACACGACGACGCTGGTCGACCAGCGCAGCAGCTTCCTCGGCGCCGGCCCGCGCTTCGGCATCGAGGGATCGGTCCCGTTCGGGGACCGGTGGGGCTTCGACTACCTCGCCGACGCGGCGGTGCTGTTCGGCACCCAGAAGCTGACCAGCACGTCGACGGTGACCGCGACCTATTCGCCGGCGGTCCTGGCGTTGCTCGCGGGCGGTGGAGGCAACACCACGCGGGTGCAAGACGAACGCTTCGCCACCGTGTTCAACGTGAACCTGCAGGCGGGCGTCTCCTACCGGATCAACCCCAACGTCAAGCTGAGCCTCGGCTATCGCCTGGACGCCTATTTCAACGCGCTGAACACGACCTTCGCGCCGGCCCTCCCCGACACGATCAGCCGCATCAGCCACGGGCCGCGCCTGCGCGTCACCGCGCAGTTCTGAGCCATCCTCCCGGGCATGGCGGCCCGCCGGCGGCGCGGCGGGTCGTCGCCTGGAGCATTTCCAGCAAAAGTGCGCAGCGGTTTTGCGTCCGGAAAGGCGGCCGGAACCGCTCTGGCCCGGGAGGCTCAGACCAGCACGGGCTGGCTGACGCGTTCCTCGCTGCCGAAGATACGCAGATAGCGTGCGATCGCCTCGGGGTCGCCGGTCGCCTTGTTGGGGTTGTCGGAGAGCTTCACCGCCGGCCTTCCGTTGGCGTCGGCCACCTTGCAGACCAGCGAGATCGCCTTCAACCGCTCGTTGGGCAGCGGCGCGCAGTCGTCGAAATCGTTGGTCAGGTTGGTGCCCCAGCCGAAGGCCATGCGCACGCGCCCCTCGAAGTGCCTGTAGGTCTTCTCGATCGTGTCGACGTCGAGCCCGTCGGAGAAGATCAGCAGCTTCTCGCGCGGGTCGCGGCCCTTCGATTTCCACCATTCGATGATGCGCTCGCCGCCCTCGATCGGCGGCGCGCTGTCGGGGCGGAAGCCGGTCCAGTCGGCCACCCAGTCCGGCGCGTTGCGCAGGAAGGAGGCGGTGCCGTAGGCGTCCGGCAGCACGATCAGCAGGTTGCCGCCATAGAGCGTGTTCCAGTCCTGCAGCACCTTGTAGGGCGCCTGGATCATCTGCGCCTCCGTGTCGGCGAGCGCGGTGAGCACCATCGGCAGCTCGTGGGCGTTGGTGCCCAGCGCCTCGAGGTCGCCGTCCATCGCAAGCTTGACGTTGCTGGTGCCGGTGAAGGCCTCGCCGATGCCCTCCTTCAGCGCCTCGACGCACCAGCGCTGCCACAGGAAGGAGTGGCGCCGGCGCGTGCCGAAATCGGAGATGCGGATGTCGGGCAGCTTCTTCAGCCGCTCGACCTTATCCCACATCTTGGCCTTGGCGCGCGCATAGGTGACGTCGAGCGCGAACTGGCCGAGCGATTTCAGCGCGGCGCGGCTGCGCAGCTCGTTGATGATGGCGAGCGCCGGTATCTCCCACATCGTCGTCATGGCCCAGCGGCCGTGGAAGTCGAGCCGGTACTGCCCGTCCTCGTGCGAGAGCTCGTATTCGGGGAGCTGGAAGTCGTTCAGCCAGGCGAGGAATTCCGGGTCGAAGATCTGGTCGCGGCCGTAGAAGCTGTTGCCGGCCAGCCAGATCATCTCCTTCTTGGAGAAGCGCAGCGTGCGCGCATAGTCGAGCTGGGCGCGCAGCTCGCCCTCGTCGATCTCCTCGGCCAGCCGCACCGACTTCGTCCGGTTGATCAGCGTGAAGGTCGCGTCGACGCGCGGATAGAGGCTCCAGATCATCTGCAACATCAGGAGCTTGTAGAAATCCGTATCGAGCAGGCTGCGCACGATCGGATCGAGCTTCCACGTATGGTCGTAGACGCGCTTGGCGATGTCGGTTGTGGCCATCCGGGTCCTCTCCCTCGAAGCGTCTCTATGCGCTGGCGCGGCAAAAAGCGAGTCTCGCGGCGGCGGTGCAGGATGCGGGGCGCGGCAAGCCGTCCCTTGCGCGACGGCGCAAAACGCTCAGACTTGGCGCATGGGCTGGACACGACAGGACGGGGCGGCAGGAATGGCAGGGAGGGGGCGCGGCATCCGCCGTTCAGCGGTTGCCGCGGCGACGCTTTTCGCCGGCACGAGCGCGGCGCTCGCGCATGCCGGCGACCGCGGCTTCGTTCTGCTGCTGCCGACCGGCTACTACATCATCGGCGGCGCGCTCGCGGTCGCCGTCTCCTTCGCGGTGCTGGCGCTGCTGCCGGCCTCCGCGCTGGCCCGCGCCGCCGGCTGGCGCGGGCGGCTGACCGGGCCGCTGCCGGATAGTCGGACCATTGTCAGCCTCGCTTCCTTCGCGGTGGTCTGCTGTCTGCTCTACGCCGGCTTCGCCGGCAGCCGCGACCCGCTGTCCAACCCGCTGCCGCTGGTGTTCTGGACGGTGTGGTGGATCGGCCTGACGCTCGCCGTCGGCCTGTTCGGCAATCTGTGGCGCTGGCTCGACCCGTGGTACGGCCCGTGGCGGCTGGTGTCCGGCATGCTGCCGCGCGGCGCCCCGCTCGCCCTGCCGGCCCCGCTCGGCTGGTGGCCGGCGGTGGCCCTGTTCCTCGGCTTCGCCTGGTTCGAGCTGGTCGACCTCGCGCCGGAGGACCCGCAGCGCCTCGCCACCGTGCTCGGCCTCTACTGGCTGGCGAACTTCGCCGGCATGCTGCTCTTCGGCCATGCCGAATGGACGCGCCGGGTCGAGTGCTTCTCCGTCTTCTTCGGGCTGGTCTCGCGCCTGTCGCCCCTCGGCCGCGGCCGCGACGGCAGCCTCGACCTCGCTCTGCCCGGCGCCCGCGCCGCCGGGCAGGAGCCGCTGCCGCTGTCGGCGACCTTCTTCCTGCTGCTGGCGCTCGCCGCCGTTTCCTTCGACGGCCTGTCGCGCACCTTCGTCTGGCTGTCGCTGCTCGGCATCAACCCGCTGGAGTTCCCCGGCCGCTCCGCCGTGCTGGCGCCCAACACGGCCGGCCTCATCGCCGCCTTCGCCGCTTTGGCGGGCGTGTTCTTCGCCTGCGTCTGGCTCGGCTGCCGGCTTGCAGGCATGGGCGGCGACCTGGTCCGCGCGGCCGGCCTGTTCGTCTGGTCGCTGCTGCCGATCGCGCTCGCCTACCATTTCGCGCACTACCTGACCGCGCTCGTCATCAACGGCCAGTATGGGCTGGCCGCCATATCCGACCCGCTGTCGCGCGGCTGGAACCTGTTCGGCACCGCCGGCTACCACGTGCTCGCCGGCGCCACGGCCGGGCACGAATCGGCATGGGTGATCTGGAACCTGCAGGCGGCCGCGATCGTCGCGGGCCACGTGCTGGGCGTGGCGATCGCGCATGTGCAGGCGCTGCGCCTGACCGGCGAGGAACGCCGTGCGGCGGTCGCGGAATTTCCGCTGGCGGCGCTGATGGTCGGATATACGGTGCTCGGCCTGTGGCTGCTTTCGACGCCGACCGGATACTGATCTGGATCCTTCCGCAAAGGCAGCTCCTATTGCCAGCCCTGCCGATTGATGATTTTCTTTGTGCACCTGCGAAGTCGGCGCCGCGACGGCTGCCGCGCGGGTGTCACCGAAGGCAAATCCTGAGCGAAGAGGGGAAGCGGCCATGACCAGCAAGAACGGGATTCTTCTCCCGCAAAAGTCGAAGATCACGCGTCGCGACACGCTGAAGGGGCTCGGCGTCGTGGCGGCCGGGCTGGCAGCCGGACCGGGCTTCGTGCGCTATGCGCAGGCGCAGTCCTCCGCGCCAATCAAGATCGGCTTCCAGGCCCACCGCACCGGCATCGGCGCGGCCTATGGCCGCTGGTACGAGCGCACGACGGCGGCCGCCGCCAAGGCGATCAACGACGCCGGCGGCATCAACGGCCGGCAGATCGAGATCGTCACCGAGGACGACGGCACCGATCCCAAGCGCGGCGCCGAGGTGGTCGAGAAGTTCGCCAACCAGCACAAGGTCGACGTGGTCTACGGCACCCTGTTCTCCCACGTCGTCGTCGGTTCGGCCCCGGCCGCGGGCGAGCTCAAGATGCCCTATTACGTGGTCTCGGAGGGCTACCACGTCGCCTCCGGCAAGATGAACCGCTACTGCTTCCAGCCGGGCATCACCGACGTCCGCGCCCAGACCCGCGCGGTCGGCCCCTTCATCGCCAACAACGTCGGCAAGAAGGTCACGATGCTCTACCCGGACTACGCGTTCGGCTTCGACCACCGCGACTATTTCCCAGCCAATTTCGAGGCGAACGGCGGCAAGGTCGTCGGCATGGTGCCGATCCCGCCGACCGAGACCTCCTTCACCCGCTATTTCCCGCAGATCCCGGCCGACACCGACGTCATCTACCACGTCATGGTCGGGCCGGCAGTGCTGACCTTCGTCAAGGAGCTCGGAGAGTTCTACGGCTCCGGCGGGCCGAAGCTGTTCGGCTTCATCGATTCGCTGGAAGCCGTCGACATCACCAGCCCCGGACTTGAGTTCCTCGACGGCTCCTATTTCTGGGAGGGCATGCCGCGCTACCTCCAGCCCGACGCGTCCGACGCGGTGAAGGCCTACCGTACCGCCGTCGGCATCAACGAGAACGGCGCGGCCGTCGGCGACCCGAAGGACGTCTCCACCGCCGCCCACATGTTCGGCTGCTGGGAGACGCTCTACGTCATCAAGCAGGCGATGGAGGCGGCCGGCTACCAGGGTCCGCAGGACCGCGCCAAGCTGGTCGAGGCGACCGAGGCGCTGACCGACTTTCCGGAAGGGCCGGAGCACCCGCAGGGCGCCAAGACCTTCAACGGCAAGATCCACCAGGTGTTCGGCAGCCAGTACATCAGCCAGTTGAAGAACGGGAAGCTCAACGTCGTCCACAAGACCTCGATCGAGGACGGCATGTACGAGCCGGAGGCCGACTACACGACCCAGCCGCTCTGACGCGCACGGGCGCATTGCCGCGAAGGTAATGACGGCGTATATACGTCGTCATTACCAATCGAGGTCTGAGCCATGCCTAAGGAAGCCGTCTTCACCATGAAGCTCGAGCCGGAGCTGCGCGACGCCTTCATGGCCGCCGCCGCCGCCGCCGACCGTCCCGCCTCGCAGATCGTGCGCGAGATGATGCGGGGCTATGTGGCTAAACGGAAGGAGGAGCGGGACTATGACGACTTCGTGCGCCGCAAGGTGGAGAAGTCAATGCAGTCCGTCGAGGCTGGGCGCCTTCTCTCATCCGAACAGGTTGAAGCGGAGTTTGCGAAAAAGCGGGCTGAGTTACTTCGTCGGGCTGCCGAGAAGCGCGATTGAAAGTTCAATGGACCCCGGAGGCGCGTCAAGATCGCCAAGAAGTCGTCGACAACTTGGCTCATCGCGATCCCGCTGCCGCCGAGCGAATGGATAACCGGTTTCTGCAAGCGGTGCAGCGACTGGAGCGATTTCCACATATGGGCCGTCCGGGGACATTTCCGCATACACGCGAACTGATACCTCACCCGAACTACCGCATCGTCTACATGGTTGGGGACGACACGATCTATATCCTTGGCTTGTTCCATACACGTCGCCAGTGGCCGCCGATGAGCGAGGACTGATGGCCTTCGGACCGCATCTCCTGCTGGCGGCGCTGGAGGGCCTCGTGCAGGCCGCCGTGCTGGCGCTCACCGCGCTCGGCCTGTCGCTCGTCTTCGGCGTCATGCGCGTGGTCAACGTCGCCCATGGCGAGTTCTTCATGCTGGGGGCCGTCCTCGCCTGGGGCGTGACGACGGCGGTGTCGGGCCATCCCGCGCTGGGCTTCGCCGCAGCCCTCGTGGTCGCTCCGCTCGCCGTCGGCGCCGTCGCGCTGCTGTCGGAACGGCTGGTGCTGCGCCGGCTCGACTACAACCCGGAAGCGACCATCGTCGCCACGATCGGCCTGCTCTACATCCTCCAGCAGGCCGCGCTCACCTTCTACGGCCCGGAGGCGCGGCCGGTCGTGCCGCCCTTCAACATCCGCCTCCAGCTCCCCTGGTTCGGCTATTCCGCCTACAAGCTGTCGGTGATCGGCGCCTCCGCCGTGGTGCTCGCGGCCACCTGGTTCGTGCTCGCCCGCACCCGCATCGGGCTGGTCATGCGGGCCACGCAATACGACCGCGAGATCGCCACCGCCTTCGGCATCCCCGTCGAGCGCGTCTATGCCGGCGTCTTCGCGCTCGGTGCGATGCTGGCGGCCGTCGCCGCCGTGCTGATCGTGCCGATCAGCCAGGCGCACTATCTGATGGGTGCCGACCCGCTGCTCCTCTCCTTCATCGTCGTCATCATCGGCGGCCTCGGCTCGCTGCGCGGCACGGTCGTCGCGGCGCTGCTGATCGGCCTGTCGGACGGCATCGTCTCGGTCTTCTTCTCGCCGACGCTGGCCAAGATCATCGCCACGCTTGCCGTCGCGCTCGTGCTCGTCTTCCGCCCGCAGGGCCTGTTCGGGCAGGCCGCGCGATGAGCCCTGCCGCGCCGCATGGGCGGGTGATTGCGCTCCACCTCGCGGTGGTGGCGCTGCTGTTCGCCGGAGAGTTCGTGCTGCCGGCCTACCACCACGGCGTCATGGCCCGCATCATGGTGCTGGCCGTCTTCGCCATGGGCTACAACCTGCTGTTCGGCTACACCGGCCTGCTCAGCCTCGGCCACGCCATGTTCTTCGCCGCCGGCATGTATGGCGCGGGGCTGACCGCCTACCATCTCGGCTGGAGCGTGGCAGCGGCCTTCCCGGCCGGCATAGTGGCCGGCGCCGCCGTCTCGGCGGGAATCGCGCTGCTGGCGCTGCGCACGACCGGCGTCGCCTTCATGATCGTCACCATGATGTTCGCGCAGGTCGGCTATCTGCTGACGCTCTATTTCGGCAACTGGACGCGCGGCGAGGAGGGGCTGACGCTGGCGCCCGCCGCACGGCTGCTCGGGCCGTTCGACTTCACCGATCCCGCGACGCGCTATTTCGCGGCGCTCGCGCTGTTTGCCGTCGTGCTGTTCCTCACCCTCGCCGTCGTCCGCGCCCCGTTCGGCCGCGTGCTCGTCGCCATCCGCGAGAACGAGGAGCGCACGCGCATGCTGGGCTACGACACCTTCGCCAACAAGCTCGCCGCGACGGTGCTCTCCGGCACGATCTGCGCCTCCGCGGGTGCCGCTTACGCGCTGCTGTTCGGCTATTTCGGCTCGACCTTCGCCACCGTCGCCTATTCGATCCTGCCGCTGCTGTGGGTGCTGGTCGGCGGCGCGGCGACCACGCTCGGGCCCTTCCTCGGCACGCTGGCGATGTACTACCTCATCGACATCTCCAACGACGTGCTCAACCGCCACTTCCCCGACTGGGACATGAGCTATCTCGGCACGGTCGGCGTCGCGCTGGTGCTGCTCGTCCTGTTCTTCCCGAAGGGGCTGCTCGGCACGCTGCGGCAGAGGTGGGTGGTATGGCTGCCATGACGCCGGTCTCCCGCGAGCCGCTCCTGTCGGTGCGCGGCTTGAGCCGCCATTTCGGCGGGCTGAAGGCCGTCGACGGCGTCGATTTTGACGTGCCGGCCGGCCAGGTCCGCGCCATCATCGGCCCCAACGGCGCCGGCAAGACCACCTTCGTCGGCATGATCTGCGGCCGCATCCCGCCCTCGGCCGGCACGATCCGCTTCGACGGCGCCGACATCACCGACATGCCCGCCCACCGCCGCGTGCTGGCCGGCATCGCCTACACGTTCCAGATCACCAGCGTCTTCGCCAATTTGTCGGTGCGCGACAACGTCGCGCTCGCCGTGCAGCGCCGCCATGTCGGCGGCAAGGGCGGGCGCCTGTCGCCCCGCGCCTTCGCCGCCGAAATCGGCGCTGCGCTGGCGCGCGTCGGGCTGGCCGATCGCGCCGGCGAGACCGCCGGCAACCTCGCCTACGGCCACCAGCGGCTGCTGGAGGTGGCGATGGGGCTGGCGCTGTCGCCGCGGCTGCTGATCCTCGACGAGCCGACGCAGGGCCTGTCGGACGCCGAGATAGACGGCTTCATCGGCCTCGTGCGCGAGATCGCCGGCGAGACGACGGTGCTGCTCATCGAGCACAACATGCCGGTGGTCATGGCGCTCGCCGAGCGCATCACCGTGATGGACCAGGGCAGGGTGATCGCGGAAGGAACGCCGGCCGAGGTGCGGGGCAACCGCACCGTTCAGGCCGCCTATCTGGGAGCGCCGGTCGATGCCTGACGCGCTGCGGCTCACAGATGTCGACGCCTTCTACGGTCAGATCCAGGTGCTGCGCGGCCTCGCCTTCGAGCTGCGCGCCGGCGAGGTGCTGTGCCTGCTCGGCCGCAACGGCGCCGGCAAGACCACCGCGCTGAAGGCGATCATGGGGCTGGTGCCGGCCGCAGCCGGCTCGATCCGCCTCGGCGATCTGGAGCTTACGGATCTGCCCGCCCATGAGGTGCCGAAGGCGGGCGTCGCCTACGTGCCGCAGGGCCGCCGGCTGTTCGCCGAGTTGACTGTCGCCGAGAACATCGAGATCGGGCTGAACGCCCGGAAGAAGGGGCCGGCCGTCGCCGAATCGGTGCTCACCCTGTTCCCGATCCTGCGCGAGCGCTGGCGCCAGCGCTCCGGTACGCTGTCGGGCGGCGAGCAGCAGATGCTGGCCATGGCGCGCGCGCTCTGCCTGGAGCCGGCCGTGCTGCTGCTCGACGAGCCGACCGAGGGGTTGATGCCGTCGATGATCGCGCGTATCCGCGACACGGTCGCGGAGCTGCGCGGCCGCGGCGTCTCGACCGTGCTGGTCGAGCAGCGGGTCGATGCGGTGCTGCCGGTGGCCGACCGCGTCGCCTTCATCGAGAACGGCCGCAACCGCGAGACGGTCGACGTCGCGCGGCTGCGGGCGGAGCCGGAGCTGGTCCGCCGCTATGTCGGCGTGGGCTGAGCCGGGCCGCCTCGCCCGGCCGGAAACTTTGCAACGGAAGGGCGGGTGGACCATAGTGCGGGCATGAACGGGCACGCGGACGACAAACCGGACTACGAGCGGGAATTGCGCCGCGCCGGCGTGCGCATCACCCGTCCGCGCCGCGTCATCCTCGACATATTGGTCAGCGAGAGCGGCCACCCCGACGCGATGGAGATCTTCCGCAAGGCGAGCGCGGTGGACAAGACCATCTCGCTGTCGACCGTCTACCGCACGATGAAGCTGCTGGAGGCGATGGGCGCGATCCACCGCCACGCCTTCGAGGGCGGCCCGGCCCGCTTCGAGCAGGCCTCCGGCGACCACCACGACCACCTGATCGACCTCGACACCGGCGACGTCATCGAGTTCCACTCGAAGCGCATCGAGGAGCTGCAGGACGAGATCGCCCGCTCCCTCGGCTACGAGATCGTGCACCACCGGCTGGAGCTGTACGGCAGGAAACGGCGGAAGCGCTGATTTCCCTCCCCCTCGAGGGGAGGGTGGCCGGACGCAGTCCGGCCGGGTGGGGTCCGTGCGGCAGCGCGCGACGCTACCTTAGTGAGCGCCGTGCAGGTGGAGATTACCCCACCCGCCCAATCGCCGTTCGGCGATTGTCCACCATCCCCTCGAGGGGAGGGAAGGCTTCGCCTACCCCAGCACTTCCTTCACCGCTTCCGCCGTCTTGCCCGCGACCTCGTCGGCCTCGGCGCGGGTGAGGCAGAGCGGCGGGGCGAAGCCGAGTATGTCGCCCTGCGGCATGGCGCGGCCGATGACGCCGCGCTTGAGCAGCGCCGCCGTCACCGCCGGCCCGACTTTCTTCGCAGGGTCGTAGAAGGCGCGCTTCTCGCGATCCTCGACGAACTCGACCGCGCACAGCATGCCCTCGCCGCGCACGTCGCCGACATGCGGATGCGTGCCGACCGCCTCCTTCATCGCCTTGTTGAAGTAGGTGCCCGTCTCGCGCGCGTTCTTCACAAGCCCGAGGCTGTCGACCAGCTTCAAATTTGCGACGCCGGCCGCCGCGCCGATCGGATGCGCCGAATAGGTCCAGCCATGGCCGATCGGCCCGTTCTCGTCGGTGCCGCGCATCAGCACGTCCCACACCTTGTTCGACACGATCGAGCCCGACAGCGGCGCATAGGCCGAGGTCAGCCCCTTGGCGATGGTGATGATGTCGGCCTCGATGCCGTAGTGGTCGGAGCCGAACATGGTGCCCAGCCTGCCGAAGCCGGTCACCACCTCGTCGGCTATGAGCAGGATGTCGTGCTTCTTCAGCACCTTCTGGATCGCCGCCCAGTAACCGGCCGGCGGCGGCACGATGCCGCCCGTGCCGAGCACCGGCTCGCCGATGAAGGCGGCGATAGTGTCGGCGCCCTCGTGCGCGATCAGCTTCTCCAACTCGTCCGCGCAGAAGGCGGTGAAGTCGGCCTCGCTCATCGCAAGGTCGG
This sequence comes from Hyphomicrobiales bacterium, assembly GCA_017305835.1. GTDB lineage: Bacteria > Pseudomonadota > Alphaproteobacteria > Rhizobiales > Rhizobiaceae > RCIO01. Next base: position 17,606 of record JAFKJY010000064.1, read on the forward strand.
GGCGGCGATAGTAGTAGGGCGCCTCGGTGTGGACGACCTGCGGCAGCGGCAGGTCGAACTTGTTGTGGAAGGCCGCCAGTCCCGTCAGCGAGCCGGTCATCAGGCCCGAGCCGTGATAGCCGCGCCAGCGCGAGACGATCTTCTTCTTGACCGGCCGGCCGAGGATGTTGTTGTAGTACCAGACGAGCTTGACGTTGGTCTCGTTGGCGTCGGACCCGCCGAGGCCGAAATAGACCTTCGACATGTTCTTAGGCGCCCGCTCCAGCACCATCCTGGCCAGCGTGATCGAGGCCTCGGTGCCGTGGCCGACATAGGAGTGGTAGTAGGCGAGCTCCTTGGCCTGCTTCGCGATCGCCTCGGCGATCTCCTGCCGGCCGTAGCCGACATTGACGCAGTAGAGCCCGGCGAAGGCGTCGAGCAGCCGGTTGCCGTCGCGGTCCTCGATGTGCACGCCGCTGGCGCCGGTGACGATGCGGTTGGGGCTTTCGCCGCGCGCGTGCTGGGCCAGATGCGTCGACGGATGGAAGAAGTTCTCCCGGTCCCACTGGTCGAGCGTGTCGTTCTTCAGCATCTTGTTCTCCTTCACTTCACGAGGGGGCCGGGCGGCGTGCGGGTCAGCACCTCGGCGCCGTCGTCCGTCAGCAGCACGGCGTTCGAGACGAAATAGTCGCCGCGGCCGGTGCCCATGAGCCACGACAGGATGTGGAAGCTCATGCCGGCTTCTATCGAAAGATCGCTGCCGGCGCGCAGGCCAGTGACCTTGTTGCCGCCGGTCCACGACGGCGGAAAGCCGATGCCGACGAGATAGCCGCAATGGTGGCGGCGGTAATGCGACAGGCCGGCCGCGTCGGCCACGTCCTGCCAGGCCTGGTAGACCGCGCCGGCCGTCGTGCCGGGCTTCAGCGCCGCGAGCACCGCGTCGAAGGCCTTTTTCGCCGTCTCGGCCATCGCGGCGTCGGCGTCGGAGATACCGCCGACATGGACGAGACGGCCGAGCGGCGCATGGTAGCGCGATACGCAGCCGGAAAGCTCGAGGAAGACCGGCTCGCCGGCGCGGTAGCGGCCGTCGCCCCAGGTCGCATGCTCCTCGCCGAGCCGCGAGCCGGGGCGGATGAAGGGGCCGAAGCCGGCGGGATCGCCGCCGGCCCGCACCATGGCCGCCTGGCACTCGGCGGTGACGTCGCGCTCGGAGGCGCCGTCATGGATGGCGGCGATGGCCGCGGCGGCCGCGGCGTCGGTGACGGCCGCCGCCCGGCGCATCAGCGCCTGCTCGGCCGGCGACTTGACCAGCCGCATGCCGTCGATCAGGCCGGTGATGTCGACCCATTCGGCCTCGACGCTGGCTTGCAGCCGCTCCGCGAAGCCATGGCTCAGGCCCGCCGACCAGCTCTCGATGCCGATGCGGCGCGGCCTCGTCTCCTTGAGGATGCGGCCGGCGAGGTTGGCCGCCGTCTCGGTGTCGGGATGGCCGCGGAACAGCGCGTTGCGCACCTGCTTCTCGACCGAGACCTTCTCCATCGCGCGGGTGACCAGCACCATCTCGCCGTCCGCCGGCACGATCAGCAAATGCGGCGCGAAATAGCCCCAGTGGTCGAGGCCGGTGAGGTAGAAGATGTTTTCCGGCGTCGAGATCAGCGCGACATCAAGGTTCTGCGCCGCGGCCAGCCTGCGAAAGGCGGCGACGCGGGTCGCGAGCTCGGCGGGGGCGAAGGGATTATCGTGCATGGCGGTGCTTCCGCTTTCTCACCCGACGTCCCGGCAGACATATTTGAGGTCGGTATAGGCCTCCATCCCGTGGCGGGAGCCTTCGCGGCCGAGGCCTGCCTGCTTCACCCCGCCGAAGGGGATCGGCGCGCCGGTGATCTTCGTCCGGTTGACCGCGACCATGCCGAACTCCAGCGCCCGCGTCATGCGTGCGGTGCGGGCGGCATCCGACGTGTGCAGGTAGGCGACCAGGCCCGTCTCGGTGGCATTGGCGCGGGCAAGCACCTCTTCCTCGCGGTCGAAGGGCGCGAAGGCGGCGACCGGCCCGAACGTCTCCTCGCGAAAGATCGCGGCATCCTCCGGCACGTCGGCGAGCACGGTCGGCTCGAAGAAGTTCCCGCCCGCCGCATGCACTTTTCCGCCGCAGGCGAGCCGCGCCCCCCTGGCCAGTGCGTCGGCCACCTGCGCCTGCTGCTTTGCCACCGCGCGCGCATTGATCAGCGGCCCGATGTCGGGATCGGCCATGCCGGGGCCGACCGTGAGCCGGCTTGCCTTCTCCGCGAAAGCCTCCACGAAGCGTTCGTAGATCGGGCGCTCGATGTAGAAGCGGTTGGCGGCGAGGCAGTCCTGCCCGGAGGTCGCGAACTTGGCGGAAACGGCGCGCTCGACGGCGCGGTCGAACGCGCAGTCGGCGAAGGCGATGAAGGGCGCGTGGCCGCCGAGCTCCATGACCAGCCGCTTCACGGTCTGCGCCGACTGTGCGTAGAGCAGCCGGCCGATCCCGGTCGAGCCGGTGAAGGAGAGCACCCGCACCAGCGGCGAGGCGGTCATCGCGCCGACCACCTCGGCCGCGTGGCCGGTGACGACGTTGAAGACGCCGGCAGGCAGGCCCGCGCGCTCGGCGAGCTCGGCCAGCGCGAGAGCCGAGAACGGCGTCTCGGAGGAAGGATGCGCGACCACCGTGCAGCCGGCGGCGAGTGCGGCCGCGGCCTTGCGCGTCAGCATGGCGGTGGGAAAGTTCCACGGCGTGACGAGGCCGGCCACCCCGCAGGGCTGGCGCAGCACGGCCATCTCGGCGCCGGGCAGGTGCGGGGTGACGCTCTCGACGTTCAGCCGCTTCGCCTCCTCGGCGTAGAACTCGACGAAGGAGGCGGCATAGTCGATCTCGCCCAGTGCCTCCGACAGCGGCTTGCCCTGCTCCTCGACCATCAGCCGGGCGAGGTCGTCGCGCGCGGCGGCGATCAGCACGAACCAGCGGCGCAGGAGAGCCGCGCGGGCCTGCGGCAGAGCGGCCGACCACGGTGCGAAGGCACTATGCGCGGCCTCGATCGCGGCCTGCGTGTCGGCTGCCGAGAGCGCCGGCACCGCGCCGACGCGGCTTCCGTCTGCGGGGTTTGTCACGTCGACGAAGCCGTGCGCGCCGCCGGCCGTCCAGGCGCCGCCGACATAGGCGAACTCGCGGAACAGGCGCGGGTCGGCAAGCGACGAGAGCGAAGTCTTCTGCAGCAGGGCAAGCGCGGTCATCGGCGGCTCCACGGTCGTTCGATGCCGCCTGAATGCCCCGGATCGCGCCCGTCTTTCGTCGGTTCCGGCCGGTCCGCGCGGAAGCTTCTTCCGAATTTGTCCCGCCGCGGCGATCATTCCTTCGCCCCGCCGAGAAGCAGGTCGAAGGGCAGCCTCGCCGACGCCTTCACCGGCTTCGTCACCACATAGGTGAAATAGCGGGCGAGCCCGACATGCGCCTCGAGGAGCTGGTCGACGAGGCGCTGATAGCTGTCGATGTCGCGGGTGATGACCTGCAATATGTAGTCGAAGCCGCCGCCGACGGCCCAGCAGGCGACGATCTCGTCATGGCGGGCGACGGCGCGCTCGAAGGTCTGGAAGTCCTCGGCGCGGTGCTGCGAAAGCTCGGCTGCCATGAACACGACGATGTGCGGCGCGATCTTCTTCAGCGCCACCTCGGCGCGGTAGCCGGTGACGATGCCGGCCTGCTCCAGCCGTTTCAGCCGCTCCCAGCAGGGCGCGGCCGACAGGTTGACGCGCCGCGCCAGCTCCGCCTTCGAGATGCGCCCCTCCTCGCGCAGGATGGCGAGCATCTTCAGGTCGCGGCCGTCAAGCTTGAGCATGGGCGTCAGGTCGGGATCGCCGACCCCGCGCCGGCGTCGCGCGCCCGGCCGAGCGCGAAGGTGGCGATCGCCGTGTCCTGCGCGCCGGTGCCGGTGAGGTCGCAGATGGTGATCTGGCTATCGTCCGTGCGCCCCGGCTTCGTCCCCGCGACGATCTCGCCCAGCTCCGGCGGTGTGCCGCGCGTCCAGACCCCGGCCGCGAGCGCGCTGCGCAGCTCGCCGAGCTTCTCGCACTGGCTGACGCGGTCGGCCACGTAGAGGTCGGCGGCCGCCAGCGCTGCCGGCTCGATCTCGTTCTTGCCGGCCTGGTCGGAGCCCATCGCGGTGATGTGGAGGCCCGGATGCAGCCAGTCCGCCTTCAGCACCGGCTCCTCGGCCGGGGTGGTGGTGACGACGAGCTGGCTCGCGGCGACGAGGCGGGCGGGGTCGGGCTCGGCGCGCGCGGGAATGCCGAGCGCGGCCGAGATCTCGACCGCGCAGGCATGCGCCTTCGCCGGGTCGCGGCCCCAGACAAGCGCCTGCCCGAACGGCCGCACCAGATGCGCCGCCTGCAATTGCAGCCGCGCCTGCACGCCGGTGCCGATGACGCCGGCGGTCTCGACATTGGCCGGCGCAAGGTGCTTCGCCGCCACGGCTCCCGCCGCGGCCGTGCGCACGTCCGTCAGGTAGCCGTTGTCGAGCAGCAGCGCGAGCACCTGGCCGGTGCGGGCCGAGAACAGGATCATCAGCCCGTTGAGACTGGGCAGGCCGATCTTCGGATTGTCGAAGAAGCCGGGGCTGACCTTGATGGCGAACCCCTCGAAGCCGGGGATGTACGCGGTCTTCACGTCGACTTCGCCATTGGCATCGGGGATCGCCATCGACAGGATCGGCGGCATCACCACCCTGCCGGAGGCGAGCGCGGCGAAGGCCCGCTCCACCACCTCGATCGCCGCGAGGTCGAGATGCACGATCCGGCGCAGCTCGGCCTCGGTGAGGATGGTCACGTCATGCGGCATAGGCGCGTCCCTTGAGCGTGATGTCTCCGAGGCGGACGTCGCGCCCGGCGACGATCTCGGCGAAGGCGGCCATGTCGACATTGCGGCCGGTGACGATCAGCGCCGCGGGGCCATCGTCAGGCCCGACCTTGCCGGAAAGTAGCGCCGCGGCCCCCACCGCCGCCGCGCCTTCGGTCACCAGACGGTCCTCGAAATAGAGCGCCTGCATGCCGAGGCGAATCTCGTCCTCGGTGAGGAGCACCGTGGCGTCGAGATTGTCGCGGCAGAGCGCTAATGTGTGGGCGTTGGCAAGCCCGATGCCGCCGCCGAGCGAATCGGCGAGGCTCGGCACCTCCTCCACCTCGACCGGGCGGCCGGCCTGCAGCGAGGCATGCATGGCCGCGCCGCGATCCATGGAAATGCCGATCACGCGGATGCCCGGCTTCAGCAGTTTCGCCGCGAAGGCGATGCCGGCCGCCAGCCCGCCGCCCGACAGCGGCACGAGGATGGTGGCGATGTCGGGCCGCGCCTCGACGAGCTCGAAGGCGATGGTGCCCTGCCCGGCGATCACGTCGGGGTGGTCGAAGGGCGGGATCTCGGCGAAGCCCTCGTCGCGCGCGAGCCGGCTCGCCTCGACCTGCGCCTCGTCCTGGCTGCGGCCGACGATGCGCACCTCGGCGCCGAGCGCGCTTATCCCGTCCACCTTGGCCTGCGGCACCAGCGCGGACATGCAGACGATAGCGCGCAGACCCCGTTGCCTCGCCGCATAGGCGACGGCGCGGCCGTGGTTCCCGGTGGAGCAGCAGACGACGCCGTGGGTCTCCGCCGGCAGGCGCGAGATCGCGTTCAACGCGCCGCGCAGCTTGAACGCGCCGGTCGCCTGCATCGATTCCAGCTTGAGCAGCACCTCCCGTCCCGTCCGCTCCGACAGGAACGGGGAGGGGACCAGCGGCATTCGGTCGGCCACGCCGGCGATGCGGCCCCGCGCGGCGAGGATGTCGGCGAGGATCATGCGACCCTCCCCGCATGGGAGAGGGTAAGGGCGCCGCGCATGCCTATCCCGCCTCCAGCACCGCGCTGAGGAACTGCTTCGTGCGCTCCTGCCGCGGGCTGCCGAACAGCTCGTCCGGCGTGCCCTGCTCGCAGATGCGGCCGCCGTAGAAGAAGCAGACGCGATCGGAGAACTCGCGCGCGAACCCCATCTGGTGCGTCACCATCAGCATGGTCAAATTGTGCTCGGTGCCGAGCCGGCGGATCACGTTGAGCACCTCGCCGACCAGCTCCGGGTCGAGCGCCGAGGTCACCTCGTCGAACAGCATCACCTTGGGCCGCATGGCGAGCGCGCGGGCGATCGCCACGCGCTGCTGCTGGCCGCCGGAGAGCTGGCTGGGGAAATGGCCCTTCTTGTCGCCGAGGCCCACCATGTCGAGCAACTCGGCCGCGCGCGCCTCGGCCTCCTTCCTCGGCAGGTCGAGCACGTTGACCGGAGCCTCAATGCAGTTCTTCAGCGCCGACATGTGCGGGAACAGGTTGAAGTGCTGGAACACCATGCCGATCTTGCCGCGCACGCGGCGCAGGTGGCGCTCGTCGGCCGGCACCAGCCCACCGCCCTTCTGCATGTGCGTCAGCGGCTCGCCGTCGACATGGATGACGCCGTCGTTGATGCGCTCCAGCGTCATCAGCATCCTGAGCACGGTGGTCTTGCCCGAGCCGGACGGGCCGATGATCGACACCTTCTCGTTGGGTGCGATCTCGAGGTCGAGCGCATCGAGCACGGTCAGCGCGCCGTAGCGCTTGGTGACCTTCTCGAACCGTACCATCGGCCCGTTCGCCTTGTCGCTCATGCCTTCATCTCCCGGGATTGCGCAGGCTGCGGTCGAGAAGCGATTCCAGCCGGCGGATCAGCCACGCCGCCGCCAGGCTCATGATCAGGAAGAACACGCCGACCAGCGTGATCGGCTCGATGTAGCGGAAGTTCTCCGAGCCGAGGATCTTGGCCGTCTGCATCAGCTCCAGCACGGCGATGGCCGACAGCAGCGGCGTCTCCTTGAACAGCGCGACGAAATAGTTGCCGAGCGCCGGCACGACCGGCGGGATCGCCTGCGGGATGATCACGTCGCGGAACGTGACGTAGGGGCTGAGGTTGAGCGCGGTGGAAGCCTCCCACTGGCCCTTGGGGATGTTCTCCAGCCCGGCGCGGTAGACCTCCGAGCAATAGGTCGCGTAGTGCACGCCGATCGCCAGCACGCCCGCCGCGAAGGCCGGCAGGACGATGCCGAACTCCGGGAAGACGAAGAAGATGAAGAAGATCTGGATCAGGATCGGGGTGGAGCGGATGAATTCGACGAAGGCGGCCGTCGGCACCGACACCCAGCGGTTCTGCGACATCCTGAGGATGGCCAGCGCCAGCCCGAGCGTCGCGGCGATGACGAAGCCGAGGATCGTCGCCTCGATCGTCACGATCGAGGCCCTGAGCAGCGCCGGCAGGATCTCCAGCGTGTAGCCCCAGTCCCAGAACTTCATTGCCGCCCCCGCGCCAGCCCGCGCGCCGCCCAGTTCTCCAGCGCCCGCATGCCGGCCGTGATGACGGTCGAGATGGCGAGGTAGAAGACCAGCACGATGGTGAAGATCTGCAGCGTCTTGAAGGTGATCTGGTTCATCTGCTGCGCCTTGAAGGCGAGGTCGGTGATGGTGATCAGCGATACCAGCGCGGTGGCCTTGAGCAGTTCGATGAACAGGTTGCCCCAGGGCGGGATCATGGCGACCAGCGCCTGCGGCAGGATGATGCGCCTGAGCGCCAGCGTGCGCGGCATGTTGAGCGCCACGGTCGCCTCCCACTGGCCGCGCGGCACGGCCGAGACGGCGCCGCGCACGACCTCGGCCCCGTAGGCGCCGACGTTCAGCCCGAGCGCCAGGATCGCCACCGTCAGCGGCTCGAGCAGGATGCCGAAATGCGGCAGCACGAAGAACAGCCAGAAGAGCTGCACCAGCGCCGAGGTGCCGCGGAAGATCTCGATGTAGCCGACCGCCAGCCAGCGCACCGGGCGCGGCCCGTACATCTTGGCGAGCGCGGCCGGCACCGCCACCAGCACGGCCAGCACGCAGCCGCCTATGGTGATCTCGATGGTGACCAGCGCGCCCTGCAGCAGGCCGGGCAGGAACTCGCGGAAGCTGGCGAAGCTCGCGACCGACAGGCCCGCCGCGAAGCAGACGATGGCGCAGACGGCGAGCGTGCGCAAAGCCATTGCGGTTCCCCTGCCGATACGGCGGACGGGCCGCTTTCCGGCCCGCCCGCCCGCGTCGTCCTACGGTGCCGTCACTTGCCCGCGCACAGATCCGCGGTGGTCTTGTTCGGCAGGTAACCTTCGCCGAAGCCGAAGGGCGTGACCAGCGCGATGTGCTCGGGCGAGCCGACGAACGCCTTCAGCGTCTTGTCGAACTCCTCGTAGAGCGACTTGTCGGCGTCGTCCTTGCGGAAGGCGAAGCCGCCATGGCCCTTGACCGACTTGCCGGCCACCTCGCCGAAGGGCGGGGTGGATTCGACGCCCTCGTTGCCCTTGGCCATGTCGGCGATCGACAGCGCCGTCAGCGCTGCGGCGTCGGCGCGGCCCGACTTCACCGCCGAGACGAGGCTCGCCTGGTCGGGCAGCGTCAGCACCTGGTCGTCCGGCACGCCGGCCTCCTTGGCGTAGCCGCCCTCGACGGCACCTGCCATCACCGCCAGCTTCAGATCCTTGTTGCCGGCGATCGAGGCGTAGTCCTTGACCCCCTTGGGGTTGCCCTTGGCGACCAGCATCGCCTGGCCGATGCCGTAGGACGGCTCGGAGAACTGCACCTGCTCGCAGCGCTTGGGCGTGATGAACATGCCGGCGGCGATGACGTCGAAGCGGCCGGCCATCAGGCCGGGGATGAGCGCGCCGAACTCGGTCAGCACGCCGTCGACCTCCTTGATGCCCATCTTGCCGAGCACGGCCTTGGCCACCTCCGGCGCCTCGCCGGTCAGCTTGCCGTCGGGCGTGGCGTAGCCATAGGGCGCCTCGTTGGCGAAGCCGACGCGGATGAAGCCCTTCGCCTTGGCGTCGGACAGCGTGTCGGCGAAGGCCGCGCCGCCCAGCATCCCGAACGAGAGGGCGGCCACGCCGCAGGCAAGAACTGCTTTCAGGAATGCGCGTCTCATTGTCTTTCCCCTGCTTGGTGTTTCCGGCGTGACGGCGCCGTTTCCGCTAGTTGTGCACATCATCATGGCCTTAAATGAGCTGTCAACCCGATTCTTCATCAATACGCTGCGTCAATTGCGGCGGCCCTTGCGCATTTGCGGATTAGATGTACACAAGAAGGCGAGAGGCTCGCCATGGACGACGCGGGCCGGGGAGGAAACATGCCGGCCGCCGACCTGCCTTTCAGCCGCGCCGAATACGCTCGCCGGCTCGCGCTGGTGCGCACCGCGATGGCCGAGCGCGGCATCGGTGCCCTGTTCGTCGAGGACCCGTCCAACATGGCCTGGCTGACCGGCTATGACGGCTGGTCCTTCTACGTGCACCAGGGCGTCATCGTGCTGCACGACGCCGACCCGATCTGGTGGGGCCGCCGGCAGGACGCCAACGGAGCCTGGCGCACCGTCTGGATGGCAAGCGACCGGGTGGCGGGCTACGACGACCGCTACATCCAGTCGCCGGTGCGCCACGCCATGCAGGACCTCGCCGCCATCCTGCGCGACCTCGGCCACGGCGCGGGCCGCATCGGGCTGGAGCTGGAGAACTATTATTTCTCGGCCAAGGCCTATCTCGTGCTGCGCCAGGAACTGCCCGACGCCGAGCTGGTCGACGCCACCGCGCTGGTCAACTGGCAGCGCGGCGTCAAGTCGGCCGAGGAGATCGCCTTCATGCGCAAGGCGGCGCGCATCTCCGAGAAGATCGTCGACGGCATCGTCGCGCGCGTCGAGCCGGGACTCAGGAAGAACGAGCTGGTCGGCGAGATTCTCCGCGACGCCGCCCGCGGCGCGGAGGATGCCTGGGGCGACTATGCCGCGATCGTGCCGCTGCTGCCGTCCGGCGCCGATGCGGCGGCGCCGCATTTGACCTGGGACGGGCGGCCGTTCGAGAAGGGGCAGGCGACCTTCTTCGAGATCGCCGGCTGCTACCGCCGCTACCACGCCCCGTTTTGCCGCACCGTCTTCCTCGGCAAGCCGCCGCAGGACCTGCTCGACGCCGAGAAGGCGCTGGTCGAGGGGCTGGAGGCCGGCCTCGACGCCGCGCGCGCGGGAAACCGCGCCGGCCAGGTGGCTGACGCGCTGTTCTCGTCGCTGGAGAAGGCCGGCATCCGCAAGGAGGGCCGCTGCGGCTACGCGATCGGCATGTCCTATCCACCGGATTGGGGCGAGCGGACCGTTTCGCTGCGCCGCGACGACGAGACCGAGCTGCGCCCCGGCATGGCCTTCCATTTCATGCCCGGCCTGTGGATGGCCGACTGGGGGCTGGAGATCACCGAGCCGATCCTGATCCGCGAGTCCGGCCCGGCCGAGTGCCTCTGCGACCGCCCGCGCCGGCTGATCGTGAAGGACTAGCGTTGTGACGTCGGCCCGCACATGACCAGCCTCGCCCGCACGCGCGAGATTCTCGGCGACCTGATCGCGTTCCCGACCGTCTCGTCGGCGAGCAATCTCGACCTGATCGCCTATGCGGCAGACCTTCTCGGCGACGCCGGCGCATCGGTCTCGGTCAACCGCGACGGGACCGGCGCCAAGGCCAACCTCTTCGCTACGCTCGGCCCGGCCGGCGACGGCGGCATCGTCCTGTCCGGCCATACCGACGTTGTGCCGGTCGAGGGGCAGGACTGGACGTCGGACCCGTTCCGCATGATCGAGCGCGACGGCCGGCTCTACGGCCGCGGTGCCTGCGACATGAAGGGTTTCATCGCCGCCTGCCTTGCCATGGCGCCGCGCTACGCCGCGCTCGATCTGAAGCGGCCGCTGCATTTCGCCTTCACCTATGACGAGGAGATCGGCTGCTTCGGCGCGCAGGCGCTCGTCGGCGAGATCGCGCGGGCCGGCATCCGCCCGGCGGTCGCCCTCGTTGGCGAGCCTACCGGCATGCGCGTCATCGAAGGCCACAAGGGCTGCTACGAATACACGACCGAGTTCACCGGGTTGGAGGGCCACGGCTCGCAGCCCGACCGCGGCGTCAACGCCGTCGAATACGCCGCGCGCTACATCAACCGCCTGCTCGACCTCGGCGAGGCGCTGAAGCCGCGCGCACCGGCCGGCAGCCGCTTCGACCCGCCCTGGTCGACCCTGCAGGTCGGCTGCATTCACGGCGGCGCGGCGCGCAACATCATCGCCGGCCACTGTTCGGTCGAATGGGAGATGCGGCCCGTCCAGCAGTCCGACGCCGACTTCGTCCGCGACGGCATCGCCCGCCATGTCGACACCGTGCTGAGGCCCGCCATGCGCGCCGTCTCGCCGGACGCCGACATCGTCACCCTGACGGTCGGCGAGGTCGAGGGCCTGCAGGTCGTCCCCGAATCGGAGGCCCGCGCCATCGTCTGCGAGCTGACCGGGCAGAGCGGCGCCGACGTCGTGGCCTTCGGCACCGAGGCCGGCCTGTTCCAGGCCGCCGGCATGTCGGCCGTCATCTGCGGGCCGGGCTCCATCTCGCAGGCGCACAAGCCCGACGAGTTCGTCGCACTTGACCAGTTGGCCGCTTGCATGAACATGCTGGAGAAGCTGGGTGCGAAGCTGACGGCATGAGCCTTCACGAAGCCGATATCCATTCGGGCGCGGGCGAGCGGCCCGCCGCCGGGGAAGAAGGCGCGCGCGGCCGCTTCGACCGCATCTACCACGTGCTGCGCACCCGCATCTGCCTGCTCGACTATCCGCCCGGCAGCCGCCTGCGCGAGGAGGACCTGGCCGACGAGTTCGGCATCAGCCGCACCCCCATCCGCCGCGTGCTCGTGCGGCTGGAGACCGAGGGCCTGCTGCGCTCGGTCCACGGCGTCGGCACCATCGTCACCGATATCGACGTGGAGGAACTGGCGCAGGTCTATCAGCTCCGCGTCGAGCTGGCGGAGCTGATCGGCAAGCTGTCGCCGATCGCCCCGGACGCCTCCAAGATCGCGGCCTTCCGCGGCATGCTCGCCCGCTGCGACGGCCTGCTGGAGCAGCCCGACCCGCGCGAATTCGCCCGCATCAACATGGATTTCTTCCACCTGCTCAACTCGCTGACCGGCAACGAGCCGCTGCGCGAGATCGCCGAGCGGCTCTATTACCAGACCACCCGCATCTGGCTGAAGACCGCCTCGCGGCTCAGCCAGTACGAGGAGGTGCTGCAGAACGAGATCACGATCTTCCATCGCGAAGTGGCCGACATCGTCTCGGCCGTCGAGGTGGGCGACCTCGAGGCGGTCGGCCACATCCGCCGCTCGCACATCTCGATGAGCTTCCTGCGCTTGCGCAACGAATCGCGGAGCTAGTCCCCCGGCCGCATATTTGCCGCATGGCGCGCGCCTACCGGGGCGGGCAGCGCGGTGCTATCTGAGCTTCAGGACGCTGGAACGGCCCCTGCCGCCTCGAATGCGGCCGGCCGCGCCCGGCCAGGCAAGGGAGCTCACGACGATGGTAAATTCCCGCGCATTCGCCCGATTTCCGCGCATCGGCACGCTGGCCGTCGCGGCAGCCGCGTTCATGGCGCTCGCCGCGCCGGCTTCGGCGCAGGAGTTCAAGGCCGGCGACCTGACCGTCGAGCAGCCCTGGTCGCGTGCCACGCCCGCCGGCGCCCAGGTCGCGGCCGGCTATATGGTGATTCGCAATGCCGGCTCCGCGCCCGACAGGCTGATGGCCGTCGAATCGGGGATTTCCGGCAAGGCCGAGATCCACACCATGGCGGTCGACGACAAGGGCGTGATGACCATGCGCATGGTGGAAGGCGGGCTTGAGATCCCGGCCGGCGGCACGGTCGAGCTCAAGCCCGGCGGCTACCACCTGATGTTCATCGGCCTGAAGGCGCCGCCGAAGGAGGGTGAGCCCTTCGCCGCCACGCTCAGCTTCGAGAAGGCCGGCCCGGTCGCGGTCGAGTTCGCCGTCACCGGCATGGCCGGCGGCGCCCCGGCCGGCATGGGCGGGGCGATGAAGCACGGCGGCTGAGCCGGCTACGGCTCGCCGCTTGTCGGGCTGCCGGCCTGCCGGTATTGTCATTCTTCTGTTGCGATGCGCGCGTATCCGGTCGGCGAGACAGCGGGAGCATCGCCCATGCGCGGCACAGTGTGGAAGCCCGAGGGGGTCCGGATAGAACCAGGGATCATCGCCGGTTCGGTGCGGTTTCGCGATGCGGTGGCCAACGGGCTGCCGCTCGGCCGCATCGGCTCGCTCGAAGTCAGGCTGACCCGCTCGGCCGAGGAGGTCGCGGCAGCCCAGCAGGTGCGCTACCGCGTCTTCTTCGAGGAGCTGGGCGCGCGGGGCGGGCTTGCCAGCGAGCGCCGCGACGCCGACCGCTTCGACGACATCTGCGACCATCTGCTGGTCATCGACACGGCGCTGCCCGGCAGGGACATCGACCGCATCGTCGGCACCTACCGGCTGCTGCGCGACGAGATGGCGGCCGCCTCGGGCGGCTTCTATTCCAGCGGCGAGTTCGAGCTGGACAAGCTGGTGGCTCGCCATCGCGGCCGCCGCTTCATGGAGCTCGGCCGATCCTGCGTACTGCCAAAATACCGCTCCAAGCGCACCATCGAGGTGCTGTGGCAGGGCATCTGGGCCTATGTGAACACCTACGGCATCGGCGTCATGGCCGGCTGCGCCTCCTTCCACGGCACGGTCCCGGCAGCCCACGCCGAGGCGCTGTCCTTCCTCGCCCATCAGTGCCGTCCGGCGCCGGAATGGGACGTGCGCGCCGTCGCCGACCGCTATTGCCAGATGGACCTGATGCCGTCCGAGGCGGTCGACATGCGCGCCGCGCTCGCCGCCATGCCGCCGCTGGTCAAGGGCTATCTGCGGCTCGGCGCCAAGGTCGGCGACGGCTGCGTCGTCGATGCCGAGTTCGGCACCACGGACGTCTTCATCATCCTGCCGGTCGAGACGATCTCGGCCCGCTACATCGCCTATTACGGCGCCGAGGCCGACCGCTTCTTCCAGGCCTGAGCCACCTCCTGCCTGCTGACACCCTCTGGCAGCAGGGGGAATGTCGGGCGGTTGCGGCTTGTGCCCGGATCGCTAGGCTTGCCGCATGAGCGACGATTTCGCCTATGCGCTGGAGCGCTTGAAGAAGGCCGCCGCCGGCCTGCCGGAGGTGGAGGAGGGCACCTCCTACGGCACGCCGGCGCTGAAGGTGCGCGGCAAGCTGATCTGCCGCATCAAGGATGCCGGAACGGTCGTGCTCATGTGCCCGCTGGAGGAGAAGGAGCTGCTGATGGCCGCCGCCCCCGACCTCTATTACGAGACCGACCATTATCGCGGCTGGCCCGCGCTCCTGATGCGGCTCGAAGCCGTCTCAGACGAGGAGCTGGCCCATCGGCTGGCCCTCGCCTGGCGCCGGCAGGCGCCGAAGAAGCTCGTCCGCGAGGCCGGCCGGTAACAGCCCCATCACGTTCAGTTCAATTGCGATGGCAGCCTGCCGCGGCGATCATCCGGCCGGGGCGTCGGATGAACCGTATCGAGCCAAGGGAGTGACCGATGCTGCTGACGCGCCGGCGCGAGCCTGCTGCCGCCGCTTGCCCATGCGCAGGAGGGCGGCGACCGCTACCCGATCGAGGGCGGCGAGATCGTCGTGCGCCCGGTCCAGCACGCCTCGCTGGTGCTGACAGTGCCCGGCATGGTGATCTACGCCGATCCGGTCGGCGGCGCCGCGCTCTATGAAGGTCTGCCGCGCCCCAACCTGGTCCTCATAACCCACGAGCACGGCGACCATTTCGACCCCGCAACGCTCGCCGCGCTCGTTGCCGCCGACACCAAGCTCGTCACCAACCCTGCCGTGCACGACAAGCTGCCGGACGATCTGAAGGCGCGGGTGACGCCGCTGGCCAATGGCGAGACGACGACAGTCGGCGAGGTCGAGATCGAGGCGATCCCCGCCTACAACATGACCGAGGACCGCACGAAGTATCATCCGAAGGGCCGCGACAACGGCTATGTGCTCACCCTCGGCGGCGGCCGCGTCTACATCGCCGGCGACACCGAGGACACGCCCGAGATGCGGGCGCTGAAGGACATCCTCGTCGCCTTCGTGCCGATGAACCTGCCCTTCACGATGAGCCCGGAGCAGGCGGCGCAAGGCGTGGCCGCCTTCGCGCCGGACTACGTCTACCCCTACCACTACAAGGGCAGCGACCCGCAGGTCTTCGCCGATGCGCTGGCCAAGGCCGGGGCAAAGACCAAGGTCGTGCTCGGCCGCTGGTACGAGGGCTGAGCGGGGCGGGCGGCGGCTTTCCGCCGCCCGGCCTCACGACCCGGCGCTGTAGGCGGCGATCGCCGCCATGTTGACGATGTCGCTGTCCTTGGCGTTCAGCCCGACGATCTGCACCGGCTTGTTGAGGCCGACCAGCAGCGGGCCGATGACCGTGCAGCCGCCGAGCTCCTGCAGCATCTTGGTCGAGATCGAGGCCGAGTGGAACGCCGGCATGACCAGCACGTTGGCCGGCCCGGACAGCCGGCAGAACGGGTATTGCTGCCGCATCAGCCGGAAGTCGAGCGCCACGTCGGCGGCCATCTCGCCGTCGTACTCGAAGTCGACGCGGCGCTTGTCGAGCATCTTGACGGCTTCCTGCACCCGCTCCGAGCGCTCGCCGGCCGGATGGCCGAAGGTCGAATAGGCGAGCATCGCCACGCGCGGCTCGTAGCCCATGCGGCGGGCGAAATTCGCCGCTTCCTCGGCGATGTCGGCGATCTGGTCGGCCGTCGGCATGTCGTGGACGGCGGTGTCGGCCACGATCACCGTGCGACCGCGGCAGAGCGCCAGCGACACGCCGATGACGCGGTGGCCCGGCTTGGCGTCGACGACGCGGCGCACGTCCTCCAGCACGGTCGAATAGTTGCGCGTCACGCCCGTCACCATGCCGTCGGCGTCGCCCAGCGCCACCATGCAGCCGGCGAAATGGTTGCGGTCGTTGTTGATGAGGCGCTGGCAGTCGCGGAACAGGTAGCCCTTGCGCTGCATGCGCTCGTAGAGGTGCTCGGCATAGAGCGCGTTGCGGCGCGACAGCCGCGCGTTGATGATCTCGATGCCCGGCTTGTCGAGGTCGATGCCGGCCGATCGCGCGTTCTCCTTGATCACCTCGTCGCGGCCGACGAGGATCGCCGTGCCGAGCCGCTGGTTCACGTAGGAGACGGCGGCGCGCATCACCTGCTCCTCCTCGCCCTCGGCGAAGACGATGCGCTTGGGCTGGCGCCGCACGCGGTCGTAGATGCGCTGCAGCGTCGAGGCGATCGGGTCGCGACGGGCAGACAACTGCTGGGCGTATTTCTCGAAGTCGACGATCGGCCGCCGCGCCACGCCCGAATCCATCGCGGCCCTTGCGACCGCGACGGGGATCGCCGAGATCAGCCGCGGGTCGAACGGCACCGGGATGATGTAGTTGCGGCCGAATTTCGGCCGGTTGCCCTGGTAGGCGGCGGCGACGTCGTCCGGCACGTCCTGGCGGGCGAGCGCGGCGAGCGCCTCGGCCGCCGCCACCTTCATGGCGTCGTTGATGGTGGTCGCGCGCACGTCGAGCGCGCCGCGGAAGATGTAGGGGAAGCCGAGCACGTTGTTGACCTGGTTCGGATAGTCCGAGCGGCCGGTCGCCATGATCGCGTCGGTGCGGATTTCGGCCACTTCCTCCGGGGTGATCTCCGGGTCGGGATTGGCCATCGCGAAGATGATCGGGTTCTTCGCCATCGACTGGATCATGGCGTTGGTGAAGGCGCCCTTGGCCGAGAGCCCGAACACCACGTCAGCGCCGTCCATGGCGTCGGCCAGCGAGCGCGCCTCGGTTTTCACCGCATGCGCAGATTTCCACTGGTTCATGCCCTCGGTGCGGCCCTGGTAGATCACGCCCTTGGTGTCGCACAGGATGACGTTCTCGGGCGCGAAGCCCATCGCCTTGACCAGCTCGACGCAGGCGATGCCGGCCGAGCCGGCGCCGTTGCAGACGAGCTTCGTCGTCTTCATGTCGCGGCCGGTGATCTCCAGCGCGTTGATCAGCCCGGCGGCCGAGATGATCGCCGTGCCGTGCTGGTCGTCGTGGAACACCGGGATGTCCATCAGCTCGCGCAGCCGCTGCTCGATGATGAAGCACTCGGGCGCCTTGATGTCCTCGAGGTTGATGCCGCCGAAGGAGGGCCCGAGGAAGCGGACGCAGTTGATGAACTCCTCGGCGTCCTCCGTCGCGACCTCCAGGTCGATCGAATCGACGTCGGCGAAGCGCTTGAACAGCACCGCCTTGCCTTCCATCACCGGCTTGGAGGCGAGCGCGCCGAGGTTCCCGAGCCCGAGGATGGCCGTGCCGTTGGAGATCACCGCCACCATGTTGCCGCGCGCCGTGTAGTCGAAGGCGCGGCTGGGATCCTCCGCGATCGCCTTCACCGGCACCGCCACGCCCGGCGAATAGGCCAGCGACAGGTCGCGCTGGGTGGCCATCGGCTTGGTCGGGTTGACCTCCAGCTTGCCGGGACGGCCCATGGCATGGAATTCGAGCGCTTCCTCCGCGCTCACGGACGGGCCATTGGGCTCCTTGGCATGTGCAGGCATGATTCGTCGTTCCCCCGGGGCAATGCGACTTCTTTTTGTGGAGTGTCCGGGATTAAGGCTACACTCGGGCGGAGTAAAGCGCCAAGCAGGAAACTGAAACGGCCGGAAGGTCCGGACGCGCGCGTGGAAGAGAAGATTGTTCCTGTCGGAAGGCCTCGCCGTGGCTGCTGCCGTCTGCATCGCCGCGAGCGGCATGCTGATCGCCGAGCTCAGGGGGCGCGTCGACGTGCTGCGGCTGGTGCGCTGGCAGATGCTGGCCGCCTTCGCCATGACCGGCGCGACCTCGCTGCTCGTCGGCGGCTGGCGCAGCCTCGAGGGCTGGCAGGTCGGCCTGCTGGCGCTGTCGGGCGTCGCCGGCATCGTGATTGCCACCACCACCTATTTCGCTGCCATCTATGCGGCCGGCCCGCGGGTGACGGCGCTGCTGTTCTCGCTCGGTGCCCCCTTCGCGCTGCTGTTCGGCTATCTGGCGTTCGGCGAGACGATCGACCTGCGCCAGGGGCTCGGCGTCGTGCTGGTTCTGGCCGGCATCGTGCTCGCCATCGGCCTGCCGCGCCGCTTCGGCGGTGCCGGCAGCGGCATGCCGGCGGTGGCGCTCGATGCGCCGCTGCCGCATGGGGTGGCGGTGGCGCCGTCGCGCACCTTCCTCTTCGGCGTCGCGCTCGGCGTGGTGACGGCGATCGGCCAGGCGGTCGGCAGCGTCCTGGCGCGGCCGGCCATGGCGGCCGGTGTCGAGCCGGTCACCGCGATGGCGGTGCGCTCGGGCGTCGGGGCGGCGTTCTTCCTGATGCTCGCGCTGGTGCCGTCGGCGACGATCAACCCGCCCTACCGCTTCCGCTTCGCCGATCTGGGGCTGGGCATCGGCTCGGCCTTCTTCGGCACCGGGCTCGGCATGTCGCTGCTGATGGCAGCGCTCGCCCGTGGCGACGTCGGCATCGTCTCGACGCTGTCGTCGCTGACGCCGGTGGTGATCCTGCCGATGGTGTGGCTGCGCAGCGGTGTGGCACCCGCGCCGGCGGCCTGGGCGGGTTCGGCGCTCGCCGTCGCGGGCACGGCCCTGATCAGCCTGTGACGGAGTGACGATGCTCGCCAGCCCGCAGGACAGCATGCCCGCCGCGCCGCCGACCCTGTCGGCGGAAGGCGCCACGCCGATGATGGAGCAGTATATCGAGATCAAGTCGGCCAACCCCGACTCGCTGCTGTTCTATCGCATGGGCGACTTCTACGAGCTGTTCTTCCACGACGCGGAAGTGGCTTCGCGGGCGCTCGGCATCACGCTGACCAAGCGCGGCAAGCACCAGGGCGACGACATCCCCATGTGCGGCGTGCCGGTGCATGCCGCCGACGACTATCTGCAGAAGCTGATCGCGCTCGGCCACCGGGTCGCCGTCTGCGAGCAGGTCGAGGACCCGGCGGAAGCCAGGAAGCGCGGCGCCAAGTCGGTGGTGCGGCGCGACGTCGTGCGCCTGGTCACGCCGGGCACCATCACCGAGGAGAAGATCCTCGCGCCGGGCGAGGCCAACTTCCTGATGGCGCTGGCGCGGGTGAGGGGCGGCGCGGCCGGGGCGGGCGACGCGCTGGCGCTCGCCTGGATCGACATCTCGACCGGCGTCTTCCGCGTCGCCGAGACCGCGCCCGACCGGCTGCTCGCCGACATATTGCGCGTCGAGCCGCGCGAGCTGATCCTGGCCGAGCCGGTGTTCCAGGACCCGGTTCTGCGGCCGGTCTTCGACGTGATCGGCCGCATCGCCGTGCCGCAGCCGGCGGTGCTGTTCGATTCGGCCGCCGCCGAGGCGCGCATCTCCCGCTTCTTCGGCGTCGCTACCGCCGACGGCTTCGGCCGCTTCGGCCGCGCCGAGCTGGCCGCGGCGGCCGCCGCCGTCGCCTATGTCGAGAAGACGCAGAAGGCCGAGCGCCCGCCCCTGCAGCGGCCGGAGCGGCTGGACGGCGGCGCGGCGATGTTCATCGACCCGGCGACGCGCGCCAGCCTGGAGCTGCTGCGCACCCAATCGGGCAGCCGCGAGGGCTCGCTGGCTGCGACGATCGACCGCACCGTCACCGGAGCCGGGGCGCGGCTGCTGGCCGAGCGGCTGACCGCGCCGCTCACCGATCCCGCAGCGATTGGCCGCCGGCTCGACTGCGTTTCCTTCCTGCTCGCCGAGCCGCGCCTGCGCGAGGCGGCGCGCGTACTGCTCAAATCCGTGCCAGACATGCCGCGCGCCCTGTCGCGGCTGGCGCTCAACCGCGGCGGTCCGCGCGACCTCGGCGCGCTGCGCGCCGGCCTCGCCGCCGCGGTCGACATGGCGGCGCTGCTCGCCGGCGCGGAGCTGCCGCAGCTTCTCGCCGACGCCTGTTCTGCGCTCGGCGCGCTGCCGGGCGCATTGAGAGACCATTTCGAGGCCGCGCTCGACGACGAACTGCCGCTCTTGAAGCGCGACGGCGGCTTCGTCCGCAAGGGCTATGATGGCGAACTGGACGAGGTGCGCGCGCTGGCGACCGAATCCCGCCGGGTGATCGCAGCGATGGAGCGCGACCTCGTCGAGGAGACGGGCATCCGCTCGCTCAAGATCCGCCACAACAACGTACTCGGCTTCTACATCGAGGTGACGGCCAACAATGCCGGCGCCATGACCGGCACGGACGGGGCGAAGGCCCGCTTCATCCACCGCCAGACGATGGCGAGCGCGATGCGCTTCACCACCACCGAGCTGGCCGGGCTGGAGACCAGGATCGCCAACGCCGCCGGCCGCGCGCTGGCGATCGAGCTCGCCGTCTTCGACCGACTGCTGGTCGAGGCGGTCGAAGCCGCCGACGCGATCCGCGCCGGCGCGGCCGCGCTGGCGGAGATCGATCTGGCGGCCGCGCTCGCCGTGCTCGCTGCCGAGCAGGACTATTGCCGCCCGCGCGTCGACGCCAGCCTCACCTTCCGCATCGAGGCCGGCCGCCACCCGGTGGTGGAGCAGGCGCTGCGCCGTCAGCTCGCCGACCCGTTCGTGGCCAACGACTGCGACCTGTCGCCCGCCGAGGGCGCCGCCAGCGGGGCGATCTGGCTGCTCACCGGCCCCAACATGGGCGGCAAGTCGACCTTCCTGCGCCAGAACGCGCTGATCGCCGTCATGGCGCAGGCCGGCTCCTTCGTGCCGGCGCGCTCCGCCGAGATCGGCGTCGTCGACCGGCTGTTCAGCAGGGTCGGCGCCTCCGACGACCTCGCCCGCGGCCGCTCCACCTTCATGGTCGAGATGGTCGAGACGGCGGCGATCCTCAACCAGGCCGGCGAGCGCTCGCTGGTCATCCTCGACGAGATCGGCCGCGGCACGGCCACCTTCGACGGCCTGTCGATCGCCTGGGCGGCGGTCGAGTTCCTGCACGAGAAGAACCGGGCGCGGGCCATCTTCGCCACCCATTTCCACGAGATGACGGCGCTCGCCGAGAAGCTGCCGCGGCTGCGCAACGTCACCATGCGCGTCAAGGAGTGGGAGGGCGACGTCGTCTTCCTGCACGAGGTCGCCGCCGGCGCGGCCGACCGCTCCTACGGCGTGCAGGTCGCCCGCCTCGCCGGCCGGCCGGAGCCGGTGGTCGAGCGCGCCCGCCAGGTGCTGCGCCAGCTCGAGGAGGGGGAGCTCTCCGGCCGGGCCTCGCGGCTTGTCGACGACCTGCCGCTGTTCGCGGTCGCGGTGAAGCGCGAGGCGGCGCAGCCGCCGCGCCGCGACGGCCTCGCCGAGGCGCTCGCCGCCCTCAATCCCGACGAGATGACGCCGCGCGAGGCGCTGGAGGCGCTCTACCGGCTCAAGCTGGCGGCGGCCGGCGGCGGGGGCACCGCATAGCCGCATAAAGGCCTGTTAAGCTTCTGGTGATACGTCTTGGCGATCGGACACGCCGAAGGCGGATCGAGACTGATGAAAGCGTCCGCCCGTGCTGCGGCCATTGCCAGAGCCATCTTCCGCCCGAGCAACATCCCGGCGGCGATCGCGCTCGTGGTCATCCTGGTGGCGACCTATTACGCCGACCTGCAGAACCGGCGCTACGAGCTGGAGCGGCTGCGCTCCGACGTGCTGGCGCGCGTCAGCGTCATCCGCGCCAAGCTCGAAGGCAACATCAACGGCAACCTCCAGCTCGTGCGCGGCCTCGTCGGCGCGCTCTCGACCGAGCCGGACATGACGCCGCAGCGCTTCGAGGCGCTGGCCGGCAGCCTGATCGACGAGCGCTCCGAGATCCGCAACATCGCCGCCGCGCCCGACCTCGTCGTCACCATGGTCTACCCGCCCGGCCGCAACGGCCCGGTGCTCGGCCTCGACTATCGCAACAATCCCCAGCAGCGCGAGGCGGCGCTGCGCGCGCGCGACCAGGGCGAGCTGATCTTCGCCGGTCCGGTCGACCTCGTGCAGGGCGGCCAGGGCTTCATCGGCCGCTTCCCCGTCTTCGTCGGCCAGGCCGACGGCACCCGCTTCTGGGGCCTCGTCTCCGCCGTCGTCGACCTCCAGAGCCTCTACCGCAACAGCGGCATCTACGACGCCACCGAACTCGACCTCGCCATCACCGGCCGCGACGCGCTCGGCGACGCCGGCGAGCGCTTCTACGGCAGCGCCGAGACGGTCGCCGACAACCCGGTGCTGGCCAGCGTCATGCTGCCCTCCGGCTCGTGGCAGATCGCCGCGCGCCCGCATGGCGGCTGGGTTGCGCCGGCCGACCGCATCACCTCCAGCCGCCTGTTCATGGCCATCGGCGCGATCCTGATCCTGCTGCCGATCGTCGTCGCCGGCCGGCTGATGGACGAGCGCCAGCGCTACATCGCCGTGCTGCGCGGGCGCGAGCGCGACCTCGAAGGCCTGTCGCAGCGCCTCGGGCTGGCGCTGGAGACCTCGCGCATCGGCGTGTGGGAATATCTGGTCGCGACGGAGGAGCTCCTCTGGGACGACCGCATGAACGAGATCTACGGCTATCCCGGCAAGGGCGGCCCGCGCGCCCGCGCCCACTGGATCGGCCGCCTCCACCCCGACGACCGTGAGAGGGCGGCGCGCGAGTTCCGCGACGCCATCGACACGCGCGGCCGCTATTATTCCGAGTTCCGCGTTCTGCTCGACGGCGGCGAGGTGCGCCACATCCGCGCCAACGGCATGGTCTACCAGGACGCCAGGGGCGAGCTGCGCATCGTCGGCGTCAACTGGGACGTGTCGGCCGACGTCGCCCTCAACGAGGACTTGCGCCACTCCAACATGCTGTCGGAGGCGCGCAACGCCGAGCTGGAATCGGCCAAGGCGCGCATCGAGTACAACGCCCTGCACGATTCGCTCACCGGCCTGCCCAACCGCCGCTATCTCGACGACGTGCTGGCCGCCCATGTCGAGGGCTTCGCCGCCGGCGAGCGCGCCGGCCTGCTGCACATCGACCTCGACCGCTTCAAGCAGATCAACGACACGCTCGGCCATGCCGCCGGCGACGCCATGCTGGTCCATGTCGCGGCCGTGCTGCGCGACGTCGTCGAGCGGCGCGACTTCTTCGCCCGCGTCGGCGGCGACGAGTTCGTCATCGTCGTGCGCCGCCGGCCCGACGAGCCGCTGGAGGACACCTGCCTCGCCAGGCTCGCCGCAACAATCGTCGAGCGGATGCGCGAGCCGGTCATGTTCCAGGGCCATGAATGCCGCTTCGGCGTGTCGGTCGGCATCGCCCGCGACACCGATTCGCAGGCCGACCCGCGCCGGCTGTTCATCAACGCCGACATGGCGCTCTACCGGGCTAAGGACAACGGCCGCAACCGCTACCAGTTCTTCAACGACGCCCTGCAGGACGAGATCGTCCACACCAAGCGCGTCGCCGACGAGATCCTGTCGGGGCTGGAGAACGGCCAGTTCGTCGTCCACTACCAGCCGCAGTTCTCCGCCGACACCCACGAGGTGGTCGGCGTCGAGGCGCTGGCGCGCTGGGACCACCCGACCGACGGCCTGCTGCCGCCGAGCGCCTTCCTGAAGATCGCCGAGGAGCTGAACGTCGTCGCGGCCATCGACCGGGTGGTGCTGGAGCAGACGCTGCGCGACATGGCCGCCTGGCGCCTGTCCGGCCTCGGCATCCCCAAGGCCTCGGTCAACGTCTCGGCGCGGCGGCTGCGCGACGACGAGCTGATCACCAACCTCGCCGGCCTCGACATCCAGCCCAACACGATTTCCTTCGAGCTTGTCGAATCGATCTTCCTCGACGAGCAGGACGAGCTGCTCGCCTGGAACGTCGACCGCATCAAGGAACTCGGCATCGACATCGAGATCGACGATTTCGGCACCGGCTACGCCTCCATCGTCAGCCTGATGAAGCTGAAGCCGCGCCGCCTCAAGATCGACCGCCAGATCGTCATGCCGATCGTCCGCTCGGCCCGCCAGCGCCAGCTCGTCGGCTCCATCATCGACATCGGCAAGTCGCTCGGCATCGAGGTGCTGGCCGAGGGCGTCGAGACGATGGAGCACGCCCGCGTGCTGCGCCAGCTTGGCTGCAACGCCTTGCAGGGCTACGCCTTCGCGCGGCCCATGTCGGCGCCCGACCTGAAGGAATTCGTGCTGTCGCGGCGCTGGCGCGCGGCCTCCTGACGGCGGCCGCGGCTGTATCGCCGCAGCGCGAAACGCGCTATAGACCCGCCGGTCACGCAAAAGCCCATTTTCGAGCTTCCGTCGCGCCGCAATGGCAAAGATTCCGCTCAAGCTGAACGAGATCGTCGACGGCGCGGCCCTCCGCGCCGATCTCGCCGCGCTCGCCGCCGCCAATGGCGGCGACGGCTCGGCCCCGCAGGTGCGCAAGCAGGTGCTGGCGCTGCTCAAGGAGCGCATGGCCGCCGGCCGCGCGCGCGCCGAGGCGATGCTGGCCGAGGACGGCGGCGGCACCGCCTGCGCGGCGCGCCTGTCGCATCTGATGGACGAGATCATCGCCGCGCTGCACGATTTCGCCGTCGGCCATGTCTACCAGGCCCGCAACCTGACGCAGGGCGAGCGCATGGCGGTGGTCGCCGTCGGCGGCTACGGCCGCGGCACGCTGGCGCCGGGCTCCGACATCGACCTCCTGTTCGTGCTGCCCTACAAGCAGACGCCGCTCGGCGAGCAGATCGTTGAGTACATCCTCTACGTATTGTGGGATCTCGGCCTCAAGGTCGGCCACGCCACCCGCAACGTCGACGAGTGCATCCGCCAGTCGCGCGCCGACATGACGATCCGCACCTCGATCCTGGAGGCGCGCTTCATCTGGGGCGACCGCGGTCTCGCCGACGAGCTGGTCGCCCGTTTCGACGACGAGGTGGTGCGCAGCACCGGCCCCGAATTCGTGCAGGCCAAGCTCGCCGAGCGCGACGAGCGCCACGCCAAGGCCGGCGAGAGCCGCTATCTGGTCGAGCCCAACGTCAAGGACGGCAAGGGCGGCCTGCGCGACCTGCACACGCTGTTCTGGATCGGAAAGTATTTCTACCGCGTCCGCACCGGCGAGGAGCTGGTCGACAAGGGCGTCTTCACCCGCCGCGAATATCTGGAGTTCCGCAAGGCCGAGGACTTCCTCTGGGCCGTGCGCTGCCACATGCACTTCCTCACCGGCCGGGCCGAGGAGCGGCTGCATTTCGACATCCAGCCCGACATCGCCCGCCGGCTCGGCTATACGAGCCATCCCGGCCTGTCGGCGGTCGAGCGCTTCATGAAGCACTACTTCCTGCTGGCCAAGAGCGTGGGCGACCTGACCCGCATCTTCTGCGCCAAGCTGGAAGACGAGCAGGCCAAGCACGCGCCGGGCTTCAACCGGCTGTTCAACAGCTTCTCGCGGCGGCGGCGCAAGCTGCCCGGCACCAGCGACTTCCTGATCGACAACAGCCGCATCACGGTGGCTGACGACCACGTCTTCGAGCGTGATCCGGTCAACCTGATCCGGCTGTTCTGGTTCGCCGACCGGCACGGGCTGGAATACCATCCCGACGCCATGCAGTTGCTCACCCGCTCGCTTGGGCTGGTCGACCGCAATCTGCGCCGCGATCCCGAGGCCAACCGCCTCTTCCTCGACCTGCTGACGTCGGACCGCAACCCCGAACTCAACATGCGCCGCATGAACGAGGCCGGGCTGCTCGGCAAGCTCATCCCCGACTTCAACAGGATCGTGGCGATGATGCAGTTCAACATGTACCACCACTACACGGTGGACGAGCATCTCCTGCGCTGCATCGGCGTGCTGGCCGAGATCGAGCGCGGCGACGGCGCAAAGGTGCACCCGCTGTCGCATTCGCTGATGCCGGACCTCGCCAAGCGCCGCGAGGTGCTCTACGTGGCGATCCTGCTGCACGACATCGCCAAGGGCCGCCCGGAGGATCATTCGATCGCTGGCGCCCGCATCGCCCGCCGGCTCGCCCCGCATATGGGCTTCGGCGAGGAGGACGCCGACCTCATCGCCTGGCTGGTCGAGCACCATCTGCTGATGTCGATGACCGCCCAGACCCGCGACCTGAACGACCGCAAGACGATCGAGGACTTCGCCAACGTCGTGCAGTCTGTCGAGCGGCTGAAGCTGCTGCTGATCCTGACGGTCTGCGACATACGCGGCGTCGGCCCCGGCGTCTGGAACGGCTGGAAGGGCCAGCTCCTGCGCACGCTCTACTACGAGACCGAGCTACTGCTCACCGGCGGCTTCTCCGAGGTCGCGCGCGCCACCCGCACCGAGGAAGCGCGCCAGCGGCTGGCCGAGGCGCTGTCGGACTGGCCGGAGCGCGACCGCAAACGCTACCTGAAGCTGCACTACGAGAATTACCTGCTCACCGTCGCGCTCGAGGACCAGCTCCGCCACGCCGCCTTCATCCGCGAGGCCGACAAGTCCGGCCGCCAGCTCGCCACCACGATCCGCACGCTCGAGTTCGAGGCGGTGACCGAGATCACCGTGCTGGCGCCCGACCATCCGCGCCTGCTGTCGATCATCGCCGGCGCCTGCGCGGCGGCCGGCGGCAACATCGTCGACGCGCAGATCTTCACCACCTCCGACGGCCGCGCGCTCGACACCATCCTCATCAACCGCGAGTTCGCCCATGACGACGACGAGCGCCGCCGGGCCGAGCGCGTCGGCCGGCTGATCGAGGACGTGCTGTCGGGCAAGAGCTGGCTGCCGCAGATCATCCAGCAGCGCGCCAAGC
Source organism: Hyphomicrobiales bacterium (assembly GCA_017305835.1). Lineage (GTDB taxonomy): Bacteria > Pseudomonadota > Alphaproteobacteria > Rhizobiales > Rhizobiaceae > RCIO01. The sequence continues at coordinate 44,256 of JAFKJY010000064.1, forward strand.
CCAAGCGCGGGGCAAAGGCCTTCCGCATCGAGCCGCGCGCCGAGCTGCGCAACACGCTGTCGAACCGCTTCTCCGTGATCGAGGTCGAGGGGCTGGACCGGCCCGGCCTGCTGTCGGAGATCACCGGCGCGATCTCGGACCTGTCGCTCGACATCGCGTCGGCGCACATCACCACGTTTGGGGAAAAAGTGATCGACACCTTCTACGTCACCGATCTCACCGGCCACAAGATCGAGAGCCCGACCCGCGTCGCCGCGATCCGCGAGCGGCTGGTCGCCACGCTCTCGGGCGAGGCGGCCGCGTCCGCCAGGCCGGCGCAGGGTGCGGCGGGCCGCGAACGCGCGGCCGTGGAATGAGCGCGCCGGCAGAGGCCGCGCCGCAGCGGTCGAACCTTCTGCAGAAATTCGCCACCGTCGGTGCCGGCACGCTGATGAGCCGGCTTCTCGGCTTCGTCCGCGAGATGATGATGGCGGCCTTCCTCGGGACCGGGCCGGTGGCGGACGTCTTCTACGCCGCCTTCCAGTTCCCCAACACCTTCCGCCGCCTGTTCGCCGAGGGTGCATTCAACACCGCCTTCGTGCCGCTCTTCGCCAAGGAGATCGAGGCGAACGGCGTCGACGGCGCGCGCCGCTTCTCGGAGGAGGTGTTCGGCGTCCTCTTCACCGTGCTCCTGGCGCTGACCATCGTCATGGAGTTCGCCATGCCGGTGCTGGTCGCGACCGTCATCGCGCCCGGCTTCGTCGACGAGCCCGGCAAGTTCGAGCTGGCCGTGCCGCTGGCCACGATCATGTTCCCCTACCTGATCTGCATGTCGCTGGCCGCCATGATGAGCGGCATGCTCAACGCGCTGCGGCGCTATTTCGCCGCCGCGGTCGCGCCGGTCTTCCTCAATATCATCCTGATCGCGGTGCTGCTATGGGCCTGGCGGCAGGGGCTGGGCGCGGTCGGGATCGGCTACGGTCTTGCCTGGGGCGTGCTCGCCGCCGGGCTGGTGCAACTCGCCATCGTCTGGTTCGCCGTGCGCCATGCCGGCGTACGCATCGGCTTCCGCCGGCCGCGCCTGACGCCCAACGTCAGGCGCTTGCTGTGGCTGGCGCTGCCCGCCGCCGTCGCCGGCGGCATCACCCAGATCAACACGCTGGTCGGCACCGTCATCGCCTCGGCTGAGGCGAGCGCCATCTCGTCGCTGTCGCTCGCCGACCGCGTCTACCAGCTCCCGCTCGGCGTCATCGGCATCGCCGTCGCCATCGTGCTGCTACCCGAGCTGGCGCGCGCGCTCAAGGCGGGCAACGACCGGGAGGCCTCGAACCTGCAGAACCGCTCGGTCGAGTTCAGCCTGTTCATGACGCTGCCGGCCGCCGCCGCCCTGCTGGTGATGTCGGAGCCGATCGTGCGCGTGCTCTACGAGCGCGGCGCCTTCTCGCAGGACGATACGGCGATGGTGGGCAGCATCCTCGCCATCTTCGGCCTCGGCCTCCCCGCCTTCGTCCTCATCAAGGCGTTCACGCCGGGCTTCTTCGCGCGCGAGGACACCCGCACGCCGATGATCTTCGCGGCGATCTCGGTGGCGATCAACATCGCCATCGCGCTGACGCTGTTCCCCTCGATGGGCGCGCCGGGCATCGCCATCGCCTCGGTCGTGGCCGGCTGGGCCAACGCCGTCCTGCTGTTCGCGACGCTGCTCAGGCGCCGCCAGTGGGGCCGCGACGTCCCGCTCCTGACGCGCATCCCGCGTCTCGTCGTCGCCGCCGCGCTGATGGCGCTGTTCGTCCATTTCGCCGTCGGCTGGCTGTCGGGCTGGCTTGCCCCGGCGAGCCCGCTGCGGCACCAGGCGGTGGCGCTCGGCGGCCTGATCGGCGCGGCGATGCTCGTCTACTTCGCCGTCGCCTTCGCCATCGGCGGCGCCGACCTCGGCATGCTCCGCCGCAACCTCAGGCGCGGCGGGAAGCGTGGCTGAGCCTGACGCCTCATGCGACGACGTCGAGGTCGGTGAAGCGGAATTCGTCGGCGGTCGAAAGCACCGACGCGGCATAGTGCTTCGCGCAGGCGTAATGGAAGCAGTCGGCGAGGTTGAGATAGCCCGTCTTACCGCGAAAGCGCTCCGCCGCCGAGGCGGAGAGCGCCACGAGCTCCTCCGGCGGGGGAAGCTGGCGCAGCTCGATCCCGTTGTCCTGCAGGAACTGCATGACGAGGCCGAAGCCGGCCGATACCGGCAGATCGAGCTTGTCCGGCCTCGCCAGTGCCATCGCGGCCTCCCACACCGCGATGGGCGAGGTGAAGGCCTTTTCCACGGCTGCCATCGCCTCGATGCAGCGGTCCATCTCGGCCTCGCGGCCGAGCACTGCGACCATGGCCGCCGCATCCACGAACATCAGAACTGGTCCTCGCCGGACATCTCGTCATAGACGCTGCGCGGCAGCGGCTCCCGCCGCTCGTCGGTCAGCTTGACGCCGAACTCCGCATGCAGGCGGTCGACCGATGCGCGCATGCTGTCGGCCGTCCGGCGCCGCGCCAGGGCTTCCCGCATGGCGATGACGATCGCCTCGGTGAGGCTCACGCCCTCGATCCGAGCCAGCCGCCGCGTGAGCGTGTCCGCTTCCCGGTTGGTGATGTTGATGGTCACGGCATGTAGCCTCCGTCATGTAGATGCCAATATGTAGCCGATCCCGCCAACAGTCAAATTCGCCCGAAGTCGCCCTTGCGCCTCCTTCGCGCCTCGTCCATAAGCCGCGCACCGATTTTCGCCGCGCGCGAAACGGCCCTCCACAAGCCACGGAATCCCACCCATGAGCAGCTTCAAGCAACTCGTCTTCTCCGGCGTCCAGCCGACAGGCAACCTCCATCTCGGCAACTATCTCGGCGCGATCCGGCGCTTCGTCGCGCTGCAGGACGACTATGACTGCATCTATTGCGTCGTCGACCTGCATTCGCTGACCGCGCAGATGGTCTATGACGACCTGGCCGACCAGACCCGCCAGATCACCGCCGCCTTCCTCGCCTCCGGCATCGACCCGAAGAAGCACATCGTCTTCAACCAGAGCCGGGTCATGCAGCACGCCGAGCTCGCTTGGATCTTCAATTGCGTGGCGCGCATCGGCTGGATGAACCGCATGACGCAGTTCAAGGACAAGGCCGGCAAGGACCGCGAGAACGCCTCGCTCGGCCTGCTCGCCTATCCGAGCCTGATGGCCGCCGACATCCTCGTCTACCGCGCCACCCACGTGCCGGTCGGCGAGGACCAGAAGCAGCATCTGGAGCTCACCCGCGACATCGCCCAGAAGTTCAACAACGACTTCTCGGCCCGCATCGCCAAGCTCGGCGTCGGCGTCGAGATGCAGGTCGGCGAGGAGACGGTCAACGGCTTCTTCCCGCTCACCGAGCCGCTGATCGGCGGCCCGGCCGCGCGCATCATGAGCCTGCGCGATGGCTCCAAGAAGATGTCGAAGTCGGACCCGTCCGACCTGTCGCGCATCAATCTGACCGACGACGCCGACGCGATCTCGAAGAAGATCAAGAAGGCCAAGACCGACCCCGACGCCCTGCCGAGCGAGGTCGACGGCCTGGAAGGGCGCCCCGAGGCGAAGAACCTCGTCGGCATCTATGCGGGCCTGGCCGACATGTCGAAGGAGCAGGTGCTGAAGGAGTTCGGCGGCCAGCAATTCTCCGCCTTCAAGCCGGCGCTCGCCGGCCTCGCGGTGGAGAAGCTCGCGCCCATCGCGGCCGAGATGCGCCGCATCATGGCCGACACCGCCTATGTCGATGCCGTGCTGAAGGACGGCGGCGAGCGCGCCGGCGTGCTCGCCGAGCAGACCATGACGACGGTGCGTGACATCATCGGCCTCCTTCAGGATTGATACCGCCCGCCGCCTTGCGGTCGCGGGGCGGCGGGTGTCAGACTGCTCTTGGTGAAAACAGCCGCGAGGTCCGCGCATGGTATCGAAGCGTCTCAGCAGGGAAGCCGGCCACCGGCGCAAGTTCCTCACCGTCGTCGACGAGACGCCTGAATGCGAGCGCGCCGTCGCCTATGCCGCGCGCCGCGCCAAGACGACGGGGGGCGTCGTCGTCCTGCTGTTCGTGATCGACTCGGCCGATTTCCAGCAATGGCTGGGCGTCAAGGAGATCATGCGCGAGGAGGCCCGCACGGCCGCCTCCGGCGCGCTGGAGGCCCAGGCGTCCAAGGTCCGCGAGACGATCGGCATCGAGCCCGAGCTGGTCATCCGCGAGGGCCATGCGGTGGAGGAGATCCACAAGCTGATCGAGGAGGACCAGGACATCGCCATCCTCGTGCTCGCCGCGGGCGGCTCGAAGGAGGGTCCCGGCCCGCTCGTCTCCTCGATCGCCGGCAAGGCGGCCGCCTTCCCGATTCCGGTCACCGTGGTGCCGCAGAGCCTGTCGGACGAGGACATAGAGAGCCTGGCCTGACGCGCGACCGCGCCTCTGGACCTTCCGCCGGCCTTCCCGCATCCCTATATTGGGATCATATCCTTGCTTGAACCCGGCCGGAGCCGGGTCTATTTAGAACCTTTCCAAAGAAAGCCCGCGGGAGCGCCCCGATGTTCATCCAGACCGAAACCACGCCGAACCCGGCCACGCTCAAGTTCCTGCCCGGCAAGGTTGTGCTGGAAGCCGGCACGGCGGACTTCCGCGACGCCGATGCCGCCGCGCAGGACTCGCCGCTCGCCGAGCGGCTGTTCGCCATTCCCGGCATCACCGGCGTCTTCTTCGGCTACGACTTCATCACCGTCACCAAGGAAGACGGTCCCGACTGGCAGCATCTCAAGCCGGCCATCCTCGGCGCCATCATGGAGCACTTCATGTCCGGCCAGCCGGTGATGGCGCCGGCCGGGGCAGGCGTCGATACCGCCGAGGGCGAGGAGTTCTACGACGAGGCGGACGCCGAGATCGTGGTCACGATCAAGGAGCTGCTCGACACCCGCGTGCGCCCGGCCGTTGCCCAGGACGGCGGCGACATCACCTTCCGCGGCTACCAGAACGGCACCGTGTTCCTCTACATGAAGGGCGCCTGCGCCGGCTGCCCGTCCTCCACCGCGACGCTGAAGCACGGCATCCAGAACCTGCTGAAGCACTTCGTGCCCGAGGTCCAGCAGGTGGAGCAGGTCGCCGCCTGATCCGGCGCGGCGCCGCGCAGGCGGCAGCAAGGACAGGCAACAAAAAACCGGGCTCGAGGCCCGGTTTTTCATTTGGTCCGTCTCGTTGCCTGGGACGGCCCTACATCACGATGACCTTCGCGCCGACCTTGACGCGCTCGTAGAGGTCGATGACGTCCTGGTTCATCAGCCGGATGCAGCCCGACGACATCGCCTTGCCGATCGAGCTCCACTCCGGCGTGCCATGCAGCCGGTAGCCCGAATCGCCGCCCTTGTTGAACAGGTACATGGCGCGCGCGCCGAGCGCGTTCTCCGGGCCGCCGGGCATGCCGCCGCGCCACTTCGCCAGGTCTGGGCGGCGCTTGATCATCGCCGCCGGCGGCGTCCAGACCGGCCACTCGCGCTTCATCGCGACGGTGGTCGTGCCCTTCCACTCGAAGCCTTCCTTGCCGACGCCGATGCCGTAGCGCATCGCCTTGCCGCCGCCCATGACGTAGTAGAGGAACTTGTTCTTGGTATCGACGATGACCGTGCCGGGCTGTTCCTTGGTCTGGTAGCTGACCGGCTGGCGGTGGAACTTGGCCGGCACCTTGTAGATCGGGATCGCGGGCATCTGGAAGCCCGAATCCTTGCGCGCGCTGTAGTCGGCCGCATAGAACATGCCGCCGGTGGTGCAGCCGGCGAGCGCGGCCGACAGCGAAATTGCCGCCGCCGCGAGAATTGTCTTTACCCGCATCATGAAAATCCGTGATCCCCGCAATGCCCTCTGGCTCGAATCGAGCCTCATTTTCGCCCGATTGTTAGAGCGCGGCGGCCTTTGATTGCCAAGCCGTTTGTGCCGCGCGCGGCCGGGCGCCGGGCGCTTCGCCGAACCAGTATGGTAAATAGGCAACAGCTCACGGCAATGTGAAGCGGGGCCGGTTGTCCACAACCTGCGGTGGGCGGCCGCCCAAGCCGCATGCGCTCACGGCGTGCGCTTTCCGTCGCGGTATGCCCGTCGGGCCGATGACGGGTTCAAAACGTGAACACGGCGTGCGATAAGGGCATCCATGCCGATCGTGTCGCCGATTCCCCTGAACCCGCTCGCCGATGGCCGCCAGTCGGAGCGCGCCATGGTCATCCGCCGCGGCGTCCAGCGTCTGCTGGTCGAGATGGGCGCGGCGGTGCTGCCGGAGCTGTCGCTGGCGACGGGCCGCCGCGCCGACTTGGTCGCGCTCGCCCGCAACGGCGACATCTGGATCATCGAGATCAAGTCGTCGATCGAGGATTTCCGCGTCGACCGCAAATGGCCCGAATACCGACTGTTCTGCGACCGCTTCTTCTTCGCCACCCATCCCGAGGTACCGGCCCACATCTTTCCCGAAGAATGCGGCTTCATGCTTTCGGACGGCTACGGCGCCGAGATCCTGCGCGAGGCGCCGGAGCACAGGCTCGCCGCGCATGTCCGCCGGGCGCTGATGCTGAGGATCGCGCGCTCCGGTGCCGCCCGCCTCACCGCCGCCGAGATGGCGGGGGTGTCGGTGCCGTCGCTGGAGGGGGAAGGGGATTGAAGGAGCGAGTAGGGAATAGCGAATAGCGAATAGGGGAAAAGGACCTTAGCTGCGTTCCAGTTTCCCACACTCTATTCGCTATTCCCTACTCGCTATTCCCTACTCGCTACTCGCTTCATCGCGGCGCCCGCTTCGCCAGGATCCGCTGCAGCGTGCGTCGATGCATGTTCAGCCGGCGCGCGGTCTCGGAGACGTTGCGGTCGCAGCTTTCGTAGACGCGCTGGATGTGTTCCCAGCGCACCCGGTCGGCCGACATCGGGTTCTCCGGCGGGGCCGGGCGCTCGCCCTGGTGGGTGAGCGCGGCGAAGATCTCGTCGGCGTCGGCCGGCTTGGCGAGGTAGTCGACCGCGCCGAGCTTCACCGCCGTCACCGCGGTGGCGATGTTGCCGTAGCCGGTCAGCACGATCATGCGGGCATTGCTGCGCCGCTCGCGGATGGCGGCCACCACGTCGAGACCGTTGCCGTCGCCCAGCCGCATGTCGACCACCGCATAGGCGGGCGCGGCCGCCTTCACCTTGGCCACCGCCTCCTCGACGCCCTCGGCCGTCTCGACGGCGAAGCCGCGCCCTTCCATGGCGCGCGCCAGCCGGGTGAGGAAGGGCTTGTCGTCCTCCACGATGAGCAGGCTGCGGTCGGCACCCAGCGCTTCGGCGCCCGCGTCGTCGCCATCCTCGGCCATGTGGGTTCCTTTCGGTTCGTCCGGCCCTGTTTAGCGGATTTCGGCATCCTGTCCAGCAAGCGGCAGCGGCCCGGCGGGCAGCGCGAACGTCTCGCGCGGCCATTCGACCGTGACCTGCGCGCCCTTGCCCGGCTCGCTGGCGTTGGAGAAGGCGATGGTGGCGCCCGAGCGCTCCAGCAGCGTCTTGGCGATGAACAGGCCCAGCCCCAGCCCGCCGCCGGCCTCGGCGCCGCCGCGCCGCGTCATGTAGGGCTCGCCGATGCGGTCGAGGATCTCGGCCGGATAGCCCGGCCCGTCGTCGGTGACCGCGATGCGCACCCGCGCCGCGTCCCAGCTCCATTCGACCGTCACCGCCTCGCGGGCGAAGTCGACGGCGTTCTCGACGAGGTTGCCGAGCCCGTAGAGCACGCCCGGGTTGCGCCGCGCGACCGGCTCGGCGCCCTCGCGCCGGCCCGGCTCCAGCCGGATGTCGATGCCGAACTCGCGGTGCGGCGCCGCCACCTCCTCGATCAGCGAGGTGAAGGGCAGCCGCGCCATGTGCGCCTCGCCCTCCGACGACAGGTTGGTCAGCCGCTTGAGGATGCCGCGGCATCGCTCGGTCTGCGACTTCAGCAGCGCCACGTCGTCGCGCAGGCGCGGGTCGTTGCCCAGCGCGCGCTCCATTTCCTTGACCACCAGCGCGATCGTGGCGAGCGGCGTGCCGAGCTCGTGCGCGGCCGCCGCCGCCAGCCCGTCCAGCGCCGACAGGTGCTGCTCCCGCTGCAGCACCAGCTCCGTCGCCGACAGCGCGTTGGCGAGCAGCCGCGCCTCCTCCGCCACGCGGTAGGCATAGACGCCGGTGAACAGGATCGACGAGATCAGCGCCATCCACATGCCGGCGACGTAGATGAAGGGCATGGCGATCTGCGTGCCGGGAAACCACGGCAGCGGCAGGTGGAAGATGGCGAGCAGCGTCGCCGCCGCGATCACCAGCACGCCCAGAAGCGCCGTCAGCCGCATCGGCAGCGAAGTGGCCGAGATCACCACCGGGACCGTCATCAGTAGCGAGAACGGGTTGGTCAGCCCGCCGGTGACGTAGAGCAGGCCGGCGAGCTGCGCCGCGTCGAAGGTGAGCAGCACGAGCGCCGCATGCGGCTCGAGCAGGTGCGTGGCCGGGTAGCGGAAGGTGAGGAAGAGGTTGAGCCAGGCCGAGCAGGCGATCAGCGCGAAGCACAGCGCGACCGGCAGCGGGAAGGAGAGCCAGAACGCCACCACCAGCACGGCCGCGCTCTGGCCGGCCAGCGCCAGCCAGCGCAGGCGGATCAGCGTGTTGAGCCTCAGCCGGTGGAACTCGGCGGGCTGCGGGGCGAGGACGTCGTGGGCCATGGCCAGCCTTATGCGACGCGACGGCCGCCGCGCCAAGGTGCTATTTCCGTGGCTTGGCGCGGCTGGTCGCCTGCGCTTCCAGCGGGTTCTCCGGCCAGACATGCTTGGGATAGCGGCCGCGCATGTCGGCCCTGACGTCGGCCCACGAGCCGCGCCAGAAGCCGGGCAGGTCACGCGTCGTCTGGATCGGCCGGTGCGCGGGCGACAGCAGCTCCAGCGTCAGCGGCACCGTGCCGCCGGCGATCGACGGGTGCTCGGAGAGCCCGAACAGCTCCTGCACGCGGATCGACAGCACCGGCTGCTCGCCTTCGTAGTCGATCGGCACGCGGCTGCCCGACGGCGCGTCGAAATGGGTCGGCGCCAGCGCGTCGATCCTGCGATGCAGATCGTAGGGCACGAGCGACATCAGCCCGTCGGTCAGCGCCTGCGCGGGGATGCGGTCGAGCGCCGGCTCGCCGGGCAGGAAGGGTGCCAGCCAGTCCTCCAGCCGCTCGGTGAGCGTCGCGTCGGAGACGTCCGGCCACGGTGCGCCGAGGCCCTGCCGGAGCCAGCCGAGCCGGTGGCGCAGCGCGGCAGCACCCTTTCCCCACGGCAGCAGCGACAGGCCGTTGGCGCGGATCGCCTCGATCACCGCGCGGTTCGCGGCCTCGCCCTTCGGCGCCGGCAGCATGCGCTCGGCAAGCACGATCGCGCCCAGCCGCTCGGTCTCGCGCACGCGCACGGCGCGCTTCCCGGCGTCGAAGGCCGTCTCGGTCTTCCGCTCGATGCGGCCGGCGAGCGCGGCGCGGATGTCGTCCTCGGCGAGCGCGGCGGCGGATGCGATGCGGGCGGCCTGCGCCTTGCCCTGGAGGTCGGCGACGACGAGGAACGGCTCGCGCGCCAGCGCCTCTGTCTCCTCCAGCACCGCCCCGCGCCCGTTGGCGAGCACATAGCGCCCGTGCCCGCCGCGCTGCTTCGCGACGCGGTCGGGATAGGCGTGCAGCAGGAGGGCGCCGGCACCGATGCCTTTACCCGCAATGGGCAAGGTGGAAGCCGCCAGCCTCTGCGCCAGCCCCCGTGCCGCCTCCGCCCGCGCGGAGCGGTCCGTGGCGAACCGGGCCAGCCGCTGGTCGAGGTCGGGGCCGGTGCCCCCAAGCCCACGCTCGGTGAGCAGCACGGCGAGCCGCGCCGCCTCGTCCGTCGCGCCGTGTCTCGCGGCTTCCGCCACCATGTGCGCCAGCCGCACCGGCAAGGCGAGCCTGCGCATCGCGGCGCCCGCTTCCGTCAGCCGCCCGGCCGCGTCGACGGCGCCCAGCTCCCGCAGCAGCGCCTTTGCCTCTGCGAGCGCCGGGGCCGGCGGCGGGTCGAGGAAGGAGAGCGCGGCCGGGTCGGCGACGCCGAAGGCGGCGCAGTCGAGCACGAGGCCGGAAAGGTCGGCTTCGAGGATCTCGGGCGGCGAGAAGGCCGGCAGCGCCGCGGTCTGCTCCGCCCGCCACAGGCGGATCGCGACGCCCGGCTCCGTGCGGCCGGCGCGGCCGGCGCGCTGCTCGGCGGAGGCGCGGGAAACCCGCATCGTCTCCAGCCGCGTCAGCCCGGTCGCCGGCTCGTATTTCGGCAGTCGCGACAGGCCGGAATCGACAACCACCCGCACGCCGTCGATGGTGATCGAGGTCTCGGCGATGGCGGTCGCCAGCACCACCTTGCGCCGGCCGGCCGGCGCCGGGCGGATCGCGGCGTCCTGCGCGCGGCCGTCGAGATTGCCGTAGAGCGGCACGATGTCGGTGTCGCCGGGCACGCGGCCTTCGAGCAGCGCCGCCGTCCGCTCGATCTCGCGCTGGCCGGGCAGGAAGGCGAGCACGCTGCCGGTCTCGCGTGCCAGCGCCTCGCGGACCGCCGCGGCAACCGCCTCCTCGATGCGCTGGTCGGCGGGCCGCTCGCGATTGACGATCTCGACGGGGAAGCTGCGGCCGCGGCTCTCGACCACCGGCGCGTCGCCCAGAAGTGCCGCCACCCGCGCGCCGTCGAGCGTGGCCGACATGACGAGCAGGCGCAGGTCGGGCCTGAGCGCGCCCTGCACGTCGAGCGCCAGCGCCAGCCCGAAATCGCCGTCCAGCGAACGCTCGTGGAACTCGTCGAAGACCACCGCCGCGATGCCCTTAAGCTCGGGGTCGTCGAGGATCATGCGGGCGAGCACGCCCTCGGTGACGACGAGGATGCGCGTCCTGGCAGACGTGCGGCTGTCCATGCGCATGGCGTAGCCGACCGTGCCGCCCGGCTCCTCGCCGAGCAGCGCCGCCATGCGCCGGGCGGCGGCACGCGCCGCGAGCCGGCGTGGCTCCAAGAGCAGGATCGTGCCGTCGCCGCGCCAGCCGGCTTGAAGCAGGGCGAGCGGCACCAGCGTCGTCTTGCCGGCGCCCGGCGGCGCGACCAGCACCGCCTTGCCCGCGCCGTCCAGCGCGGCGGCGAGCTCGCCGAGCACGGCGGTGACGGGGAGCTCGGGCAGGGCGGCCATCTCAGCCCTCGCCGATCGTCACGATGGTGCCGTGGGCGGCCTCGGCGTCGGCGGCGTCGTGGGTGACGAGCAGCACCGGCAGGCCGCGTTCGCGGGCGCTGGAGAACACCAGCTCGCGCATCTGCGCCCTGAGCGGCGCGTCCAGCCGCGAGAAGGGTTCGTCGAGCAGCAGCGCGCGCGGCCGCGACAACAGCACCCGCGCCAGCGCCACCCGCGCCTTCTGGCCGCCCGACAGCGTGTCGGGGTCGCGCGCCCCGAGACCGTCGAGCCCGACGCCGGCGAGTGCTGCTTCGACCAGCGCGGTCCGCGCCGCCCGGCCGCGCACGTCCTGCGGAACCGCGAAGGCGAGGTTGCCGGCGACCGTCATGTGAGGAAACAGCAGCGGGTCCTGGAACAGGATGCCGACATGCCGCGTCTCGGCCGGCGCGTCGGTGATGTCCTGCCCGTCGATGAATATTCTGCCCTGTGCGGAAAAAGCCGGGTCGAGGAAGCCGCCGACGAAGGCGAGCAGCGTCGACTTGCCGGAGCCGGACGGGCCCATCACCGTCAGCACCTCGCCGCCGGCGACATGGCCGTCGAGGGCCACCAGCGGCCGCCCGCCGAGGCCGATCGCGACGCGGTCGAGGCTGAGCCCGCGCCCGTCGCGCGCCGCGTCTGAGGCTGCCTCGGCTCCGTCCTGCATGCCGTCCTATGCCCGCATCGCCCGAAAGCGGCGCAATAGCAGCGCCGGGACTGCCGTTGCAACGGCGAAGCCGAGGAAGGGCAGCACCGCCTGCAGGAAGGCGTAGACGCCGATGACGCGGCGATTGCCCCCGGAAGCGAGCGCCACCGCCTCGGTGGTGATGGTCGGCAGCCGGCCGGCGCCGACGAGCAGCGTCGGCAGGTACTGCCCGATCGACACCGCGAAGCCGACCGCGGCGGCGACAAGCACCGCGCGCATCAGCATCGGCAGCTTGATGCGCATGAGCGTCGAGGCCCGGCCGTGCCCGAGCCCGTGCGCCACGGCCTCGTAGCGGCGGTCGAAGGCGCGCCATGGGTCGGAGAGCGACAGCAGCACGTAGGGCATGACGAAGACGAGATGCGTCAGCGCCAGCGCCGGCAGGCCCGGCGCCGCGCCGGTCAGGCCGAACAGGAGCTGGAGCCCGAACAGGAAGGCCACCTGCGGCACGATCAGCGGCAGGTAGACCAGCGCCAGCGCGATCCGCCGCCGGCCGGCGCGGTCCTCCTCGGCGAGGCATAGCAGCGCCAGCGCGGTCGCCGCGAGCGTCGCGGCGGTGGCGACCGCCAGCGTCGTGCCGAGCGGCGCGGCGATGCGCGGCAGCGCCGCCTCCCAGCTCCGCAGCGTGAAGGCCGCTGGCAGCGCGTCGGGAAACTGCCACAGCCCGACCACCGACCACAGCGCCAGCGTCGCCAAGCCGGCAAGCACGACAATGGCGGAAGCGGTCATGGCGGCGAGCGCGCCGAGCGCCGCCGGCCGGTCGCGCCGCAGCCTCAGGCCCCCGGCGGCCGCGCGGTCGCGCAGCCAAGCGCCGGCATGCTCCAGCCCGATCCACAGCGCCAGCGCGGCGGCCGTCACGCCGAGCTGGAGCACCGCGCCCGCGCAGGCGAGGAAGCGCATGGTCAGCTCCGGGTCGTTCATCCAGCCGACCAGCCGCACGGCGAGCGTGGCCGGCCGCGTCGGGCCGAGGATGATCGCGACGTCGACGACGGAGGACGAAAACGCGATCACGGCGAAGACGGCGAGCCGGATCTGCCGGTAGATCGCCGGCCAGGTGCCGAACAGGAAGCCGGCCATGCGGCCGTAGCCGAGCGAGGCGGCGAGCCTGCGCCGGCGGAAAGGGTCGGCCTGCGGCAGCGCGGCGAGCGAAATCAGCAGCAGGAACGGGATCTCCTTCACCACCAGCCCGGCCATCATGGCGAGCCCGGCCGGGTCGTTGACGATCAGCACGTCCGGCGGCCGCTCCCAGCCGGTCAGCCAGGGCGAGATGAGCCGGGCGGCGATCCCCGACGGCGCGATCAGGAAGGCCAGCCCGAAGGCGGCGGCCGCATGCGGCACCGACAGCAGCGGCGATATGAGATGCTGCAGCCGGGAAAAGGCCGGCGTGCCCGCCCAGCCGGCGAGGAACAGCATGACGATGGCGAGCGCCGCGGCCGCCGTCGCCACGCCTGCCGTCAGCGACAGCAGCGCCGAATGCCAGATGCCGGGCTGGGCGAGGAGCTGGCGGAAGGGGTCGAGCGTCAGCGCCTCGCCGCCCAGCGCCGGCAGGTAGCCGAAGGCCGGCAGCAGCGTGCCGGCCAGCCCCGCCAGCACCGGCCCTGCGAGGACCGCGAGCGTCAGCGGCGGGCCGAGGCGGGAGAGCATAGCTTGTTGCGGCCGGGACGCGCTTGCGCCCTACGTTGCCCCCCTCTGTCCTGCCGGACATCTCCTCCTCAAGGGGGGAGATTGGCTGTCGTCCGCCTTTTCGCC
>JAFKJY010000167.1 GCA_017305835.1 Hyphomicrobiales bacterium
CAAAACTAAAGCCGGGGAGCCTAAACAACGCGCCCGACCGGGCTGCGCAACCCCGACCAGCTCCACCCGGTCGGGCGCTTACCGTCGTGCCCCAAAAGGGGTCCCGTTTGCACGCCGATCCAGGGTCCCCATTCCGAGCCGATTGACAAACCGGGGAATTCCTGTTGAGCCATCTGCCAAAGTGTCTCGTTGGTCGGAATATCACCATCGCCGGACATCATGGCGAGTAACCACTGGAAGCATGCGCTTTCGGCGCCCACCGTCAGCTTGGTCGAGGTCGCTCCTTCGGATTGGATAAAGGTCGCCAGTTGGTCCGCGTGGATGCCACATTGGATCGGCTTTCCGGCGAAGAAGGACAGGTGGATGCAGTTGTCTTCGAGATTGACCCTGAAGAACTCACCGGCGGCATCTACGGGAGTCAGCTCGCGCTCATAGTCCCAGTCGTGCCAGAAGGCGGACACTTGGCCGCTCTGTAGTGCTGCGCGCAAGTTCTGAAGTGCAATGCGTCGCTGATCAGAGTCGGCATCATTCACGCTGTCGGGATCCCAGTTAGGCCCGAAGCTCTGCCGACCTACGATCTGAAACGCCTCCACCGGCGACACGAAATAGGTCTTCCTGATCTCGGTCGGCATTTTCCCCTTCGCCATCGATCAGCGAGGCAACACGATCAGCCCACCGCTCCAACGCCTCGCGCTTTTCATCGACATACGCGTAGCGATTGTAGACGGCAGCAACGCCGGAGACGATACCTGTTTTGTGGTTCAGCACGGCCTCGATGATATGCGGCTGGATGCCCATGATCGCCATGTTGGTCGCAGCGGTACGCCGAAGATCGTGAAAGCGCCAGTCGTCGGCGTCGAGGCCGACGAACACGTCGAGGCGTTGCTTGAAACGACCGAAGCCGGAAATCGGCGTCGTGCCGGTCGTCGTGAAGACGAAATCGGAGTCGAGAAAGCGGGGCATAGCCGACAGGATGGCAACCGCCTGCGGTGACAACGGCAGGACGTGCGTGGTGCCGTTCTTCGTCCGCGCTCCCTTCAGCGTCAGCGTCGCCTTCTCAAGATCAAGCTCCGACCAGCGCATATCGGAGATTTCCCGAAGGCGCTGGCCGGTCAGCAGGAGCAGCTTGCCGAACTGCTCGAAGGGATAACCTTCGGCCTCGCATCCGCGCCAGAAGGATTTGATCTCGTCGTCGGTCAGCCAGCGGTCGCGCGCGACCTCCTTGATAAGAGGCTTCAGAGCGGCCACAGGTGATATCTCGACGATGCCTTGGTCGATGCACCATGAATAGAGCTTCTTGATCGCAGCCAGCCCGCGGTTCGCCCGCGTGCCTTTGCCGCCGGTTTCCTCGATATCGGCGATCATCGCCTCGAGTTCGCGCACAACGTCTGCGCGCTTGATCTGGTCGATCGGCTTGCCGTGGAGCTTCTTCATGCGCAGGAGCACGCTCTGCGTGCCCTTCCAGTCCTTCGTGTGGCGCTTGGCGTGCCGGTCGATGAACTGGGGGATGATGTCGCCGAGCGTAGGCGCCTCAGGCGAGCCAGGAACGTTCTCGGCGTACTTGCCGAGGGCAATGTCGCGCAAAACGCTCTGGGCGTGCCGACGGGCGTCCGAGAGGGAAATCACCGGGTACGCACCGAGCTTTATGCGACGCATACGCCCCTCGACGCGCGTCGCTAGATACCAGACCTTCCCACCTGTGGCCGACACACGAATGTGCAGGCCGGGCAGAACAGCATCGCGCACTTCGTACCGCTTGCCATTCGCAGGCGGAAGTGCGTCGATCGTCTTCGTGGTCAGCTTCTTGCGCATGCCGCGCAATTTAAGGCTGAAAGATCCGAGTGTCGGGGTATGATTTGGAGCGGGTTGCTTCGTAAGCAGACAAACTCCACTACGCTGACACGCGGCCTCGAATGCGAATGACGTTGTCAGCTACAGGTTGGGCCTCCGGTGCTCCCTCCTCGACTAGCCGCAGCAACGGCGCAATAACGGTTTGCTCCCATAGTCCATTGACCGTTTGATCAAGCCTCTCCTTTAGAGCCGCCTCGTTTTCGAACCAGCTTTCTAGCCGGTCTGCGACGCGAAGCTTGAAGCCGGGACCCCGACCCCATTCCCCGGCGCATGTCGACCAGACGGGCGACTGCGAGAGAGGCTCTCGATATACTTCAATTCCACCGCGTTGAGCTGCTTCTAGGAAAGCGCGCTTTGACCCAACAGCGCTCGCCGCAATCTGATCGATGGAACGCGTCGCCAGCGACAAATCGTCATCGGCCTTCAAGGACTTCAAGAATGCATCCAAGCCTTTGAACCAGCTTTCGCTGCGCAGACGCGCGTCGCGAGCGGCACCCACGCCCACCAAGTGGAGAACGTTGAGGCCCGTGTATTCTCCATTTCGGCGTGCGGATGCCCATAAAGTCGAAGCATAGCGAACACCCTTGATGGTGCTGATCGCCTCGACGTGGGCAAGGCGCTCGCGGGCTCCTAGTGTCCGATTGCCCTTAAGAAAGGTGTTGAGCCTGTTGGCTACCTCCTCAATTGCAGCGTTCAGCGCTTGGGCTTCATGGTTCTGGATGATGTCCTGTGCTGCAGCACATAGGTCGAACAGGCGATCTTCAACCGCCTTCCTCATCCGACTCAATTGGGTAAAGAGCTGCTGGCGGATATCTGGCGCGTCATCTGCTTCGACGTTGAAGAAGATCATCGGCACGCCAGCCAAGTCTTCCGCCGCAAGTTCCGAGGTGACCTGCATCCGCTTGAATTCGTAACCCTCGGCATCTGTCAGAGCCTGCTCGCCAATGTCATCTTTCATCGCTCTGGCCTCCTCAGAACGGGGCAGTGCGAGGATGGAGACCTTTCCGGTATCAAACCGCTCTGAAAATGTTTGGCGCATGTGCTGAAGGAGCACACGGGTACTTGTTCCTGGGGCGTCATTGAACCGCGAACAGAAAACCACGCCCGTCCGCGCATCCTTCAATCTGTGATCAAGATCTTCCCGGACGGCAACGTCATCAACGCCCTTGGTGTCGACGACCGTGATCTCGAGTTCTCCAAAGCTGCGGCCAAAATGGGGTATATGAAGATCAATGCTCTTCGGTAGCGGGACATCTTTCATTCGACCGTTGTTCACTGCCTTGAACGTCTCAGTCACCCACTCCATAGGATGCTTTCGAGTCGAACTGTCGTACCAGAGCTCTCGCCGAGTGCGATCGTCCAAGTTCATCAAACCGAGAATGCGCGTCCGGAATTCGTCCTCGCTGCCACTGGATTTGGCTAGGTCGGCTACGGGGTCGTGGTAGATGATCTTACCCTCGACCGTTTCGCGCTTGCGGCCGAGGCCTGTCATGTTGCGGATGGCGCGCTCTGCTTCTCGGCTGACGCCAATGCTATCGCTGGCTTCCCGAGTATCCGCTGTATGGAGGGTCCATTTAGCCGCGCAGAAGTCAGCAACTATCTCACGCATTTCAGCATCGCTCATCGGAACAAGCGAAATGCCAAATTCTGGGCCCGATTTGATATGCACCTCGCAGATCGTTGTGCCGCCTGCACCCGTTTCGAGCACAGGTCGGTTGATCGATTTATCCGCCAGCGACGGTGGTACGAGCAGGTCGAAGATGAAGCTTATGGCCGTTGATTTTCCAACACCCATATCTCCGATGAACGCAATGTTGTGATTGAGTTTCCCAAGGAAGCTGGCCGCGCGCAGAAGCAGTTCCCGTTGCCTCTCTATTTGCCTCCGCAACGGCCACGGACGCTCCTCCTCTTCTAGGAATTCCTGCATCTCGGCCAGGGTTTCTTCTGTGATTTCTAAGCAAGCCCTCTCAGGGTTCCAGAAGGACGGAGGCTCGATGTACTGCCAGTCGCGGCCAACAAAGTCCTTGAAATTGGTTGCTTCAACAACACCCAGCGCTCCCAGCGCGTCAAGAACACGATCAATGTCGGCAGCCGCAGCGACTTCGCCCTTCTCGATCCGAGAGACTCTGCTTTGGTCGAGCCCCGATTTCTCCGCTAGCACCGCTTGCGTTACGTTAGCCTCGGCGCGAAGCCGTGCGATTGCAGAACCAGCCCGCTGGGTAGGATTGTATTCAGTCATGCTCAGCTCCTCTGATGACTGTATGCTGCATATATGCAGCATACAGTCAGAGGCGTCAAGGGCGCTGATTGCGCAGGACCGATTGGGTAACTAATGGGAGTCCGAGACGCGCTTGGTCAGATGAGTGAGACCGAACTAGTGCGACGCAGATCGGAGAAGCTTTCCTGATCGGCACCAAACGCTTAGTGTATTTGGAGCGGCTTGTTAAGGATCAGTGGCTTTCGAGCACTTCGTGAAAGGGTGCCGGCAAGTTCGTTGCTCAGCTTGACAATCAGCACGAGTTCACGGCCATGATGAGCATCAACCGCCAACCTGGTATAGGCCGATGAGCATCAGGGATAGAATTTATGAACGGAAAGGGACGATCGTCCGCTTAACATTCCACTGCAAAAGCGGAAATAATTTCAAGTATAATCCCCTTCAGGATTGCTCATCCGGGTTCGTTAGAGGTATAGAACCCGATAACAAGTACCTTAAGTTCCATTCGTCGTTGCCTGCCTTCCACGATAACGCTATCGTGTTCATAGATGACAAGGGCCGACAAACTTCAGTTCTACACCTAGAACTGAAGGAGTCCATAATCGGGATAAGCTCACTTGTGCTTTATCCGGATGGCTCGACCTGGGAAGGTCTAATCGGTTCGGACATACCATCTGTAAAGGCAATGGTATGGTCGCCGGCGCTTGCACCTCTGCTAGGGCCGTCTGTGGCTGCAGTACCTTGGGACGACCAAGACGACTGGAAATCCGTCCCAACCGCATTCTTGATTTTTTCGGATGAGGTGCTGGCGGGTTGTCCGCGAATTGAACACACCTGTTGCGAACCGTGTAAATAGGCGCACTCGCACTAACGCAGAGGGGCGCTAGGCTCGCTTGGATCACTACTTAGCAGAACAGTGAGGACTAGGCGGGGAGAATTTCAATGCCATGAGTGTGGGGGCGTGGCCTCTCCGCAGGCGCCCACTTTCCCTGCTCTAATCGCGCAGCGGAAATTCTGTGGTAGGGCTTGCGGCCTACACAACCTTAACATCGGCGCGCAGATGGAGAGGGACATATGCCGCTTACTGGACGAAGCACTGAGGAGATCGGGGGGCTCGAAGGGCAGCTGTTAGCCGGAGTACCCGAAGACGGCAGGAGTGTAAGCAACCGTCGCCTTCGCGATGAGATACTGCGATGGGACAGCGATCTCTATTTGGCTGTTAGAAAGCGACTGATCGAGAATGGAAAGCTAATCACCGGGCGCGGCAGGGGGGGAAGCGTTCGAAGAACTCCCTCCGAAGAACCGCCCGGGAATGGTGAAGTTCTTGATGAGGCTGCAGCAAATCGGGAGGGTCGACATCCGGACGAACCACCATTTCCGGACGAAAGCAGCCTATATGATCCTATGCTTGTCGTTATACGAGAACGCTGGGTATTGGACCAGCCGTTCGATCAGGTGCTCGTTGAGAAGACCGACCGTGGCGGACGTCGTGCCGATGGAATTTGGACGCGGCCAGATATTACAGTCGCGGCAATGACATCGTATACGTTTGTACCGGGTCGCCACTTTGACATTGTTACCTTCGAGGTGAAGCACTTTTCAGGTTTGAATGTTACGGCGGTGTATGAAGCACTGGCTCATCGCCGAGCCGCTACACGTTCATACTTGCTTGTGTATGTGCCGGACGACCAGATAGATGCGTTCGAGTCTCCAACTCTTGCGGAGATTACTGAAGAGGCCAATCGGCACGGCATCGGACTAATTGTTGCTGGCGACCCCAGAGACTTCGACACCTGGGATATCAGAGAGGACGCAGAGCGTGTAGCGCCTGATCCAGCGCGGCTAAACGCCTTCATCAGAAATCAGTTGAGCGAGGGGACGAAGGACCAGATCGTCAGATGGTTCCGGTAATGAGTTCTCCCATCGTCTGCGTTGGCGGTTTGGAGGCCTTGGGTATCAGGAGGGAGTCTGAATGCTTCGTGGTTGAATGGGCCTGATCGAAGTAGTGCGGAACGGGTCGGACGCGCATTCCTGATAATTTCCAACGAGCTGACGAAATTGCCTGTTACCAACTGTGACAGCGTGCATCGTCTCCTCGGCCAAATCATAATCCTTGTGTCGGGGGTTCGAATCCCTCCTCCGCTACCAAAAATCTTCAATGATTTCAGATAGATGGAATAAACCATGGCGCTCCATGGCAGCTCCCGAATGACGCTGGGTGTCATTTTGGGTAACACGAGCGCGCGCTTGAATGCGGCGGGATGAGCCGGTTTAGATCGTAGCCCATACGTCCTTGAAGCTCGCTAGACCCCCTTCCAGATCCTCGATGATGTCTTCTGCGAGTTCGTCAAGCTCCGGCAGATTGTCGAGATCGGTCAACGACCGGTCCCCGATCCGGAAGACGTCGAGGCTCTCAGACACGGCGGGCTCGAACCAACACTTTGCGCCCGATCCTCTCGCCACGTGGCCGGTTCGCGTAGTGCTCGCGCACGATCCGCTCGGCCTGCTGCTCGTCGCCCGCTTCGATCGCCGTGTAGATGAGGCGATGCCGCGCCAGCGCCTCTTCGCGCCGCCTGCGATCGGCAAGCACCACTTCCGTGCGGTCGACGGCCTCGTCGGCGAATTGCGACGACCATATGCCTTCGACGGTGCCGACCAGCAGGATCAGCGGTTCGTTGCCGCAGGAAGCGACGATGCGCTCATGGAAGGAGCGGGCGCAACGCGCGAACTCTTCGGCATCGTCGAGCGCGGCCTCGCATGCGACGATC